>WYBB01000170.1 GCA_011526585.1 Deltaproteobacteria bacterium
AATCGAGTTCGCGAGCGAAACGCGCGCGGCCAAGGAGCAAGCGCCGGGAGGGAGGAGGCGACCTCACGGTCGCCGCACGACCGACCAAGCGCAGCGACGCCGGCCCCGCGCGTTGCAGCCGCGAACTTAGTCCCAGCGCGACGTGATCAGCAGCCCGAAGCGCACGAGCCTGCCGCTCTGCCCCGCGCTCCGATCGACGACCTTCAGCGTCCACACGCCGTTGACCTGCTCGTCCCCCGAGAACCCGCGCACGGCGACCCGGTCCCACCAGAGCTCGACCCCGTCACCCGCGCTCGCCCCATCGAAGACCACGACCTCGGTGCCGGCCGGGTTCGTCAGCGTCACCCGCAGGTCGCTCGTGCGACCGTGGCTCACCGCCAGGTCCAGCGCGACATCCATGTCCACGCTCGCCAGACCATAGACGAGGAGCTGCGCCTCGACGCCGCCCGCCGCCGCGTCCGGGATCGCCAGCTCGGGCTCGCTCGTGAACGCCCCGCGCATCCACGCCGGCAGGCACAGCCCCGCGCCGGTGTGCGCCGCGCCCGCGCAGACGAGCCCCGCCCCGCCGGGACAGCTCGACCAGCCCTCCTCGATCGTGCACGCCTCACCCTCGGCCGGATGATCATCACGCGCCGCATCGAGGCAGCGCCCGAGCGGCGAGCTCTCCGAGCGGCCGAGGCAGCGCGCCTTGCCCTCGCAGTCCGCGTCGGCCTCGCAGCGGCGCCGCTCGGGCCCCCAGCCGACCTCGCAGCCATACCAGTCGCCGTCGTTGTTGTGCGCGACCGCCGTCATCGTGCCGTACGCGAAGACCACGCCGAAGGAGTTGTCGCCCGCGCCGACCTCATAGACGGTGTAGGCCTTGCGGTTGGACGCGTCCCACACCTCGAGCTGGTTGACGACGTTGTCGTCCACCGCCGCGAAGGCCTCCTCGACGCTCGTCACGTCGTCGTAGGCCGTCGCCCTGACCGCCTCCACCACCTGCTCGACCTCGAGCGCGCTCAGCGCCGCCGGGTCCTCCAGCCTGCGCTCGCTGACGATCACCACGGCCTCGGCGCGGTCGAAGAGGTCGCGATAGCGCTCGCCGAAGACGCACGCGCCGTCGAGATGGGCGTCGACCGCCGCGCGCCGGCACCCCGGCAGGTAGTCCACGTGGAACGCCTCCATGTCCAGGCCGCACAGCCCGGCCGGCGCCCCCGCCTCGGCGCAGATCTCGTCACGCACAGGCGCCATCGGCTCGACGTCCGCGCACTGGGCGATCAGCTCTTCGTGCGCCTGCGCCTCGGCGTCGTAGTCCGGATCCGCGAGCCAGTCCGCCACGCAGGCCTCGATCGCCGCGACGAAGCGCGCGTCGCACGCCCCGGCCGGGCCCTGCTCCGGCGCGCACTCGCCGCTGTCGCAGCGCGCCTCGACGCGATAGTCGCCGCGCCCGCGCCCGTCGCGCGTGCCGACCACGACGAGCCACTGCCCGCCGGCCAGCCGCTTGCCCCTGAGCCGCGAGAGCCGCCCCCAGCCCGAGTCGTCGTCGAACGCCACCGCTGCCGTACCGTACGCGCCCTCGGCGCTCATCGGACCGTAGAGGAAGAGCGTCGTATCCAGCCCGCGCGACGTGCCCTTCTGGGTGACCTCGACCGTCACGACCGCGTCATCCCGCACCGCCAGCACATAGCCGTGCCACGCCAGATCCTCCGAGAAGCGCCCGCTCGCACCGGCCTCGCCGAATCCCAGCGGCCCGCGCTGCTCGACCCGCTCGGCCGCGTCCGACTTGCCGTCGAGGATCGGCGGCTCGAGCGCAGCCTCCGCGGCCTCGTCGCCGCACGCGCCCAGGGTGCCGAGGCACAACGCCGTCGTGATGCAGATCGCCTTCGTCATGCTGTCGCTCCCTCCGGCTCGCTCATTTGCCGACGCTGCAAGGTCGCGCGCCCCTACCCCGAGGAGGTCGCCCTTGTCCATGCCCGGGTCTGACCCAAGGTCGAAATGTAATTTTACATAACTGCCGCACCCGCGTTGTCCGCGGCATCGAACCGTGCGATCCGAAGGGCGGTTCACCCCCACATCGCAAGGAGCGACTCATGAATCTCATCGCCCAGCTCGCCCAGGCCGCCACCCCCGCGCCGTCCCCTTCGGGCGGCGGCGGCACGACCCAGACCGTCATCGACACCATCGCCGAGCGCGGCGTCGACATCGGCCTCAAGATCGTCGCCGCCATCGTCGCCTGGATCATCGGCGCGTGGATCATCAGGATGCTCGGCAAGGTCGCCAAGAAGGCGATGCTCGCGCGCAAGCTCGACGACACCCTCTCGCGCTATCTGTCCGCCTCGCTCGGCGTCGTGCTCAAGATCCTCCTGATCGTCGCGATCCTCGGGATCTTCGGCATCGAGACGACCTCCTTCGCCGCCTTCTTCGCCGCCGCCGGCGTCGCCATCGGCATGGCCTGGTCCGGCCTCCTGTCCAACTTCGCCGCCGGCGTCTTCATGATGTTCCTGCGCCCGATCAAGGTCGGCGACTTCGTCACCGTCGCCGGCGTCACCGGCACCGTGCGCGAGATCGGCCTCTTCGTCACCGCCGTCGACACGATGGACAACGTCCGGACCATCATCGGCAACGGCAAGATCTTCAGCGACACGATGGCCAACTTCTCGGCCAACCCCTATCGCCGCGTCGATCTCGTCGCCCAGCTCAACCACGGCGTCGACTACAAGGCGGCGGTGAAGCTCCTGCGCGACCGCCTGCCGAACCTGCCGCACGTCACCAAGGAGGTCGCCGCGACCGTCGAGATCGTCGAGTTCAACGCGATGGGCCCGTTGCTCTGCGTGCGGCCCTACACGCACACCGACACCTACTGGGACGTCTACTTCGCGACCAACGCCCTCATCAAGGACGCCTTCACCGAGGCCGGCTTCCCCGTGCCCGAGACGCACTACCGCGTCGCGCACAAGGCGGCCTGAGTGCCGAGACGGCCGAGCTCACCACGACGAGCTCGCGCCGCCGCCGCCGCTCGACCCGCCGCCACCGCTCCACGACGAGCTCGACGACGACGACGAGTACGAGCTCGACGACGACGAGCTCGACCACGACGACGAGCCCGACGACGCGTAGGAGCCCCCGCCCGAGCCGGGCTCCATGATCCAGAAGCACGAGAAGAAGCACAGCGCGAACGTCAGCGCGACACCCCCGAGCCCGGCGGTCCAGGCGTTGGGCAACGGCTCGGACGGCATGGCCGACGCGATCCCGACCATGATCGCCAGCATGAAGACGCCATAGACGACCGCGCGGATCGGACCGGCGGCGAAGACCAGGCCCGAGAGCCAACCGGTGAGCGCGAGCGTGTACCACGCCACGAGGTAGCCGAGCGCCCAGTCGCCGCCGCTGGCGATGAGGTAGACGTTGAAGAAGAAGAACGGCGCGCCGAGCCACACGGTGAGCGTGCGCAGCCGCTTGGGCAAGAGCGGCACGAGGCGCTTGTGCTTCTTCTTCTTGCGCTTCCAGCGCGCGTTTGGCGACGTGAGGTGGAAGAAGACGCCGGCGAGCCACGCGAGCAGGAGGAAGACGAGGTAGACCCCACGCAGCTCGCCGAGCGTCGCCGGCCGCGCCTTCACCTCGGTGTCGCCTGGCGTGAGGTGCGCGACGCGCTCGCGCACCGCATCGACGATCTCCCGGCAGGCGCCGGCGTAGTCCCCGGCGCGCAGCGCCGGCTTGAGGTCCTCGAGCATGCTCGCCGCCTGCCCGTCGGTGATCGCCGCCTCGATCCCGTAGCCGAGGTGCAGGCGATTGCGCCGGTCGCCCAGCGAGAGCACGAAGAGCACCCCGTCGTTGCGCGCCGCGCTGCCGCCGCCCCAGCGCATGAACACGTCCTGGGCGTAGTCCTCGATCGGCCGGCCGCCGAGCGACTTGACGATCAAGACCGCCATCTGCACGCCGGTCTTGTCCCGGAGCGCGACGAGTCGCTGGTCGATCACCGCGCGCTCGGTCGCGCTCAAGACCCCGGCGAGATCGACCGTAGGCGCGTCGATGACCGGCAGCGACGCACGCGCCGGCGCGCTCGTCCCGAGGCCGCACGCGAGCGCCACCCCCACCGCCAACGATCGTGCGAGGCCCTTCAAAACCGCGTCAGCTCCTCGCTCAGGGTGTGCGACAGCGGCAGCGCCTCGGGGCGCCCGAAGAGGCCCCGCCATACGCTCCCGGGGAAGCTCGTCGCCGCCTCGTTGTAGGCGCTCGCCGCGTCGTCGTAGCGCTTGCGCTCGATGCGTACGCGGTTCTCCGCGCCCGAGAGCTCCGCCATCTTCTCCGGCCCGTCCGGCTGGTCCTGCCACTGCCGCACGGTCGCGCGCTGTCGCTCGACGACGTTGATCAGCTGGGCCCGCGCCCGCGTCGCCTCGGTCTCGAGCCCGCCGAGCCGCGCGTCGCCGACGATGGCCCAGATCACGAGGATCGCGACGACGGCGACCGCCGCGATCAGCACCACCCGCCGCCGGCGCGCCTTGTTCTCGGCCGCGGCCAGCGCCTCCTTGCGCCGCCGCTCCAGCTCTTCGATCGCCGGTCGCACGTGGCGCTCGGGGATCTCCAGATCGCGCGCGACCTCCTGCAGATCCTCGACGCTGAGGCGATCGCGCTCGAGATCCTGCAGCTCCGCGGCGATCCCGATCACGTCGTCGACGTCCTCGTAGTCGACCTCGCGCGGCGGCACACGTCGCGCCGTCCCGGCTGCCTGCGTCGGCTCGCTCATCGCTGGACCACCCGATCGACGAGCTCGTTGCCCGCGCGGTCCTCACCCGGCGCCGCGCGCTCGAGCAGCGCCCCGATCCGCTCCAGCGCCCGCGCGATCCCGCCGGCGCGATCGCCCTGCGAATAGCCCGTCGCCACCTCGGCGATCGCCTCCTTCCAGAAGTCCGGCGCGGCCGCGCCGAAGACCCCCGGCCCGGCCCAGACCGCCGCGCGCCGGTCCTCGGCCGCGACGTAGAGCAACACCCCGGTGCCATCGGCGGTCTCGCCGAGCCCGAGCTCATCGAAGAGCTCGGCCGCGCGCGACAGTGGCCCGACCCCCGGGTAGCGCGCCTCGATGAAGACCTGGATCTCGCCGCGATGGCCGCGCTCGGCCCGCGCGATCGCCTCGACCACACGCCGCTCTTCGGCGCGCGACAGCGGCTTGGGGTCGATCAACGGCCAGCGCATGGGTCCACCTCTATCAGACTCCGCTCGGCTCGTCCTGCCCGGCTCGCTCGTCCTGCCTCCGCTCGCCCTGCCCTGCGTGCCTGGCCGCACGTTCGCGACAGCGCGCCGCCCGCGCCTCGAGGACCGCGCGCTCACGCGTGTTCCGCGTGAGCGTGGCCGCGCGCTGGAACGCCGCTTCGGCCTCGGCCAGGCGTCCGAGCCGCTCGAGCAGGTCGCCGCGCACGGCTTGCATCGACGCATAGGAAGCCAGCGTCGGCTCCGCGCCGAGCGTGTCGACCAGCGCGAGCCCACGCTCGGCCCCCTCGGCCATGCCGACCGCCACCGCGCGATTGAGGCGCACGATCGGCGAGGGGTGCCGCGCCTCGAGCCGCGCATAGAGCGCCGCGATCGCCGCCCAGTCGGTCGCGTCGGCCCGCGCCGCGCGCGCATGGCACGCGACGATCGCGGCCTGCAGCGCGTAGAAGCCCGGCTCGGTGCACAAGCGCTGCGCACGCTCGAGGCGCGCCAGCCCACGCCGGATCAGCAGCCGATCCCAGCGCCGCCGATCCTGATCGAGGAGCAGGATCGGGGCCCCGTCGGGCCCGAGGCGCGCGGGGAATCGCGAGGCGTTGAGCTCCATCAACGCGACGAGGCCATGCACCTCCGACTCCTCCGGCATGAGCTCGGCGAGCATGCGCCCGAGTCGCATCGCGTCCTCGCAGAGGTCCTTGCGCAGCCATGCGTCCCCCGACGTCGCGGCGTAGCCCTCGTTGAAGACCAGGTAGATCACCGCGAGCACCGAGCCGAGCCGCTCCGGCAAGGCCTCGCGATCGGGCAGCTCGAACGGCACGCGCGCCTCGGCGAGCGCCCGCTTGGCCCGGACGATGCGCTGCTGCATCGTCGTCGGCGCGCACAGGAACGCGCGCGCGATCTCGTCCGTGCCGAGCCCGCAAAGGACTCGCAAGGTGAGGGCCACGCGCGCCTCCTGTGTCAGCACCGGGTGACACGCGCAGAAGATCAGCCGCAGGAGGTCGTCGTCGCCCGCGAGCGCGCCCTCGTGATGTGCCCCGTCGTCCGGACCCTCCGCGAGGCTCGGCTCATGGGCCAGCGCCTCGTGCTTGTCGGCGATCATGCGCCGGCGCGCGAGCGCGTTGAGCGCCCGCCGCCGCGCCACCGTCATGAGCCACGCCCCCGGCCGCCGCGGGATCCCGGACACCGGCCAGCGCTCGAGCGCCTCGACCAGCGCGTCCTGCGCCAGCTCTTCGGCGAGCCCGATGTCGCGCGTCAGCCGAGCGAGCGCGGCGATGAGCCGCGGCGACTCGATGCGCCACAGCGCGCCCACGGTGCGCTCGGTCTCGGAGGCCGTCATGGCCTCCATTCACACCGCGAGCGCCCCCGAGTGCAAGCGCGCCGCCGATCACTGACCGGCGCGCTCCGCGAGTCGTGCCGCCAGCTCCTCGTGCGCCGCGCGCGTCGCGTCCGACATCTCGAAGTCCGCCAGCTCGTAGAAGGGTCGGATCTCCACTTCGCCTTCGGCGCGCGAGGGGTTCGGACAGCGCCGCATCCAGGCGATGACCTCCTCCTTCGACCGGCACTCCAGGATCCAGTAGCCGGCGATGAGCTCCTTGGTCTCCGGGAACGGCCCGTCGACGACGCTCACCTCCCCGCTCTTCGACCAGCGCACGCGCGCGCCCTTGCCGCTCGGCTGGAGCCCGGCGCCGTCGAGCATCACGCCCGCCTTGACCAGCTCCTCGTTGAACCGCCCCATCGCCGCGAGCTCTTCGTCGGTCGGCAAGCTCCCCGCCTCGGACTCCGTCGTCGCCTTCACGATCACCATGAACCGCATCGCCTTTCTCCCAACGTCAGCGGCGCGCCCCGGCCGCGGGCAACCTGCCCGCGCTTCGTCGCGCTCCAACCTGACGTCAATCGAGCCAGGCGCGGATCGACATCACCTGCGATTTTTTTTGCCGGCGTCATCGAGCGGCGCGCGCGGATCTCGTCGCCGCGGCCCGCGGGTCCGAGCGGCGGGCTCAGAGGTTGTCGGGGCAGGTGCCTTCGCGATCGATCAGCTCGCGCTCGTACGCGGCCAGGAGCGGGCTCGACGACGTGTACGGGTAGGACGTCGACGTGTAGAGCCTCGTGCCGGACAGGCCGATCTGGGTGGGCAACCCGGTGAAGGTGACGCGCAGGCGGTAGTTGCCGCCCGAGAGGTCGTGCATGTTGCGCGCGATCGCCAGGAGAGCCAGCTTGGCGGCGGTGATCGTGCGCTGGCGCCCGGCGACGGTGTAGCCGTTGTGCGCGGCGAGCGCGCGCGCGTCGAGCTTCATCGCGTACTCCCAGACGCCGTTGTCGGTGATGGCGTCGGAGACGTAGGTGTGGACCATCAGGCGCGCGGGCGCCGCGAGGTTGACGTTGACGTACTCGTAGGCCGGGTAGTCCTTGAGGATCGCCGTCGGCTGGAGCGAGGCCTGCGCCAGGTTCGCCGGCGGGATCCCGAAGCTCGCCAGGAGCGGCAGACGCATGAAGCAGATGTCGTCGGTCTGCAGGCTCTGGTAGGGGACGTTGTAGAGGATGTAGCCCTCGACGGTGGCGTGCGCGGGCGCGGCCAGGGTTGCGGTCGAGGCGAGACAGAGCGCGATGAGCGTCGTTTTCATGGCGCACCATCTACCCGGAGCAGATCCCCCGACGCAAGCGCGACCGCACTCGGCTCAGTCTTTCTCGGCGTAGCAGCGGTTGCGCAGGTCCGCGTCGCGGATCGAGCCGCAGCTCCCGGAGCCCTTCTTGACCGCGTAGCAGTAGTTGCGCAGGTCGGCGTCGCGGATCGAGCCGCAGCTGCCGTAGCAGTAGTTGCGCTGATCGGCGTCGCCGATCGATCCGCAGCTGCCCGAGCCCTTCTCCGAATAGCAGCGGTTGCGCAGGTCGGCGTCGCGGATCGAGCCGCAGCTGCCCGAGTCCTTCTTGACCGCGTAGCAGTAGTTGCGCAGGTCGGCGTCGCGGATCGAGCCGCAGCTCCCGTAGCAGTAGTTGCGCTGGTCGGCGTCCTGGATCGAGCCGCAGCTCGCGCGCGCCGTGCCGCTGTCCATCGCCATCAGCCCCAGCGCCGCCAGGACGGCGAGCCCGCCCCAGGCGGGGCGCAAGGACCTCGTCGTTCGATCTCGTCCGGTCTTCATCTCGCCTCCTCCCGCGCCTCTTCGACCACGCGGGCATACGCTCGAGCGCATGCCGGCATTCACGGCCAGCGCGCCACGCGGCCTCGGCCACGATATCACGCTTGACGTGCCCGCCTCAGGATGAGAGGAAACTCGTGGCACGCAATGCGGACGCGTGCACCCCCCGAACCGGAGCACGAGTCATGCGGAACTCGGCGATTCTCTTTGGTCTTCTGGCCCTGCCCCCACTCGCCGTGTGGGCCGGATGCGGCTCCGAGCGCCGCGGCATCGACGGTCCGTCCGTCGGGATCAGCGTCGCGCCGCTCACGCTCGCCGGCGTCACCGACGCCTGCTACGGGCTGACGGTCTTCAACGCGCCCCTCGCCGGGCTCGCGACCGCGGACACCGTCTGGACCCAGGCCGGGATCTGCGCCGACCAGTACGGCGACGGCACGGGCAGCATCACCTACATCGGCACCTGCGACGCCGCCTCCACGCTCAACACCGTCGAGCTCACGCTCGAGCGCCTGTGCAGCGGCGGTCCGTGCGACGCGGCGGCGACGACCGACATCGCGACGAGCGAGTACGACAACCCCTGCCCGGCCGCGACGCCCTGCCGCCTCGAGGCCCCGTGCCAGGAGAACGAGGACACGCTCGTCGAGTTCACGCTCACGATCATGCGTGACGCCGAGCAGGGCTTCTTCGACATCGCCGTCAACTTCGAGGACGTCTTCTGCTCGGCCAAGGTCGACTGCAAGTACGACGACGGCACCGCCATCGAGCTCCTGCACGACGGCGACGCGCGCGCGCAGACCCTCGTCATGACGCTCGCCTGCACGGCGGGACCGGGCCAGAGCACCATCCTCGGCATGTCCGACGTCGTGATCGCCTGCGACAGCGGCCAAGTCTACGAGATCTCCCCGGTCGCCGGCGTCGGCAACATCGGCCCGCTCGAGCCGTTCATCTTCGAGCACGCGATCTACCACGGCCACGAGGAGCTGCCCGGGATCGACAAGTGCTACTGGAACCTCGCCATCGGCCTCGACACCGCGCTGACCGACCACCAGGGCTGCCGCCTCAGTGCGCGCGCCACCGCCTCGCCGGAGATGCTCGAAGGCGGCATGACCCCGCTCAACACGACCTGGCCGATCATCGACTACGCCGTCGAGATCACGGGCGCCAATGGTGGCCTCGTCTGCGACCAGAACCCGCTCAACGGCGAGGACAGCGGCGTCACCACGCGCTACACCGCGCTCGCCGGCGAGTCGATCTGCCACTGGCTCGCCTGCGGCGACGAGCCCACCGTCGGCACCCACGCGAGCTGCGGCGGCGTCGAGCCCCCCGACCGCCCCTGCATCACCGAGGCCGACGGCGACGGCGTGACGCGCGTGCTCTGGTACCACGCCGCCTACGACAACCCCGCCGAGCACGGCTACGACATCGGCAGCGAGAACGAGGACAACTTCCTCGATATGATCGCCGACCTCGAGGCCGGCACCGGCTGGCAGATCGACGTCTGGTACCTCGGCACCGCCGTCAACGATGGGTCGGGCGCCGTCGCCAGCTTCAACGGTCCCCCGGCGCCCTTGTCGAGCTACGATGCGCTCCTCATCGATTCCGAGGAGATGGCGATCATGTCCTGGCCCTATTACGGCGTGGCCTTCACGGCGGACGACGAGCCGTACACCCCCATCGCGCTCGCACGCTCCGCCATCGAGGCGGTGCGCGGCACCCGCACCGTCGTCAGCGGCTCGGACGTCGACTTCCACGCGATCGAGTGGCGCTACGAGCCCGAGCTCGACGTGGACTACGTCTCGCACAAGGAGGGTGCGCGCGCCGCCGACGGCCACGCCGGCCTCCTCTACAACATGCTGCAGTGGGTGATCGACGGCGACGGCCTCGGCGTCGTCGCGCCGACGACGATCGGCTGGGGCGACGCGTCCTCGCCGGTCGGCCTCGTGTCCAACCCCGACTCGTTCCTCGGCGCCGAGCTCACCGGCTTCTGGACGAATGACTACAACGCCTACGACCAGCTCACGATCAGCGACCCCACCCACCCGATCAACGCCGGGCTCTCGGTGACCGGCGGGCCCGACTACGACCCGACCGGCCCCTACCTCGACGGGTGGCCCAACCACGGCGTCATCGCCTTCGAGATCCCCGGCTACACTGGAATACAGACGACGACGGGCGGCGACGGCGACGATCCCGTCGGTTACGTCACCGTCGTCAAGGATCGGTGCGACCGGCCCTGACGCCCCCCTCACGCGGACGGCGCGCGTAGGCCCCCGGTCGCCGGTCGGGCCACGCGCGTCGCGCCCGTTACAACGCGGGCCCCGATTCATCAGCGCGTCGATTGACAAGGCGCGGCCCGGTGGGCGAGCTAGCACACACGGCACATCGCCGTCGACTTGTCACCACCGGAGCGTGCTCGATGGCGGACCAGGATGCCCGCCTGCGCGCCAGCGAAGAGCGCCTCGCGCGCGCCCAGCGCATCGCCGGACTCGGCAGCTGGGAGCTCGAGCCCGCCTCGGGCCGCCTGACCTGGTCGCGCGAGACGTATCGCATCTTCGGGCTCGAGCCCGAGGCCTTCGCGCCGACCTACGACGGCTTCTTCGCCGCGGTGCACCCGGAGGATCGCGCGCGCATGCAGGATGCGCAGGACGCGGCCCTCGCCGGGCGCGCCTCGCTCGACATCGAGCACCGCATCGTCCGGAGCGACGGCGCGGTGCGCTGGGTGCATGAGCTCGGCGAGCTCCGACGCGACGACGAGGGCCACGCCGTCGGTCTCGTCGGCACCGTGCTCGACATCACCGAGCGCCGCCTGGCGGCCGACCGGCTGGCGCGCCAGGTCCGCCGCTACCGGGTCCTGAGCCAGGTCAACGCGGCGATCGCGCAGGCCGGCGACGCGCATGCCCTCCATCAGGAGGTCGTGCGCATCGTCGTCGAGAGCGCGGGGCTCCCGCTCGCCGCGATCGTCGACCTCGCGGAGGGAACGCCGCCGCAGGTGCAGGCCGCGGCCGGCCGCGCGCGCGGCTACCTCGAGGGGCTCGCGAAGCCCCGGCTCCAGGAGCCCGCAGCGACCGATGATGCCTTCCACCAGGCGCTGCACACCGCGCAGCCGGTGATCCACGACGCGCGCGCCGGCCTCCCCGATCCCTGGCTCGCCGCCCACGGCCTCAGCGCCGAGGCCGCCTTCCCGATCATCGCCCAGGGCACCGCCCAAGGCGCGCTCCTCCTCGGCGCGGCCGACCCGTCGGCCTTCGACCCCGACGAGGTCGCGCTCTTCTCGACCGTCGCCGACGCCCTCGCCCTGTCGCGCGCGGCGCTCTCTCGCGAAGAGGAGCGCCGGCGCGCCCAGCAAGAGCTCGCCGCCACCCGCCGCCGCGTCGAGCTCGTGCTCGACTCGATCGGCGAGGGCATCCACGGCCTGGACCGCCACGGCCGCATCGTCTTCGAGAACCGCGCCGCGCGCACGGTCTTCGGATGGAGTGAGGCCGAGCTCATCGGCCAGCCCGGCCACGACCTCGTGCACCACCACCGCGCCGACGGCAGCGTGTTCCCGCACGCCGAGTGCCCGATCCACAAGACCCTCGAGGACGGGCTCACACGCCACGTCGATGACGATCGCTTCTTCCGCCGCGACGGTACGAGCTTCCCGGTGCAGTATACCTGCGCGCCGATCACCGACGAGGGCGGCGCGGTCGTCGGCGCGGTGGTCTCCTTCCGCGACGTCACCGAGCGCGAGCAGCACGCGCGCGAGCTCCGCGCCAGGGACGAGCTGCTGCAGCGCACCTTCGCCGGCGCCGCGACCGGGCTCGCCGTCACCGATCTCGAGGGCCGCTTCCTCATCACCAACGCCGCCTACGAGCGCATGCTCGGCTACACGCACGACGAGCTCCGCCAGACGCGCTTCAGCGCGCTTACCCACCCCGACGAGCGCGAGGACAACCTGGCGCTCGTGCGCTCGCTGCTCGCCGGCGAGCGCGAGAGCTTCATCGTCGAGAAGCGCTATCTCAGGAAGGACGGCGAACCGATCTGGAGCCGCGTCAGCGTGTCGATGGCGCGCGACGGCGAGGGTGAGCCGACCGCGCTCATCGCGGTCGCCGAGGACATCGACGCGCAGCGCAAGGCCGCCGACTCACTCCAGATGGCGACCTCGCTCCTGCGCCTCGCCGGCCGTGTCGCCCGTATCGGCGGCTGGTCGGTGGCGCTGCCCGACTTCGCCGTGACCTGGTCGGACGAGGTCTGCGCGATCCATGACGAGCCCCCGGGCACCCAGCCCGATTCGGATCGCGCCTTCGCCTATTACCCGCCAGCGGATTGCGAGCGCCTCGCCAAGCACTTCGAGCGCTGCATGACCGAGGGCACCGCCTTCGACATCCAGTGCCAGCTCAGGACCGCCCGGGGGCGCCTCATCGACGTGCGCGTCATCGCCGAGGCGATCCGCGACGCGAGCGGGCGCATCACCGCGGTGCAGGGCGCCTTGCAGGACATCACCGAGCGCGTCGCCGCCGAGCGCGAGACGCTGCGCCTCGAGGCCGAGACCAACGCGCTCGCGCGCCGGCTCAAGACGACGCTCGAGAGCATCACCGACGCCTTCTTCACCGTCGACCGTCAGTGGCGTTTCACCTTCGTCAACCCGCGCGCCGAGGCGGTCCTCGGGCGCCCACGCGACGAGCTCCTCGGCCAGAACGGCTTTACGCTCTTCCCCGAGTCGATCGGTACACGCTTCGAGCACGAGTATCGCGCCGCGATGGAGGGACAGACGACCGTACACTTCGAGGAGTACTACGCGCCCTTCGACAAGTGGCTCGACGTGACGATCTACCCCTCGTCCGAGGGCCTCGCCGTGCACCTGCGCGACGTCAGCGCGGAGCACGCCAACCGCGAGGCGCTGCGCTTGAGCGACGAGCGCTTTCGCCTGCTCTCGAGGGCGACCAACGACGTGGTCTGGGACTGGGACCTGGCCAGCGGACGCATGTGGTGGAACGAGGCCTACCAGAGCACCTTCGGCTACTCCGGCCAGGCCGGTGAGGACTTCGCCGCCAGCTGGATCGAGCACGTGCACGCCGATGACCGTGAGCGCGTGGTCGCCCGCGTCGAGGCGGCGATCGCTTCGGGCCAGACCGTCTGGAGCGACGAGTACCGCTACCTGCACGCCGACGGCCGCGTGCTCCACGTCGCCGACCGCGGCTTCATCCTGCGCGACGCGCAGGAGCGCCCGCAGCGCATGATCGGCAGCATGACCGACGTCACCGAGCGCAAGAGGAGCGAAGAGCGCCTCGCCGAACAGGCGGCGCTGCTCGACCGCGCGCAGGACGCCATCCTGGTGCGCGACCTCGACGACCGCATCCGCTACTGGAACAAGAGCGCCGAGCGCATGTACGGCTGGGCCGCCGACGAGGTCCTCGGCCAGCCGATCGCGCGCGTGCTCTACGGGGATCCGGCACCCTTCCGGGAGGCGACCCGCCAGGTCTACGCGACCGGCGAGTGGACGGGCGAGATCGAGCAGATCACCAAGGACGGCAAGCCGGTCACCGTCGTCGGCCGCTGGTCGCTCGTGCGCGCCCCCGACGGCGCGCCGCGCTCGATCCTGGCGATCAACACCGACGTCACCGAGAAGAAGCGCCTCGAGCAGCAGTTCCTGCGCGCGCAGCGCCTCGAGAGCATCGGCACCCTCGCCGGTGGCGTCGCTCACGACCTGAACAACGTGCTGGCGCCGATCCTGATGGCGGTCTCGGTCCTCGCCGACGACGAGCGCGACCCGGAGCGGCGCGAAGACCTCGCGACCATCGCCCAGTGCGCCGAGCGCGGCGCCGATCTCGTGCGCCAGCTCCTCGTCTTCGCGCGCGGCAGCGACGGCCAGAAGGGGCGCGTCGACGTCGCGGAGATCGTCGCCGAGGTGCACCGCATGATGCGCGACACCTTCCCGAAGAACGTCGCGATCCGCCTGGACGTGGGCGACGACGACTGGGAGATCGACGCCGACGCGACCCACGTGCACCAGATGCTGACGAACCTCTGCGTCAACGCGCGCGACGCGATGCCCGACGGTGGGCTCCTCACGATCGGGCTGGCACGCGTCTCGCTCGACGAGACCTACGCCGAGATGCACATCGACGCCCGGCCTGGCCCGTACGTGCTCCTGCGCGTCGAGGACACCGGCACCGGCATGACGCCGGAGACGATCGAGCGGATCTTCGAGCCCTTCTTCACGACCAAGGAGGTCGGCAAGGGCACCGGCCTCGGCCTCTCGACGGTGCACGCGATCGTGCGCGGCCACCAGGGCTTCATCAACGTCCATAGCGAGCCCGGCGAGGGCACGCGCTTCCGCGTCTACCTGCCCGCCACCACGCCGAGCGTGGCCGCTGCGGGCGTCCATGACGGCGCGAGCGATGCCCCGCGCGGACGTGGCGAGCTCGTCCTGGTCGTCGACGACGAGGAGACGATCCGCCACGTCGCCGCGCGCACGCTCGAGCGCTTCGGCTATCGCGTGGTGCTCGCCGCCAACGGCGCCGAGGCGGTGGCGATCTTCGCCCTCCGCGGCCAGGAGATCGACCTGGTGCTGACCGACATGGCGATGCCGGTGATGGATGGCGCCGCGACGATGACGGCGCTGCGCGCGCTCGACCCGACGGTGCGCATCGTCGCCTCGAGCGGGCTCGACGCCGGTGGCGGCGCGATGAAGATGCTCGACGCCGGCGCGCGCCACTTCATCGCCAAGCCCTACTCGGCCGACGAGCTCCTCCGCGTGCTGCGCCGCGCGCTCGACGAGAGGACCTGAGCGTGTCCGAGCCCGACCACGAGGCGATCATTCACGCGCTCGGCGAGCGGGTCAAAGAGCTGCGTGGCATGCACACCGTGGCGCTCGCGCTGCGCGACACCGCCGCGCCGCTCGACCAGGTCGCGCAGGCGGTCGCCGACGCGCTGCCGCCGGCGATGCAGTGGCCCGAGCGCTGCGTGGCCGAGCTGATCGCGGACGAGCAGGTGGCGCGCTCACGCGACTTCGCCGAGCCGGAGGTCACGCTGGAGGCGGAGGTCGCGACGCGCCACGGTGCGCGCGTGCACCTGCGCGTCGGTTACCGCGGGGTGACGACGACGGGGCGGGGCGATCCATTCCTCGACGAGGAGCGCGACCTCGTGCGCTGGGTCGGCGAGGCGCTGCTCGAACACCTCGAGCGCCGCCACGCCGAGGCGCTCCTGCGCGACCAGCAGGCGCTCGTGCACATCGCCTCGCGCATGGGGCGGCTCGGCGCCTGGAGCGTCGACGTCGCCAGCCTCCGCTACCGCTGGTCGGGCGCGACGCGCGAGCTGCACGAGGTCGACCCCGGCGCCGAGCCCACCCTCGAAGGTCTCTTCTCGTTCTATCCGCCCGAAGACCGCGCGCTGCTCGAGGCGTGCATCGAGCGCTGTCGCGACCACGGTGAACCCTTCGACGCCACCTTGCGCTTCGTGACCGCGCGCGGGCGTGCGCGCTGGGTGCGCGTCATCGGTGAGGCGGTGCGCGACCTGCACGGCACGGTCGTGACGATCCAGGGCGCGATCCAGGACGTCACCGAGCAACGCGAGACCGAGCGGTCGCTGCGCGAGAGCGACGAGCGCTTCCGGATCCTGGCGCGCGCCACCAATGACGCCGCCTGGGACTGGGACCTCGACCACAACACGCTCTGGTGGAACGACGGCTACCAGGCGCTCTTCGGCTGGGACGTCGGCCCGGGACTGCCCGACCTCGCCTCGTGGACCGCGCACATCCACCCCGAGGATCGCGAGCAGGTCCTGGCGAGCCTCCACGCGGCCATCGATGGCGACGCGACCACATGGTCGTCGGAGTACCGGTTCCTGCGCTCCGATGGCAGCATCGCCTACGTCTTCGATCGTGGGCAGGTGATCCGCGACCGCGCCGGCCGGGCGCGCCGCATGATCGGCGGCATGTCGGACATCACCGAGCGGCGCCGCGCCGAGCTCAAGCTGCGCGAGCAGGCGGCGCTGCTCGACCAGGCCCGGGACGCGATCTCGGTGCGCACGCTCGACGGCACGATCAGCTACTGGAACCGACGCGCCGAGCGCCTGTACGGCTGGCCCTCGGCGCAGGCCATGGGGCGCAGCATCGTCAGCCTCTTCGGCGACGACCCCATGGGCTATCAGCACGCGCTGGCCGAGCTCCTGCGCGCCGGCGAATGGACGGGCGAGCTCGACGCGGCCGGCGCCAACGGCCGCCCGGTCACGATCCAGGCCCACTGGACGCTGGTGCGCGACGGTGCCGGCGAGCCGCGCTCGATCCTCGCCATCGAGACCGACGTCACCGCGCAAAGGCGCCTCGAGCGGCAGCTCATGCGCACGCAGCGCCTCGAGAGCCTCGGCACGATGGCGGGCGGAGTCGCGCACGACCTCAACAACGTGCTCTCGCCGATCCTGATGGCGACCTCGATGTTGCGCGAGGCCGAGCTCGATCCCGAGCACGAGCAGGATCTGGCGACGATCGAGCGCTGCGCGCTGCGCGGCGCCGAGATGGTGCGCCAGCTCCTGACCTTCTCGCGCGGGGCCGAGGGCGAGCGCGCGCCGCTCCGCCTCTCGCAGATCGCCGAGGACGTGCGGCGCATCGTGCAGGACACCTTCCCGAAGAACATCCGCGTCACGCTCGACGCGGTGCGGGAGTCCTCGAGCGTCGTCGCGGACGCGACGCAGATGCACCAGTTGATCCTGAACCTGTGCCTCAACGCGCGCGACGCCATGCCCAACGGCGGCTCGCTCGCTTTGGTGATCGAGTCGCAGGAGCTCGACGAGCTGCAGACCGCCGGCCACCCCGGCGCCCACCCGGGACCGTACGTGTGCGTGCGCGTCGAAGACACCGGCGTCGGCATGCCCGGCGAGATGCTGGAGCGGATCTTCGAGCCCTTTTTCACGACCAAGGATCCGGGGCGGGGGACCGGGCTCGGCCTCGCGACCGTGCACGCCATCGTGCGCGGCCACCGTGGCTTCGTGCAGGTCTTCAGCGAGCCGCGCGTCGGCACGCGCTTCCTCGTCTACCTGCCGGCCAGCCCCAGCGGGACGGGCACCGGACACGTGCGACCGCAGCAGGCGCGTTCGGACCTCTACGGGCGCGGCGAGCTCGTGCTCGTCGTCGACGACGAGGAGCCGATCCGCGACATCGCGCGGCGCATCCTCGAGCGCTTCGGCTATGGCGTCCTGCTCGCGGCCAACGGGGTGGACGCGGTCGCGCGCTTCGCCGCGCGGCGCGACGAGATCGCCGTCGTGCTCGCCGACCTGGCGATGCCGATCATGGACGGCCCGGCGATGATCGTGGCGCTCCGATCGATCGAGCCCGCGGTGCGCGTCGTCGCCTCGAGCGGGCTGGCCGACGGCGACCTGATGGGCCGGGCGCGCGCGGCTGGGATCGACGCGACCGTGCCCAAGCCCTACACCGCCGAGTCGCTCCTGCTCGCCCTCGCTCGGGTGCTGGCGGAGCGACGGGGCGAACCGGCACCGAACGGATGACGTGAAACCGTGCGCCCATCAGGGCTTGTGGGACATCATGGGCGATTTCACACACCCTCCTTCGGAGGGATCCCTTGCAGGTTGCATGGTTACATCGCGCGTCGCGCGCAGAGCGCTGGTCATGTGGCGGGCTCGGCGCTATCTCTGGACGGCGGGTCCTCGTCCGATGCTCTCTCGTCCGGGGCGCGGCCTCGTCATCCGGAATGCACCTGGTTCAGCCCCCAACTCGATCCCGGCAGGCGACGACAGTGCGCCTGCGACGCGTCCTCGACGCCTCCGCCGCGCGAACCTCGCGCAGCGCCCGCCGCCATGCGCGCCGGCGCGAGGAGGCGCTGCGATGAACGAACGCGTGCGACGTCTGCGTGAGTGGACCGAGGCGCTCCGGAGTGGGGCCGGCGCGGGCCGGCCGGTGGATCACGTCGTCACCGGCCTCTCTGCGCTCGGCGCCGAGCTCGCGCAGGCGGCCGCCGAGCTCGAGGCCGCACGCGACGCCGCCGGCGCACGGGCCGAGCACTATCGCCAGCTCTTCGACGAGGCCCCGGTCGCGGTGGTCGTGCTCACGCGGGCGCTCGCGATCGCCGAGCTCAACCGGCGCGCGCGCGCGCTCCTCGGCGTGCGCGCTGAGCCGGCCGAGGAGCCCTTCGAGCCCTTCGAGCCCTTCGTGGCGAGCGCGGATCGGCACGCATGGGAGGCGCTGGTGCGTGCGCCGGGCCACACGGCGCTGAGCTGCGAGCTGGCGCTGCGCACCGCGAGCGGGGCCGAGCGTCGCTGCCGCGTGACCGCGCTCGGCCGACCCAACGGCGACCGCCTCGTGGTGATCGACGACGTCGCGGACGAGCGCGAGGAGATGGCGCGCGCGCTCTTCGAGACCCAGAAGCTCGAGGCCGTCGGGCAGCTCTCCGCCGGCGTCGCGCACGACATGAACAACGTGCTGGCGGCGATCCTCGCGTGCGCGAGCAACCACGACCAGAGCTCACCGCGCGAGCTCGGCGAGGCCATGCGCGAGATCCGCGCCGCCGCGCTCCGGGGGCGCGAGCTGACCGACCGGCTGAGCTCGCTCTTCCGCAAGAGCCCCATCCGCGCACGCACCTTCGACCTGGTCGATCTGGTGCGCCAGGTCGCCGGCCTCCTTCGCCGTACCCTGCCCTCGTCGATCGCGGTCGAGGCGAGCCTGCCCGACGATCGCTGGTGGCTCGACGGCGACGACGAAGCGTGGCACCAGGCGCTGCTCAACCTGGCGATCAACGCGCGCGACGCCATGCCCGACGGCGGCGTGCTGCGCCTGGAGTGCGGGTCCGGCCCGACCGGGCGCGAGCTGCGCGTCAGCGACAACGGCCTCGGCATGAGCGCCGACGTGCTGGCGCGCGCCTTCGAGCCGTTCTTCACCACCAAGCCGTTCGGTCAGGGGACCGGCCTCGGGCTCTCGCACGTTCGCGCGGTGGCCCAATCCCACCAGGTCGACGTGCGCTGCGAGTCGACGCCGGGCGCCGGCACGCGCTTTCGCTTCCTCTTCCCGCACGCGCTCGTGCGCGCGGCACCACACGGAGAGAGTGGCGCTGTCGAGGCCGAGGCGCGCGTCGGCGAGACGCGCCCTCGTCCCCGGCTGCCGCCGACGCAGGTCTCGCGCCGCGCGATCACCGCGCGCCAGGTCCGTGGCCGTATCCTGCTCGTCGATGACGACGAGACGGTGCGGCACACGACGGCGCGGCTCCTCAAGCGCGTGGGGATCCAGGTGGTCGAGGCCCCCTCGGCGCGCGACGCGCTCGCGCTCATCGAGAGCGCCGGACCCTTCGACGTCGTCGTCTCGGACCTGGCGATGCCACTGATGGACGGCGAGGCGCTGGCGGCCACGGTGCTGACCCGCACGCCCGAGCAGCCCTTCGTCATGGTCACCGGCGGGCTGCGCGACGATCGGCTGCAGCGCCTGCAGGCGCTCGGCGTCAAGGAGGTCGTGACCAAGCCCTTCACGGTGCCGGAGATCCTGGCGGTCCTGACGCCTCTGTTCCCGAAGCGCGCTCCCTCCGATCCCTGAGCGTGGATCCCCGACGGGTGGGATCCCTGAGCGTCGTTCCGCGACAGGCGGCCACGGAGGGCGCAGCCTACGCGGTGAGCAAGGCCTCGACCCGGGCCTGCAACTCCTGCTTGCGATAGGGCTTGGTCAGGAAGTGTCGGGCCTCGACCGCGAACCCGTCGCGTTCGGCCAGCACCTCGGCCGGATAGCCCGACGTGTAGAGCACCCGCAGATCCGCCTGGAGCTTGCACGCCGCGTCGGCGAGCTCGCGCCCGTTCATACCGCCCGGCATGATCACGTCGGTGATGAGGAGATCGAAGCGCTCCCCGGCGCGCATCCTCTCGAGCGCCTCTTCGGCGGTCGCGGCTACGGTCGCGTCGTAGCCGAGGCGCGTGAGCAGCGTGAGCACGTGACGACGCATCGTCGCCTCGTCGTCGACGACGAGGATGTGGGCGCGTGTCGCGTTGGAGGTGGGCGGTGGCGTGGTGTCCGACGGCGCGCCGCCAGAGGACGCGGCGCTCGACCGCGCGATTGCGGGTGCGGGCGCGCGCGGCAGGAGCAGGGTCACGGTCGTTCCCCGACCCGGCTCCGACACGACGCCGACGTGTCCCTCGGATTGCTCGATGAAGCCCTGCACCATGCTCAGGCCGAGGCCCGCGCCGTGCCCGAAGTCCTTGGTGGTGAAGAAGGGCTCGAAGGCGCTGGCGAGGACCTCGGGCATCATGCCGCTGCCGTCGTCGACGACGACGATGCGGACGTAGTCTCCGCCGCGCAAGGGGGCGTGACCCGCGGGTGCGCCCATCTGCGCCGCCGCCTCGCCGTTGGGCGAGATGCTGACGTTGTCGGCTCGCAAGACGAGACGACCGCCGCGCCGCATGGCGTCGCGCGCGTTCGTCGCGAGATCGACGAGCGCGATCTCGATCTGCGCGGGATCGACCCGGACCGGCCAGAGCCCGCGCGCGACCTCGAGCGTGAGCGTGCCGTTTGTGCCGAGCAGGTGTCGGAGCGCCGGCGCCATCGCCTCCAGGACCGCGCCGAGCTCCACCACGCGGTTGTCGAGCCGCTGGCGCTGCGAGTAGGCCAGCAGGCGACTGACCAGCGTCGTTCCGCGATCGGCGGCCGACGAGATCAGCTGCGCCAGCGATCGCCCGTACGTATCGGCCTCGAGGTGCTCGATGAGGAGCTCGACGTTGCCGACGATGATCGCCAGCAAGTTATTGAAATCGTGAGCGATTCCGCTCGCGAGCCGGACCGCGGCCTCCATGCGCTGCGCGCGCTTGAGCGCGGTGACGTCGTGGCCGACGACGAGGATGCCGTCGATCGCGCCGCGCTCGTCGCGGGTCGGCTGGTAGACGAAGCTCAGGTAGCGCGTCTCGGGCGCCTGGTCGGGCTTGGAGCGCAGGACGATCGGCACGGCCTCGCCGACGAACGGCTCGCCGGTCGCGTAGGCCTCGTCCAGGCGCTCGAAGAAGCCCTGCCCGACGAGGTCCGGGAAGACCTCGCGCACGGTGCGCCCGATGATCTCACCGCGGCCGCCGATGAGGCTCCGATAGGCGGCGTTGGCGAGCTCGAAGCGGTGCTCCGGCCCGCGCATGATCGTCATGAAGCTCGGCGCCTGCTCGAAGAAGCCGAGGAGCCGCGTGCGCTCGTGGGCGCTCCGCGCGTCGCCGTCGTGGGAACCGCTCACCGCGTCACCGCGCCTGCGTCCCGATCAGCGGGCGGGCGCCCAGCCAGGCGGGCACGGCGCCGTCGGGCATGGGACGCGCGATGTGGTAGCCCTGCGCCAGATCGCAGCCGGCCTCGCGCAGCATCGTCAGCGCTGGCTCGTCCTCGACCCCCTCGGCGGTCACCTCGAGCTCGAGGCCGTGGGCGAGCCCGATCATGGCGCGGATGATCGTGCGCGCCTCGGCGGAGGTGGCGGCGCTCATCACGAACGACTTGTCGATCTTCAGCTCCGAGAAGGGCAGCCGCGCAAGCTGCGCGATCGACGAATAGCCGACGCCGAAGTCGTCGATCGAGAGGCGGAAGCCCTTGAAGCGCAGGCGCGTCAGCAGATCGAGCGAGGTCGTCGGATCGGAGAGCGCGCTGGTCTCGGTGATCTCGAGGATCACGCGCTGCGGGCGCAGGCCGTGCGCGAGGCAGCGGCCGGCGAGGCGATCGGCGAAGCCGATGTCGCCGAGCGAGCGGCGCGAGATGTTGAACGAGAGCCTGGTCTCGCCTTCGGGCAGGGCCGACGTGAACCAGGTGAGCGCCAGCTCGAAGAGATGGTCGGTCAGCGCGTCGATGAGGCCGAGGTGCTCGGCCGCGACGACGAAGCGATCCGGCGCGATCGGCCCGTGCTCGGGGTGCTGCCAGCGGGCGAGCGCCTCGAAGCCGGCGACCGCGCCCGAGGCACAGAGGATCTTGGGCTGATAGGCGAGGCTGAGCTCGCGCCGGGCGAGCGCGGTCTCGAGCATCGACGCCGTGATGGCGACCTCGTTCCTGGACTGCCGACCCGAGCGTGGCACCGGGCGCACGGCCCCCTGCCCCTCGCGCAGGAGCGTGCGAAACTTGGCGGGCGTGAACGGCTTGGACACGACCCCGGCGATCGCGAGGCCGTGCTCGAGCGCGGACAGCCGCGCGGCCTCGAGCACGCGGCTGCCGACGCCGCTGGTGATGATGACGCTGGCGCGGCACCCGGAATCGCCGAGGCGTCGCAGCACCTCGATGCCGTCGACCTCGGGCATGACCAGGTCGAGCGCGATGTGGCTCGGCTCCCACGCGTCCATCTCGTGGAAGAAGACCTCCGGATCGGTGAGCGCGCGCGCCTCGAAGCCGGCCGAGAGCGCGATGTTCGCGATGGTCGTGCCGACCGCCGCCTCGTCATCGAGGATCAGCAACCTCCGCACGTCGCTGTCACGCTCCGCGGCCACCGCAAGCTCCACCTTGAAGAACTTCGATTCGACCGCAGGAGGTGGCTCCTGTCAAGGTTGCGCGCGCCCTTCAGCGCAGCTCCTCCGGGCGCACGACGAGGAGGCGCACACGCCCGGTGGCGACGACGCGCTGATCGGCGTCGACGACCGTCGCCTCCCACACCTGGGTCGTGCGCCCGCGCGTGATCGGCGTGCCGCGGCACCTCAGGACCGCGCCCACGCGCACGGCGCGGATGAAGCTCGTGTGGTTCTCGAGCCCGACCACGCCGCCCTCGTGGCCGCGCGCCCTGGCCGCAAGCGTCGCGCCGTAGGAGCACACCGTCTCGATCACGCCGCAGTGCACGCCGCCGTGCACGAGGCCGAAGGGCTGAAGGTGATGTACGCCGACGGTCCACTCGACCTCGACCGCGTCCGCCGTCGCGCTCACGATGCGGATCCCCATCGCGCTGACCCAGCCGTCGACGATCGGGCTCGAAGCGGCGCGCGCCGTCGCCGGAGACGACGGCGGTGCTGGAGGCGGCGGCGGTGACTCGTCCGAGGCGCTCATGCCGTCCAACCTGGACCTTCAAGGCAGCGCGCGCAAGAGCGTGCGCAACATCTGGTGGGTCAGACCCCAGACGACGTCGCCCTCGAGGTCCCACGCCGGCGCCGGCCAGCGCACGCCGAGCATGCGCCACGGACGTGTGGTCGCGCGCTCCGGCCGGCGCAGCTCGGAGAGCGCCGCCCAACGCACGGCGCTGACCTCGGCGTTGGGCGTGAAGGCGAGCTCGGCCTCGACGCTGAAGACGAACGGGCTCACCAGCATCGGCAGGACGCGCGGCGCCACGCCGAAGATCGCCCGCGCCCCGCGCGCCGGCGCGACGGTGACGACCGGTGGCAAGGCGCCGATGAGCCGCTCGCGCGCGAGCTCGACGCCGATCTCCTCGCGCGTCTCGCGCATCGTCGTGGCGACGAGATCGCGATCGGTGTGAGCACGCCGGCCACCGGGCAGCGCCATGTGCCCCGACCAGGGGTCGCCGTCGCGACGCGCGCGCCTGACGAGCAGGACCTCGGCGAGGTCTGTCGTCTCGCCGCGCAGCACCACCGCCACCGCCGCCTCCTGCACGAGCCGCGTGCGCGGCCAGGCTCGGCGCGGCGGAAGGCGTAGCCCGGCCAGCGCGCGCGTCACGGCGTGTCGGGTCCGCGTCGCCACACGCGCCAGCCGGTGCCGCCGCCGGGCATCAGCACCACGCGCCCGTCGGGCGAGGGTGCGAGCAGGCCCGGCGCGCGCTCGAGCGCGAGGCTCTCGGTGGCGCGCGCGACCGGCGGATCGTCGCGGCCGAGATCGACGACGACCAGGCGCCGCCGATCGGCGACGAAGAGCTCGTCGCCGACGCAGGCGACCGCCTCGGGCTGCGAGACGTCGAAGCGCGTGAGCTCGCGCGCGCCGTCGGGCGTGTGCACGCTCCAGCCGAGGTTGTAGCGGTAGACGAGCACGCGCGCGCCGCAGACCGCGATCCGGGCGACCGCGCCGAAGCGCGCCTGCTCGACGGCCGGGCCCGAGTCGGCGCGCCAGACCGCGGCGAAGTCGTGCGCGACGGCGCTCAGCGCGCGACCGCCGTCGAAGACCGCGAACTGCGGGGTCGCCCGGGGCGCGAGCACCTCGGGCGTCGCCCCGTCGGCGACCGGCGCGAGCACGAGCCCGTAGTCGCCGCCGCCGTAGAGCGCGTTCAGGAGGAAGCCGGGCCGGCCCGCCGCCCAGCGCGGCACGAGGTTGGTCGTCTTGCCGATCCCGAGCGCGCGCGCCGGACCGAGCAAACACCGGTCGAACACGGCGGCGACCGCGACCTGCAGCGCGTTGAAGACGTCGCGGCGATAGGAGAGCGTCCACAGCGTCTCCTCGTCGGAAAAGCCCGCGGCGATGACGACCCCGTGGCGGCCGAGCACGTCGTGGTCGCAGACGACCTCGCCGCGCGCCACGTCGAGCACCTCGATCGCGCCGCCGCCGACGCCGACCGCGAGCCGCCCGCTCGGCGAGAAGTCGATGGCGCTCCAGCCGCCCGCCTGCGCGACGAGCCGTGAGCGCACCCCGTCCGCGCCGAGCTCGATCCAGCCGGCCCGGCTGGCGCCCGGCGCGATCACGACCAGCGCGTCACGCGCGACCAGGCCGACCACGGCGAGCTCGGGCCCGCTCTCGAGCACCCCGAGCAGCCGGCCGGTCGACAGCTCCACGACGTGCAGCTCGGGCGGGCGCTGGGACTCCCAGCAGGTCGTCACCGCGCGGTCGAGCCCGCGATCGACGACGAAGGTCTGAGCGTGGCAGCCGAGCTCGACCCGGCCCGCGCCGCCGACCTCCTCGAGCGTCTTCGAGCCCGCGCGCCAGAGCGAGCTCCCGTCCTGCGAGGCGACGATGCGCGCGCCGTCCGCGGGCGCGGGCTTCACCTCGCTCAAGGTCGTCGCGTCGGCGCGCGCGAGGTGCACGCCGTAGGCGTTGGTGATCCACCAGCCGGCCTCGCCGCCCATCGCCGGCATGAGCCCGGTCGGCCAGGCCGGCGGCTGGATCCCGCCGCGATCGCCGGGCTGCGGCGGCGAGCTGAGCCCGGGCAGGACACGCTCGCTCCTGACCTCGCCGGCGACGGCGCCGAGCACGATGAGCCGCTCGTCGGCCTCGTCGGTGCGGCCGAGCAGTGCCACCTCGGCGCCGTCGCGCGACCAGGCGATGAAGTTGACCGGGCCCGGCAGGGCGCGCCGCCAGACCTCGTTCCTGGCGGGCAGCGCCAGCGAAAAGACGTGCTCGGCCGTGGCGATGACGACGCGGTCGCGCGTGGGCGAGACCGCGAGCGCGCGCCACGCCTCCTTGCCGAGGGCCTCGGTGACGAGCGGCCGATCGGGCGGCAGGGAGAGGCGCGGCGCGCGAACGGGCGGCGCGGTGATCCCATCGCCGACCGGTTCGGGCGGCGCGGTCTCGCCGCGACAGCCGGCAACCGCGCTCGCGAGGAGCGCGATCCCGATCGCGCCGAGGTGGGTGTCTCGTCTCACCCGAGCAGTCTAATCGAAGGCGACGATCACTCCCACTCGACGTGGCCGAAGATCGCCGGCTTGCGCCGCTCGACCCCGGCGGCGCGCGCGCCCCCTTCCTCGAGCATGCGCCTCAGCTCGGGCTCGAAGAAGAACTCGCGCTCGTGCGCCAGCGGGCGCAGCTGGTCGAGCCAGGTCGCCTCACGATCGTAGCGCGCGAAGAACGGCCGGCCGACCCAGTCGGGGTTGCGCGCCTGCAGGAAGCGCAAGACGAAGGCCTCCTCGCCCGCGACCGTCGCCACGCCGTCGACGACGACCTTGCCCGGCGTGGCGCTCATCGAGGGGCCGCGCACGGTGCGGGCGAGCCCGGAGATCTGCGTGAACGCCTCGCGGAAGATCTCGTAGGCGCGCGCCAGCGGCACCGCGAAGTAGTTCTTGGGGCCGGTGTCGCGCTCGACGAACATGTAATACGGCACGAGCCCGAGCTGCACCTGCAGGCGCCACATCTCCGCCCAGGTGCGCGCGTCGTCGTTGATGTGCCGGATGAGCGGCGCCTGGCAGCGCACGACCGCGCCGGTGTCGCGGATACGGCGCACCGCCTCCTGCGCGGCCGGCGTCTCGAGCTCGCGCGGGTGGCTGAAGTGCGCCATCAGCGCGAGGTGCTTGCCCGACGCAACGATCGCCTCGAAGAGGCGCAGGAGCTCGTCGGCGTCCTTGTCGGTGAGGAAGCGCTGCGGCCAGTAGGCCGGGGCCTTGGTGCCGATGCGGATCGAGGTGACGTGGTCGAGGCGCGGGTCGAGCAGCGGCGCGACGTAGCGCTCGAGCAGCGAGGTGCGCATCATCATCGGGTCGCCGCCGGTGAAGAGCACGCTCGAGACCTCGTCGTGCTCGGCCAGGTAGCGCGAGAGCCCGTCGACCTCGCGGCTGGCGAAGCGCAGCTCGTCCAGGCCGACGAACTGCGCCCAGCGGAAACAGTAGGTGCAATAGGCGTGGCAGGTCTGCCCCTGCGACGGGAAGAAGAGGACCGTCTCGCGATACTTGTGCTGCATGCCGGGCAGCGGCTCGCCGTCGACGCGCGGCACGTTGAGCTCGCGCTGGCCGGCGGGGTGCGGGTTCATGCGCGCCTGGATCGTGCGCGCCGCGGCGAGGATCTCCACCTCGCCGGCGCCTTTTTGGTGCAGGTCGATCATCGTCGCGAGATCCGCGGGATCGAGCATGCCGGGCTGCGGAAAGGTCAGCTGATAGATCGGATCGTCGGGGATGCGGCTCCAGTCGATGAGCTCCTCGACGACGTAGTTGTTGGTGCGGAACGGCAACACCGCGCTCACCGCCTTCATCGCCAGGCGCTGCTCCGGCGTAAGCACGTCGAGACAGCTCATCTGGTCGAGATCGCCGCGCTGCAAGGCGCGATAGCGGCGGAGCGGCTGCCTCACGCGCGGTAGCGCACGGAGCCGGTGCCCTTCGGCAACCCCGCCGGGTGCGACCGGGCGCGGGTAGGTGATCCCCTCCGTCGGCAATGCGAGATCGATGGCGGTGCTCATGAAACCTCCTGGCAAGCGAGGCTCGCGCCTCGGGTTGGATGTTTGCGGGCATTCGCGCCTGTCTCGGACAGGCCACCCGTTGAGGGGGCGGTACGACGAGGCACCGCGGGCTGTGCGTCTGGCGCTCCGGTCACGCCGGCGCGATCGTCGGGCCCGCAAAGGGGCGGAGATCGCGCGGCGCACCGCTCGAATTCGAGACGCCGGACCTTTGACCATCTGGCACGAGATCGAGGGAGTCAACCCCAGGGCGCGCGACTTTCGCCCGTGCGCGTCGATCGCCTTCGCCGATTCACGCTATTTCAGTCACTTGGCACGGGCGCGCCGGATGTGCTCATGGCGCTTTTTCATCGCGCGTCGTCGTCCGAATCGGATCGCTCCTCCTCGAGGCGCATCTTCTGCGCGGAGCGCCGCGGCTCGTAGCCGTCGCTGAGCTTGAACCCGCCCGGCTGGGCGAGCTCGCCACCGGGCCCGAAGGCCTCGATGACCTTCGTGAGCGGGCGCGGGCCGCCGGGCCTGGCGCCGCTCGGCGCCGGGGTCTCCCGGGCGATGTGCACGGTCTGGGTCGGGAACGCGAACGAGACCTCGAGCGCCTCGGCCAGGCGCACGATCTCGAGGTTCAGGAGGGTGCGCGCGCGCAGCTCGCCTGCCCAGTCCGGCACGTCGAAGAAGACGTAGAGCATGATCTCGAGGGCGCTGTCGCCGAAGCCCTGGAACTCGACGAAGTAGTAGTCCTTACGCATCTGCGGCAGCGCGTGCACGATGGCGCGCACCCCCTCGCAGAAGGCCTGCACCTTCTCGGGCGGCGTGTCGTAGGTCAGCCCGAGCGTCGCTTTGTAGCGCCGGTAGCGGCGCGCGCCCATGTTGTCGATCGCCGTGTTGGTGACGTTGGCGTTGGGGACGGTGACGACCGAGTTGTAGAAGGTGCGGATGCGCGAGGTGCGGAAGCCGACCTCCTCAACCGTGCCCTCGATGCCCGACATCACGATCCAGTCCCCGATCTGGAAGGGCTTGTCGATGAAGATCATGATCGAGCCGAAGAAGTTCGCGACCGTGTCCTTGGCGGCCAGGGCGAAGGCGAGGCCGCCGAGGCCGAGTCCGGCGAGCAGCGAGCCGACGTCGACGTCGAGGTTCTGCAGGATGAATATCGCGCCGATGACGACGAAGAAGACCTTGAGCGACTTGCGCAACAGAGGCACGAGCTGATCGTCGAGCTTGCTCTCGGTCTTGGCGGCGCGCGCCTCGAGCACGTCGGAGACGACGTCGACCAGCCGATAGAGGAGCCACACCACGCTGAAGGCGGCGAGCGTGCGCACGGCGAGGAGCACGATGAAGCCGAGGCCGTCGGGCAGCTGCAGGACGGGCGAGCCGACGGCGATGACGCCGGCGACGACCAGCGTGCCGAGCGGGCTGTCCGCCTTGGCGACGACGCGGTCGAGCCAGCCGATCTTGATGCGCTTGGTGAGGCGGCGCAGGTAGTGCACGATGAGGTAGATGACGACCTTGCGGATCAAGATGCCGATCAGGATCAGGAGCACGAGCCCGATGAGCTGCCACGCCTCGACGCCGAAGACGTCGCCGCGCAACCAGTCGGGCATCAGCGCGCGGAGCCCGGTCGGCGGATCGGTGATGCGCTTGGCGAGCTTGGCGACGAGCTCCTGGCTCGAGCGCGCGACGAGCCAGCGACCGCGGATCTTCTGCACCTCGATGCCGGCGATCTGGTCGGGGTAGAGGGCGAAGCGGTGCTCGCCGTCCGCGTCCCGATAGTCGGGCTCGTCGGGCACGTCCTCCCAGCGAACCCAGACGTCCGCCTCGTCGAGCAGGGTCTTGAAGGCGGCCGCCAAGGGTGGCGCCTGCCGCTCGGGATCGGTGAGGCCGGTGCGGTCGAGGCAGGCGGCGGCGCGCGTCCGGTCGAGACGCTCGGGCTGGAGCCAGTAGAGCACGGTGTAGAACGCCTGGCGCGGCGTCTCGCAGCGCCCCTCGGCGTCCGATGGCGGCGGCTCGAGTTGGGCGCGCGCGCTCCCTGACAGGGCGAGCGACGTGAGCACGAGCGCCGCCCATGGACCGGCGATGCGCGCGAGCAGCGACGATGACCGGGCATTCGGCATGAGGTTCCTCCTCTCTGCGGGCTGGGGACGAAGACGACGGCGTTCTTCGCGACCACCCACCGCTCGAGGAGCGGGAGCCGAGGGCCGGCTCGCCATCCGTCGCGGGGGTCGCGTCGACGCGAGGCAGCACCCTAACCCAAAACCAGCGCGCTGACGAGTTCAGCTCAGGCCGCGGATCTCGAGCGCCTCTTCATCGAGGCCCAGGTAGTGGCCGATCTCGTGCAGGACGGTGATCTCGACCTGCTCGATCGCCTCGGCCTCGCTGCGGCAGGTGCGGTCGATGTTCCAGCGGAAGAGGTAGATGCGCGCCGGCCCCTCGATGACGGCGCTGGTGCTGTGCTCGTCGGGCAGCGGCGGACCGT
This sequence comes from Deltaproteobacteria bacterium, assembly GCA_011526585.1. Taxonomy (GTDB): domain Bacteria; phylum Myxococcota_A; class UBA9042; order PHBI01; family PHBI01; genus WYBB01. Next base: position 29,724 of record WYBB01000170.1, read on the forward strand.
CGAAGAGGCCGAGGATGCGCGGGTCGGCCACGTCGTCGTCGACGATCCAGCGCTCGGGGTAGTCCTCGACGAGGATCGCCACGTTGTCGAGCGCGCGCCGCGCCATCTCGGGCAGCTTCTCGATCGTGTGCTCGACCGTCTTGATGAAGAGCTCCTCGGGCAGGAAGAGCTGACGCTCGGGGGCCTGCTCGTGCTCGAGCTCCCAGACGCGGCGCCAGGCCTTCTTGCGCAGGGCGTCCTTGCCGAGACGCTCGGCGACGAGCCCGAGCTCGAACCACAGATCGGGATCGTCGGGCTGGCTCTCCACGCCGGCCTTCAGCACGTCGTAGGCGTCGTGGGCGCGCCCGAGATCGCTCAGGATCTGCGAGAGCTCGAGCACGCCGTCGGGATCCTCCGGGTAGAGCTTGGTGATGGCGCGCGCGGTCTCGACCGCGTCCTCGTGCCGCTCCTCGAGCCAGGCGAGGCGCCACCCCAGGGCGAGGTATTCGAGCGAGCCCATGCCGCCCTCGGGCAGGAGCGCGATCGCCGTGCGGTTCTGCTTGAGGCGCTCGAGGTCGCGCTCCTCGAAGGCGCGCAGCCCGAGGTCGAAATGCACGTCGAGCGCGTGCGAGCGCGCGAGCCGGCGCCACAGCTGGAACGAACGATGGAGATACATCGGCGCTATCCCTCGTCGCCCTCGGGCTCGACCTCGGTGTAGACGTCCGGCTTCTCGTCGCCGTCCTTGTCGACGCCGATGCGGATGAGCTTGCCGTTGTCGTAGAACTCGACGGTGTCGATCTTGCCGTCGGCGTTGGTGTCGCGCTCCTTGCGGGCGAGCTTGTTGGCCGTGTAGTACTTGACGATCGACGGCTTGCCCTCGAAGTTGAGCGCCATGTCGCGGCGATAGAGCGTGCCGTCGCTGTAGTAGTCGATCGCGTCGAACTGGCCGTCGAAGTCGAGGTCCATCTCCTCGCGCACGACGGTGCCGAGCTCGTTGAAGTGACGGCGAACGTCGACGTTGCCGTCGAAGTCGAGGTCGAGGTCCTGGCGCCCGAGGAGCTGGGTGCGCTTCTCGGGGTCGTCCTTGGGGCCGCGCAGGACGTAGGTCTTGAAGAGGTCGGGGTTGCCGTCGCCGTTGAGATCGTAGCGCTCGACGCTGGTCTCGCCGACGATCTCCATGCCGAGGAGCTGCGCCTCGGGCTTGGCAGGTTCCTTGGCCTTGTCGCTGGAACCGCAGGCGCCGAGCGCGACGGCGAGCACGACGACGCCGCGGATGCGCGCGCGGCCCGAGGGCGTGGTCGGGGGCCTGGTCGGGGGCTGATTCATCGGGCTGACCTCGTCGAGCCGCGCCGCTTCGACGCGAAGCGCGCGACGCGAGAGGATCGGCCCTTCGGCGCGCCGGGTCAAGCACCTCACGCCGCGCCCCCGGCCCCGCCCTTGCGCCCCGGCGTGAGCGGGCCGAACATCGGCGCCGTCACGCCCATCGCCTGCAGCGCGACGAAGGCGATGCGCGCCGCCAGATCGCCGTCGGGCAGGATCGCGTCGGCGAGGTAGCGCAGCTGGATGTGGTCCTTGACCAGCTTGGGGAACGCGGTCTGGCAGGCGCTGGCGATGGGCCCGGTCTGCAGCTCGGAGACCGCCATCAGGAGCGGCATCACGTGCACGCGCTTGACGCCGGCCTGCTGGGCGGCGTGCAGGATCGCCTTGTAGGTCGGCTCGGGCGAGAGCTGGGCGACGTGGCCGCAGTAGGCGTGGGAGACCCCGGCGTAGCCGTCGCGCAGGAGGCGCAGGCGGATCTCGTGCATGAGCGCCTCCCACTCCTCGAAGAAGATCGTCGAGCCGTAGCCGACCAGCACGACAGCCTCGCGCGACGGGTCGCGCACCTCGAGCGCCATCCTGCGCACGACGTTCTTGTGCAGGATCTCGGCGACGTCGCCGAGCGGCACGAGGCGGATCGGCAGCCCGGGCGGCAGGACGCGGTGGCCTTCGGCGATGGCGCGGCGACGGATGTGCGTCGGCACCGGCAAGCCGAGGATCGCCGGCACGTCTTCGGACTGGTGGCGCGCGGCGGTGAGGAAGAGCGGTACGACGATCGCCTCGGCGGCGCCGGACTCGAGCGGCGTCATCACCGCGTCGGCCAGCGGCGGCTGCGACTCCTCGAGGAAACCGGCGCCGACCGTCGAGAAGACCGCGGACACGCCCGGGCTCTCCTCGACGTGGCGCACCAGCTCGGCGATGGCGTCGGCCCAGCCGCTCGCCTTGGAGCCATGGGCGGCGATGATGAGGGCAGGCGGCAGGGGTTCCATCGAGGCGCGAGTTTGACACGGCTCGGGGAAATTGGCGAAGGATGCGGCGTGATGAAGACCATCATCGAGCCGTTCCGCATCAAGGTCGTCGAGCCGGTGCGCCAGACCACGCAGGAAGAGCGCGAGGCGGCGCTACGGCGCGCGAGCTTCAACCTCTTCCAGCTCGCGGCCGAGGATGTGCTCATCGATCTGTTGACCGACTCCGGCACCGGCGCGATGAGCCAGGAGCAGTGGGCCGGCGTCATGCGCGGCGACGAGAGCTACGCCGGCAGCCGCTCGTTTCAGCGTTTCCAGGCCAAGGTGCAGGAGATCTTCGGCTACGAGCACGTGATCCCGACCCACCAGGGGCGCGCCGCCGAGCGCATCCTCTTCTCGATCGTCGGCGGGGCGGGCAAGATCATCCCCAACAACACCCACTTCGACACGACGCGCGCCAACATCGAGTACGGCGGCGGCACGGCGCGCGACCTCGTGCGCGCCGAGGCGCGAGACCCCACGCTGGAGCTGCCGTTCAAGGGTGACGTCGATCTGGCGCGCCTGGCGGAGCTGGTCGAGGCCGATCCGCGGCGGGTGCCGATCGGCATGGTGACGATCACCAACAACGCCGGGGGCGGCCAGCCGGTCTCCTTCGACAACGTCCGCGGCGTGCGCGCGATCCTCGAGGCGCACGCGATCCCGCTCTACTTCGACGCCTGCCGCTTCGCCGAGAACTGCTGGTTCATCAAGACGCGCGAGCCCGGGTTTGCCGAGCGCTCGGTCCGCGAGATCGCGCGCGCGCTCTTCGCGCTGGGCGACGGCTGCACCATGAGCGCCAAGAAGGACGGCCTGGCCAATATCGGCGGCTTCCTGGCGACCAACGACGCGCGGCTGGCCGCCGAGGCGCGCAACATCCTCATCCTGACCGAGGGCTTCCCGACCTACGGCGGCCTCGCCGGGCGCGATCTGGAGGCGATCGCCCAGGGCCTCGACGAGGTGCTCGACGAGGACTACCTGCGCTACCGCGCGGTCTCGACCGCCTACCTCTGCGACCACCTGCACGCCGAGGGCGTGCCGGTCCTGCGCCCGGCGGGCGGGCACGCGGTCTACCTCGACGCGGCGCGCTTCCTGCCGCACGTGCCGAAGGCGCAGTTCCCGGGGCAGGCGCTGGCGTGCGCGCTCTATCGGCACGCCGGGATCCGCGCCTGCGAGATCGGCGGCGTGATGTTCGGCGAGCACGCGCAGCTCGAGCTGGTGCGCCTGGCGATCCCGCGCCGCGTCTACACCCAGAGCCACATCGACTACGTCGTCGAGGCGATCCTCGAGGTCTTCGCCGCGCGCGAGCGGATCGGCGGCCTGCGCATCGTCGAGGAGCCGCCGCGCTTGCGGCATTTCACCTGCAAGTTCGAAGAGTTGTGAGCGCGCGCCGGCTCACAGGTACCAGGTGACCTGGAGCAGGCCGACCGCCAGGCCGAGCACGGCGCCGGCGAGGATGAGCTTCCACTCGTCCTGCTTGAAGGCGGGGCGCAGCACGTTCTCGAACGACTCCGGCTCCATCACCGCCATGCGCTCGGCCAGCATCTGGCGGATGTTCTCCGACTTGTCGACGAACTGCTGCACGAGGCTTCCCGGTCGGAACATCTCCGCCTCGACGTCGCGCAGGAGATCGGCGCGCAGCTGGGTGACCAGCTCGGGCTTCATCGCCATCGCCGCCATCGGGTGCTTCTGGTAGCGGGCGATGAGCTCGTCGGCCTTGGCGCCGACGATCGCGAGCAGCTTCTGGCGCGACTCGCCGCCGGAGATCTCGCGGAAGAGGTTCTGGTTGTTGAAGACGCGCTGCGAGACGACGTCGGCGAACTCCTTGGCGATCTCCTTCTGGCGCCGGTGGAAGAGCCCCTGGTAGGGGATGCCGAGGAACTTCTTCGGCGTCTTCGGCTCGAAGATCAGGTAGAGCGCGAGCCAGTTCGTCGCGTAGCCGACGCAGAAGCCGAAGGCCGGCAGGGACCAGCTCGCCGGGATGAAGAGCCAGAGCACGAGCTGCGGCACGCCGAAGACCAGGCCGAACCAGAAGCCGGAGTACTCGATGAACTTGAACTCCTTCTTGCCGACGCGCAGGAAGGTCTCGTTCATGAGGGCCTTGTCGCGCTTGACCGCATCGGTGACGATGCGCTTGACGTCGATGAGGTTCTCGATGTCGGCGGCGGCGGCCTTGAAGACCTCGATCGACATCTGGCGCACCTCGCCCTCGGCGACCTGGAAGACCTGCTCCTTGATCTGGGGCGAGAGGGCGGCCCACATCTGCGGCAGCTCCGCCTTGGCCTTTTCCTCGAGGGTCTGGCGCACGAGCTTGTTGAGCTTTTCGCTCTCGCTCTCGACCAGCGCGCGCGCGTCGAAGTCCTCGAAGAGCTGTGGCACCTTGAGCACCTGGCTCGTCACGAGCTCGAGCCCGGTGCGCGCGAGGCGCACCGCGTTGGCCGGCACGATCCCCTGCCAGCCGAGGAACGGTTTGATGCCCACGAAGTCGAGCGGATGGAACATCATCTTGATGGCCACCCAGTTCGTGAACCAGCCGATCAACGCCGCGACGAGCGGGATCGTGAGCTGCAGGTAGTCGCGTTCGAGGTTCTCGATGAATGATGACACGGGTGTCTCGTTGTGCGCGCGCCGCGTGAGCCGCCCGATGGCGCGAGTGGGCCGCCGCTCGGCCCCGCCGAACGACCGGAAGAGCTCGCATGAAACTTGATATCGCCCGTTCTGGCAATGCCACCCGCCAGCGCCTCGGCCTCATCGCCGCCCTGGCGGCTCTTTCGCTCTTCGGCTTCTTCCTCGCCGACCCCATCGCCCAGGATCAGGCTTATCACCGCTTCGCAGACCAGCGCGCCTGGCTCGGGATCCCGAACTTCATGAACGTCGTGTCGAACCTGCCGTTCGCCATCGTCGGCGCGTGGGGGCTCGCTCGTCTGCGGCGCTTCGACACCCCGGCGCCCGCGGCGTGGGGCGTCTTCTTCGGCGGCGTGCTGCTCGTCGCCTTCGGCTCGGCGTATTACCACTGGCGTCCCGACGACGCCTCGCTCGTCTGGGACCGCCTGCCGATGACGCTCGGCTTCATCGGTCTCACCGTGGCGCTCGTCACCGAGCAGACCGAGGTCACGGCGCGCTGGCTCCTGCCGCTCGGCCTCGTCATCGGCCTCGGCAGCGTCCTTCTCTGGGTCGCGACCGGTGATCTCCGCCTCTACTATGGCGTTCAGCTCATGCCGATGGTCGTCACGATCTGCGTGCTCCTGCTCTTCAGGTCGCGCTGGTCGCACGGCTGGCATCTCGCCGTCGCGGTCGCGCTCTACGCCGGCGCCAAGGTCACGGAGCACTACGACCTCGCCATCGCGCACGCGACCGATGGTGGCCTCTCGGGCCACCCGGTCAAGCACGTGCTCGCCGCCGGCGCGACCTTCTGGGTGCTCGACATGCTGCGCGTACGGCAGCGACGCTGAGGGCCCGCGGGCCATGAGGGCGGGCGCCTTGGTTGCGCCCGCCCCCAGGTCGATCGACGATCAGGCGAGGTCGCGGGCGCGCGCGGCCAGGTGCACGCTGAAGCCGTTATCCGGGCGCAGCTCGACGCGCTCGGCGGTGAGCGCGCGTGCGAGCTGGCCGCGACCGGCGCGCAGCGCCGCCTCGGTCAAGGTCAGGTGCACGACGTCGCGCTGGGCGTTGCTGCCGCCGAAGCGGTTGGCGATCGAGCGCATCGGCAGGAGCGCGTCGATCGCGCCCGCGTAGTCGCCGCGGTCGAAGGCGATGAGCGCGCGCGACAGCGGCAGGCCGACGTCGCGCGTCATCATGGCGTTGGTGCCCTGGCCGGCGGCGCAGGCGTTCATCGCCTCGATCGTGCGCGTGACCGCGTCGGCGCGGCCGGCGCCGAGGTAGGCCATGATCGCGTGCGCGTCGCTGAAGGCATAGAAGCCGTCGTCGCGCATGGCGTCCCAGTCGGCGGCGAGCCCGTCCCAGCGGGCGCCGACGTCGACGCCGCGCAGGCGGAGGCGCCACAGGAAGGATGAGGCGTCGACGTTGTTCAGGGCGACGAGCGAGGGCGCGGGGCGGACGTGCGCGTCGTAGAGCGCGAGCGCCTCGTCGATCTCGCCGCGGTCGAGGTGGAAGAGCGCGCGGTGCCAGAAGTTGTGGATCGCCAGCGCGCAGGGCTCACCGCCGGGCGCGGACCAGTCGGCCTCGGTGGCGGCGAGCCAGCGCACACCCTCGGCGGTGCGGCCCTGCATCTCCATCACGTGCGCGACGGCATGCACCGCCCACGGGTCGCGGCGGTCGAGCGCGAGCGCGCGCAGGCCGGTGTCCTCGGCGCGCGCGTAGAGCGCGGTCTCCTCGAGGCCGAAGGCGTACATGCCGAGCACGTAGCCCATGCCGGGCAGGCTCGGATCCCAGCGGCCGACGACCTGGGCGGGGCGGTCGCGCAGCATCTGCGAGTCGCCGAGGTAGAAGTCGCCGATGTGCGCGAGCTGCAACGCGAAGAGGTCGTGGGGGTGGTCGACGGCGATCGCGCCGTAGCGGCGCACGGCGAGCGCCATGTCGCCTTCGTACCAGGCGCGAGCGGCACCGGCGTGCTGGCGCTCGCGCTCGTTCATGCGCGGGGAGAGGCGCTCGAGCTCGGAGAGCGCCGCTGCGAGCAGCGGGCGCGACGAGCGCTCGCCGACCAGGACCGCGATGCCGGCCTTGAAGGCGTGGCCCATGGCGAAGTCGGGATCGACGGCGAGCGCCTCCTCGATCGGCGCGAGCGGGTCGCCGATATAGGACGCGCAGCGCGCGGTCGCGAGCTCGAGCCGGGCGATGGCGTTGGGATCGTTGGTGGTGTGGCTGACGCCGCGACAGTCGGTGAGCGACATGGGGGACTCCTCGGGTTGTTCGTCAAGGTGCCGGGACCCTCGCCCCGGCAACCCCCTGGCGTGACGGCGGCTGGCACAATGTGCCAGGGCCGCGGCGGCACGGAGTTCCGGGCGTGGCACGAACCCGGTCGCCGGAACGCTTACGCCCGCTGACGTCCGAGGTACGTTTACCCTCGCGTCGCGAGGGGTCCCCACCCTCGAACGAATCAGGAGGTCTTCATGCGTCATCTGCGCGCGCTCGTCTGGCTGTCTCTCGTGTGCCCGCTCCCCCTCACCGCCTGCGGCAAGGGCGGCGGCATCGACCTGCCGGAGGCCAGGGCCTTCCCGCCGCCCGGCGCGCCCGAGGCGACGACGCTCGTAAGCGCCGGCACCGGCGAGCGGGTGCTGCGCTTCGCGCCCAAGGCCGACACCTCCGACAAGGTGCGCGTCGACGCGACGGTCAGCTCGATCGCCAAGGCGGGCGGGCAGTCGATGACCTTCGAGCTCGGCCTCGACCTGACGATGGCGAGTCGCGTCGAGGAGGTCGAGGCGGACGGGCGCTTCCGCGTGCGCAGCGTCATCGACGACGTGAAGACGCGCCTGGGCGGTGACCTCGCGAAGATGGGCGGCGAGTCGGCGGCCTCGATGATGGCCGACATGATGAAGGGGATCGCGACCGCGGTGACGCTCGACAGCCGCGGGCGCATGCTCGGCATGCAGCTCGAGGGCGACAACCCCGTGATGCAGCAGATGCAGATGGGGTTCGATCGCGGCTTCCAGTCGGGCTTCGTGCCGCTGCCCGAGGAGGCGGTCGGCCCCGGCGCCGAGTGGGACGTGCTCGGGCACATGGACTCGATGGGCGTCAAGGCGCGCCTGGCCGCGCGCTACAAGCTCGTCGCGCTCGAGGGTTCGCGCGCGACGCTCGAGGTGACGATGCGCGGCGCGGCCGATCCGCAGGCCACCGAGATGCAGGGCGCGATCGTCGAGCTCGAGCGGCTGGCGATCACCGGCAGCGGCACGATGACCATCGACCTCGAGCGGCCGACGCGCGGCGAGATGGACCTCACGCTCGAGCTCACGGCGGCGATGGAAGCGCAGGGCCAGTCCGCCGACGCGGAGATGAGCATGCGTATGAAGGCGCACACGCCATGAGTAGATCCGACGCCGACGACATTGTATGAGGCGGCGTCCGCGCGGCCCGGGGTCGGGTGTGCGGGCGGAGGTGCAGATGTCGTCGGGTCTCGATGCGGTCGCTCAGGGTTTCGTGCCGGAGCTCAAGGGCAAGCGCCTGGCGCTGCTCGTCAACCACACCGCGGTCGATCACTGGGGCCGGCACGCGGTCGAGGTGATGCGCGCGCTGGGTGCATCGATCGTGCGGCTGTGCGGACCCGAGCACGGGGTCTGGGGCACGCACCAGGACATGGAGCCGGTGGGCTCGGATGCGCGCGACCCGGTCTTCGACCTGCCGGTGGTGTCGCTCTACGGCGAGGACAAGGCGAGCCTCGAGCCGCGCGCCGAGGTCTTCGAGGGGATCGACGCGCTGGTCTACGACATCCAGGACATCGGCGTGCGCTACTACACCTACGCGGCGACGCTGGCGTTCGCCATGCGGCAGGCGGCGGCGGCCAAGGTGCCGGTGTGGGTGCTCGACCGTCCGAACCCGATCGGCCCGGCGCGCGAGGGACCGCTCTTGAGGGCGGGCTTCGAGAGCTTCTGCGGGCTCGTCGCCGGGTTGCCGATCCGCCACGGGCTCTGTGTCGGGGAGCTGGCGCGCTGGTACGGCAAGACCTTCGCGCCCGGCTGCGAGCTGCACGTGGTGCCGTGCCGCAAGGGCACGCGGCTGCCTTTTCTGCCGACCTCGCCCAACATGCCGACGCGCGACACGGCGCTGGTCTACGCCGGGATGTGCCTCGTCGAGGGCACGACGCTGTCGGAGGGGCGCGGCACGACCTCGCCGTTTCTGCAGGTCGGCGCGCCCGGGGTCGACCCGCTGGCGGTCGCGGCCTACCTGCGCAAGAAGGACTGCCCCGGCGTCGACTTCGTGCCGATCCGCTTCCGGCCGCAGTTCGGCAAGCACGCCGGCGAGGTCTGCGGCGGGGTCTACCTGCGCGGCTTCGATCCGAACGCGCTGGCGGCGGTCAAGCTGGGCGTCTACGTGCTGCAGGCGATGAAGGCGGTCGCGCCCGAGGCGTGGACCTGGCGCAGCGACGCCTACGAGTTCGTGACGGACCGGCCGGCGATCGATCTCTTGTGGGGATCGAGCGCGCTGCGCGAGTGCCTGGATCGGGGCGGCGACGTCGACGATCTGATCGCGGCGGGCGACGCCGAGGCGCAGGCGTTTCGGCCATGACCGCGCCGCGCGGCGACGGCGGCGCGAAGAAGCGCGTCGCGTTCTACGGCGGGAGCTTCGACCCGCCGCACATGGCGCACGTGTTGGTGGCGACCTGGGCCCTGTGCCGCGGCGGGGTCGACGAGGTGTGGCTGGTGCCGGCGCTCGGGCACGCCTTCGGCAAGGAGCTCTCGCCGTTCTTCACGCGCTGCCGCATGGTGGCGGCGGCGGTCCGGCACCTCGGGCCGCGCGTGGTGGTCGAGCCGATCGAGGGGCGGCTGCCGGCGCCGAGCTATACGATCGATACGGTCGAGGCGCTCTTGCGCGAGCACGAGCTCGAGCTGACGCTGGTGATGGGCGCCGACGCGTGGGCCGAGCGCGACAAGTGGAAGCGCTGGAGCGACCTCGAGGCCCTGGTCGAGGGGCGCGTGCTCGTCGTCGGGCGCGGCGAGCAGGTGGTCGATCGGGGCGCGCACGAGGTCTTCACCCTGCCCGATCTCAGCTCGACCGAGGTCAGGCGGCGCGTGGCCGCGGGCGAGCCGTACTGGTGGATGGTGCCCGAGCCGGTGGCCGAGATCATCGAGGCCGAAGGCCTCTATCGGCCATGAAGATCGTCGTGATCGGCAGCGGGCGGGCGGCGAGCGCGCTCGGGCCGCGGTGGCGCGCGGCGGGACACGACGTGCGGGTGTGGTCGCGACGAGACGGTGCCCTGACGGCGGCGCCCTCGGCCGAGGTGGTGGTGCTGGCGGTGCCCGACTCGGTGATCGGCACGGTGGCGGGCGAGCTGAGACGACGGGCCGGCGCGGGCGACGAGGTGTGGCTTCACCTCTCGGGCGTGCACGCGGCGGCGATCCTGCGCGCCGCGATGGAAGGAGGCGCGCCGGGGCCGCGCGCGGTCGGCTGCCTGCATCCCTTGGTGGCGCTGGCGCCTGGGGCGGATCCGAGCGGCGCGGTGGCGGGGATCGAGGGCGAGGTGGACGCGGTGGCGGTGGCCGAGCGCCTGGCGATCGACGCGGGCCTCGTGCCGCATGCGATCCCGGCCGAGCGCGCGCTCTATCACGCGGCGGCGGTGAGCGTGGCCGGGCACGCGACCGCGCTCTTCGCGCAGGCGATGTCGCTCTTCACGGCGATCGGTTTTTCGCGCGAGGGCGCGCGCCAGGCGCTGCAGCCGCTCTTCGCCTCGGCGGCGGACAACCTCGCGCGCGCAGAGCCCGAGCAGGCGATCACCGGCCCGGTGAGCCGCGGTGATCGCGACACGGTGGCGCGCCACCTCGACGCGCTGGAGGCGCTCGGGGCGGGCGAGGTGCTCGCGGTCTATCGCGCGCTGGCGCGTGAGGCCCTCGGGCTGTCGGCGGCGCGGCTCGACGCGCGGACCGTGCAGGAGCTCCAGGATCTGCTGGCGTCGCCGCGGCGCGCGTGAGCTGCGGACGGGCGCGTGGCGTGATCAGGGTCGCGCGCCGGCGCCGCCGAGCGATGCGCCCAGGACCGCAAGGAGGTTGTCGACGATGTGTCCGGTGACGCCCCAGATCACCCTGGGCGTGTGCACCCAGAAGGTGAGGCGCGGCTCGGACCCGGCGGGCACGCGCGCGGCGCGACGCAGGCCGCGCATGGTGCGGCGGCCCGCGGGGTCGAGGAGCGCGGGCAGCGGCACCTGGAAGACCGAGGCGACCTCGTGAGGTGACGGCGTGAGGGTGAGCGGCGCGCGCACGAGCGCGACGATCGGCGTGACGTGAAAGCCGGTGTGCGTCGGGAACTGATCGAGCGCGCCGACGACCTGCGGCTCGGCGCGCGGGATGCCGAGCTCTTCTTCGGCTTCGCGCAGCGCGGCCGCGACCGGGTCGGCGTCGTCGGGGTCGATGCCGCCGCCGGGGAAGGCGACCTGCCCGGAGTGCGTGCTGAGGGTGAGCGGGCGCTCGATGAAGAGGACCTCGAGCGCGTCACCGGCGGGCGGCACGACGAGCGGCACGAGCACGGCGGCGGGGCGCGCCGCGCCGATCGCCGCGGTCTGCGGCGAGTAGGCGGCGAGCGCGCGCCGAACCGAATCAGCCGAGATCGAGCTTGGGATCGTAGTCATCCGGCTTGACCGTGAGCACGTCGCACGGGGCGCGGCGCACGACGCGCTCGGCCTGCGAGCCCATGAAGAGGTGCTTGAAGCCGGTGTTGCCGTGGGTGCCCATGATGATGAGGTCGCTCTTGAGCTGGATGGCGACGCGCAGGATCTCCTCGAAGGGCTTGCCGTTGCGCGTCTCGAGCGTGATGCGGTCGCGCTCCTCGCGGGTGACCTTGCCCTCCTCCTGCAGGCGGTTCAGGCGGGTGACCAGCCCGTCGCGCAGCACGTCGAGCGCCTCGCGCCCGGCGGTGACGTCCTCGTAGAACGAGACCGGCCCGCCCTCGCGCACGTTCAACACGGTGAGGCGCGCGTTGAAGAGCTGGCTGTAGCCGACGGCGCGGTAGAACGCCTTGGTGCTGCAGTCGGAGAAGTCGACCGGGCAGAGGATGTGGTTGTAGACGACGACGTTGGGGTTCTGGGAATCCATGGGGGAGGCCTCTCAGAGGGGGATGTTGCCGTGCTTCTTCGGCGGGTTCGATTGGCGTTTGTGCTCGAGCATCGCGAGCGCCTCGGCGATGCGCGGGCGCGTCTCTTCGGGCAGGATCACCGCGTCGATGTAGCCGAGGCGCGCGACGCGCAGCGGGTTGGCGAAGGTGTCGCGGTAGTCCTCGACGAGGCGGTTCTTCTCGGCGAGCTGGGCGTCGGGAGTCGGGGCGGCGGCGAGCTCGTTCCTGAAGATGATGTTGACGGCGCCGTCGGGCCCCATCACGGCGACCTCGGCGGATGGCCAGGCGAGGTTGACGTCGGCGCGCACGTGCTTGGAGCCCATGACGTCGTAGGCGCCGCCGTAGGCCTTGCGCACGATGACGGTGATCTTGGGCACGGTCGCCTCGACGTAGGCGAAGAGGAGCTTGGCGCCGTGGTTGATGATGCCGCCGTGCTCCTGGTCGACGCCGGGCAGGAAGCCCGGCACGTCGACGAAGGTGACGATCGGCACGTTGAAGGTGTCGCAGGTGCGCACGAAGCGGGCGCCCTTGATCGAGGCGGCGATGTCGAGGCAGCCGGCGAGGAAGGCGGGCTGGTTGGCGACGATGCCGATCGAGCGGCCGTCGATGCGGGCGAAGCCGACGACGATGTTCCTGGCGTAGTCGGCGTGGATCTCGAAGAACGAGTCGCGATCGACGACGTGCGCGATGACGTCCTTGATGTCGTAGGGCTTGTTGGCCTGCTCGGGCACGAGGGTGGCGAGCTCGGGGTCCATGCGCTCGGGGGGGTCGCCGCTCATGAGGCGCGGCGGGGTGCCGAGGTTGTTGTCGGGGAGGTACGACAGGAGCTTGCGGATCGAGGCGAGCGCGGCCTTCTCGTCGGGCGCGGCGATGTGGGCGACGCCGGACCTGGAGGCGTGGGCCATGGCGCCGCCGAGGTCCTCCTTGGAGACCTCCTCGTGGGTGACGGCTTTGATGACGTCGGGCCCGGTGATGAACATGTAGGACGTCTCGCGCGCCATGATGATGAAGTCGGTCATCGCCGGGGAGTAGACGGCGCCGCCGGCGCAGGGGCCGAGGATGGCGGAGATCTGCGGGATGACGCCAGAGGCGAGCACGTTGCGGGTGAAGATGTCGGCGTAGCCGGCGAGGGCCACGACGCCCTCCTGGATGCGGGCGCCGCCGGAGTCGTTGAGGCCGATGACCGGGGCGCCGACCTTCATGGCGAGGTCCATGACCTTGGTGATCTTGGTCGCGTGAGCGCCGCCGAGCGAGCCGCCGAGCACGGTGAAGTCCTGCGCGAAGACGAAGACCAGGCGCCCGTCGATCTTGCCGTGTCCCGTGACGACGCCGTCGCCGGGGAGCTGCTGCTTGTCCATGCCGAAGTCGCGGCACTGGTGGGTGACGAGCTTGTCGAGCTCGACGAAGGAGCCGGGATCGAGCAGGAGCTCGAGGCGCTCGCGCGCGGTAAGCTTCTTGTCGCGGTGCTGGCGGGCGATGCGATCGGGACCGCCGCCGAGCTCGGCCTGACGCTCGAGCTCGAGGAGCTTTTCTTTGATCGACATCCGGGGAGCCTCCTCGTAGGTACGCGGGCGCGGCGTCTACCACGGCTGCGGGTGCGCTCCTAGAGGTTTGAACGGTTTGAAGGGCGCGCCAGACGTGGTAGCGGCACCGGCGGAGGACATCGGCATGAGATCCCTGGCTGCATTGACGACCCTGGTCTGCCTCGGCGCCTGCTCCGGCCGTGAGCCCGCGCCCGCATCCGGACACGACGGACAGGAGCCGCCCATGGCGACGTCCGCTCCCGCACCCGCACCCGCACCCGCTCCCGCACCCGCTCCCGCTCCTGCTCCCGCGCCCGCGGCCCCCGCCGAGCCCGACGACAAGACCCTCGAGCGCACGCCCGGGCTCACGCCGCCCTTGCCGCTGGTCCTCGCCGCGGCCCCCGCGGCCCTGCCCGGGCTCGCCGGCGCGCCCGGCCCGTCGCCGGCGATGGGCGCCAGCGACGCCGAGGCGCTGGTCAAGGTCTTCGTCTTCTCCGACTTCCAGTGCCCGGTGTGCAGGCGCGCGGTCGAGCCGCTCAAGAAGCTCGTGCGCGCCTTCCCCGGCGAGGTGCAGGTCGTCTTCAAGCAGCACCCGCTGGCGTCGCATTCGCGCGCCGAGCCCGCCGCGCGCGCGTCGCTGGCCGCGCTGGCGCAGGGCAGGTTCTGGGAGATGCACGACCGCCTCTTCGAGGCGCAGCGCGCGCTCGAGGATCACGACCTCGCGGCGCACGCGCAGGCGCTGGGGCTCGACCTCGCGGCGTGGGAAAAGGCGCTCGGCGATCCTGGGCTCGCGGCGCAGATCGCCTACGAGACCGCCCAGGCCGAGGCGCTCGAGGCGCGCGGCACGCCGGCCTTCGTCGTCAACGGCGTCAAGACCGTCGGCTGGGGGAGCTACTTCGGGCTCGAGGCGCAGGTGAAGCAGGCGCTGGCGACGGCCCGCGAGCTGCTCGCCGGCGGCGTGCCACGAGGCGAGGTCGCGCGGCGCGCCTCCGCCGACGAGGACGCGCGCGCGGCCGAGATCCTCTTCGGCGCGAGGTGATCTCTGCGGGGTCGCGCGATTGTCGATGACCCACCCGCTGTGCTAACTTGCACACCTGACGAGCGCCGCTTCGTCACCTCACCCGACACCGGTCCGGGCGCGCCGGCCGTGCCTGCGGCTCGCGGTGGAGATCCCCGCACATCGCCCGCAGGAATGTCGTGGAACCGACCACAGAGTCCGCCGCCGTCTCATCGGAGATCCCTCCGGGGCCCGAGTCGATCGGGCGCAAGCTGCGGCGGCGCGCGCTCCTGGTCGTCGGCGTCTACGCCGCGGCGGCCGCGACGTGGATCGCCTTGTCCGACCCGATCCTCGCGGCGCTCGTCAGCGACCCGGCCACGCTCGTCAAGCTCAGCGTCTTCAAGGGCTTCGCCTTCGTCGCCGTCACCGCCGCGCTGCTCTATCTGCTCTTGCACCACCAGGTGCGCACGACCGAAGCGGCCTTCACCGAGGTCGCGCAGAAGGAGCTCGATCGGCGCGCGCACGAGACCGAGCGCCAGCGCGCACACGCCGCGGCCGAGAGCGCTCACGAGGCCGCCCTCGCCGCGGCCACCACCGCCGAGCGCGAGCGCCGCCTCGCCGCGAGCCTGATCGAGGCGATGCCCGGGGTCTTCTATCTCTACGACGAGGACGGCCGCTTCCTCAGGTGGAACCGGAACTTCGAGGTCGTCTCCGGCTACTCGCCCGACGAGGTCGCGCGCATGCACCCCCTCGACTTCTTCGGCGAGCACGAAAAGGACCTCCTGCGCACCCGCATCGCGGCGGTCTTCGCGCACGGCGACGCGAACGTGGAGGCGTCCTTCGTCACCAAGGATGGCCGCGCCCTGCCGCACTACTTCACCGGCCGCCAGATCACGCTCGACGGCCGGCGGTGCCTCATCGGCGTCGGCGTCGACATCGGCGAGCGCCGGCGCGCCGAGCGCGCCCTGCACGAGCTCAACGAGGGGCTCGAGCGCAGGATCCGCGAGCGCACGGCGGAGCTCGAGGCCGCGCTGGTGCGCGCCGAGTCCGCCGACAAGCTGAAGTCCGCCTTCCTCGCCACCATGTCGCACGAGCTGCGCACCCCGCTCAACTCGATCATCGGCTTCACCGGCATCATCCTGCAGGGCCTGGCCGGTCCGCTCAACGACGAGCAGACAAAGCAGCTCGGCATGGTTCAGGGCAGCGCGCGGCACCTGCTCGACCTCATCAACGACGTGCTCGACATCTCCAAGATCGAAGCGGGCCAGCTCGAGATGCGCAACGCCTCGTTCGACCCCAGCGCCTCGATCGAGCAGGTCGTCGCCACGGTCGCGCCGCTGGCGGCCAGGAAGGGGCTCGCGCTGCGCACCGAGCTCGACCGGCTGCCGCCCGCCATGGCGAGCGACCGACGCCGCTTCGAGCAGATCCTCATCAACCTCGTCAACAACGCCATCAAGTTCACGCAGCGCGGCGAGGTCGTGATCGGCGCGGCGCTGACCGACGCCTTCATCCCCCGCGGCGCGACCGCGCCCGTGCCCGCGCTGCGGGTCGCCGTGCGCGACACCGGGATCGGCATGAAGCGCGAAGACCTGGCCTCACTCTTCCAGCCGTTCCGGCAGATCGACTCCGGCCTCCAGCGCCCCTACGAGGGGACCGGCCTGGGCCTGGCGATCTGCCATCGCCTCGTCGGCCTGCTCGGCGGCGCCATCCGCGTCGAGAGCACCTGGGGCGAGGGCAGCACGTTCATGGTCGAGCTCCCGCTCGAGCCGAGGTGACGATGAGCCAATCCATCCTCCTGATCGAAGACAACGAACAGAACCGCTACCTGCTGACCTTCCTGCTCGAGCAGCACGGCTACGTCGTGCATTCGGCCGCCGACGGGCAGCGCGGCATCGAGGCGGCGCGCTCGCTCAGGCCGTCCCTCATCCTCCTCGACATCCAGCTGCCGGTGATGGACGGCTACGCCGTGGCGCGCGCGCTGCGCGAGTCCGAGCTGCTTCACGGGACCCCCATCGTCGCCGTCACCTCCTACGCGATGCCGGGCGACCGCGAGAAGGCGCTCGCCTCGGGCTGTGACGGCTACATCGAGAAGCCCATCGATCCGGCGACCTTCATCGCAGAGCTCGAGCAGACCCTGGGCGAGAGCCCGCGCCGCGGAGCGCGCTGATGCGCGTGCTCATCGTCGACGATCACGACGAGAACGCCTACTACCTGCGGGCGATCCTCAGCGTGCACGGCCACGCGGTCGACACCGCTCGCAACGGCGCAGACGCGCTCGACGTGGCACGCGCCGCCCCGCCCGATCTCGTGATCTCCGATCTGCTGATGCCGGTGATGGACGGCTACACGTTGCTGCGCCATTGGCGCTCGGACCTGCGTCTGCACGTGATCCCCTTCATCGTGTTCACGGCGACCTACACCGAGCCCGAGGACGAGCAGCTCGCGCTCAACCTCGGCGCCGACGCGTTCCTGCTGAAGCCCGCCGACGTGGACACCATCTTGGCGGTGATAGCGGCGGTCATGCAGCGCGCGCGCGCCAATCGCCCGAGCGAGGGCGTGGCCGGCCCCGACGACCCGGTGACGCTGCGCGAGTACAGCGAGGTCCTGATCCGCAAGCTCGAGCAGAAGTCGCTGCAGCTCGAAGAGAGCAACCGCCTCCTCCAGGCCGACGTCGCCGCGCGCGAGCGCGCCGAGCGCGCGCTGCGTGAGAGCGAGGCGCGCTTCAGGGAGCTCGCCGACAACATCGACGACGTCTTCTGGCTCGGCGACGCGCCCGCGGGTCGCATCCACTACGTCAGCCCCGCCTTCGAAGCGGTGTGGGGGCGCTCCGTCGAACACCTCTACCAGTCGCCGGATGCGTGGCTCGAGGCCGTGCACCCCGAGGACCGCGAGCGCGTGCGCCGCGTGATCGCGCGCGCCACCGGCGGGCGCTGGGACGAGGCCTATCGCGTCGTGCGCCCGGACGGCTCGGTGCGCTGGGTGCGCACGCGCGCCCACCCGGTGCGCGACGCATCCGACGGCGAAGTCAAACGCGTGGCCGCCGTCTCGCGTGACGTCACCGAGTACCGCAGGCTCGAGGAGCAGCTGCGCCAGGCACAGAAGATGGAGGCGATCGGCCGGCTCGCCGGGGTCGTCGCCCACGACTTCAACAACCTCCTCTCGGTGATCCTGAGCTATGCGACGCTCGTGCTCGACGCGCTCGAGGATCATGATCCGCTATGCGAGGACGTGGAGGAGATCCGGCGCGCCGGCGAGCGCGCGACCGGCCTGACGCGACAGCTCCTGGCCTTCAGCCGACAGCAGGTCATCGAGCCGCAGGTCGTCGACCTCGGTCGGGTCGTGCGCGAGACCGAGCGCATGCTGCGCCGCCTGGTCGGCGAGAGCGTCGAGTTGGTCCTGGCCGACGTATCACAGGGGGCGATGGTCTACGCCGACCGTGGCCAGCTCGAGCAGGTCGTCATGAACCTCGCCGTCAACGCGCGCGACGCGATGCCACGCGGCGGGCGGCTCACGATCGAAGTGCGCGCGGTCGAGCTCGACGACGCGTACGTCGCCGATCACCCCGGGCTCATGGCCGGACCCCACGTCCTGCTCGCGGTCAGCGACACCGGCAGCGGCATGGACCAGGCTACGCGCGAGCGGATCTTCGAGCCGTTCTTCACCACCAAGGACAACGGCACCGGCCTCGGGCTCGCGACGGTCTTCGGGATCGTCAAGCAGAGCCACGGACACATCTACGTCTACAGCGAGCTCGGCCTCGGCACGGTCATCCGCATCTACCTGCCGGTGACCGAGCGCACGCACACCACGCGCCCGGCCGCGCGGCCGGCGCCCGCCACGTTGCACGGCCACGAGGCGGTCCTCTTGGTCGAGGACGACCGCCAGGTGCGCGAGACCAACCGCGCCATCCTCGAGCGGCACGGCTACAAGGTCTTCGAGGCGGGTGACGGCGCGGCCGCGACCGAGCTCTGTGAGGCGCTCACCGAGCCGATCGATCTGCTGGTCACCGACGTGGTGATGCCGCGCATGAGCGGGCGCGAGCTCGCCCAGCGCCTGGAGGAGCGGCGGCCGGGGATCAAGGTGCTCTTCGTGTCGGGCTACACCGCGAGCGCGATCCTGCAGGACGGCGTCCTGCCCGACGGCTGCGCGTTCCTCGAGAAGCCGATCACGCCCGAGGCGCTCCTGCGCAAGGTGCGCGAGGTGCTCGCGCCGACACCGCCTGCCGCCTGAACGGCATGGCGCGTCCGCGCACATCCTTATATAAGGGGCGCCATGACGAGCGCCCCGCCGACGAGTCCGCCCCCCGCCCTCACCTCGCGCGAGCGCGTGCAGCGCGCGTTCGCGTGCGAGCCTGTCGATCGCCCGCCGGTCTGGTTCATGCGCCAGGCCGGCCGCTATCTGCCCGAGTACCGTGAGGTGCGCGCCAAGGTGAGCTTCGAGGCGCTGTGCAGGAACCCCGAGCTCGCGTGCGAGGTCACGCTGCAGCCGCTCAGGCGCTTCCCGCTCGACATCGCGATCGTGTTCTCGGACATCCTGACCGTGCCCGAGGCGATGGGGCTCGAGGTGGTCTTCGACACCGGCCACGGGCCCGAGCTCTCGCCCGTGGTGCGCACCCACGACGACGTCCGGCGCCTGCGTCACCCCGACGTCGCCGAGACGCTCGCCGTCGTGCCCGAGACCTTGCGCCTCTTTCGCGAGGCACGGCCCGAGATCCCGATCTTCGGCTTCGCCGGCGCGCCCTTCACGCTCTTCTGCTACATGGTCGAGGGGCGCGGCGGCAAGGACTGGCGTAACGCCAAGCAGCTCCTCTGGAACGAGCCTGCGTTGGCCAGCGCGCTCCTCGATCGGATCGCCGACACCGTCGGTGACTACCTGCAGCTCCAGATCGACAGCGGCGCCGAGGCGGTGCAGCTCTTCGACACCTGGGCGGGCGTGCTCTCGATCGACGACTTCCGGCGCTTCGCCCTGCCGGCGGCCCAGCGCGCGCTGTCTCGCGTCAAGGGTGCGCCGCGCCTCTACTTCATGCGCGACGCCTCGGCGGTCCTGCACGAGCTGCCCGCGCTCGGCGCCGACGCCTTCGCGCTCGACTGGTGCGTCGACGTCGCGCACGCGCGCAAGGTGCTCGGCGATCGCCCGGTGCAGGGCAACCTCGATCCGCTCGCGCTCTTCGCGCCGGAGGCGGTGATCCGCGAGAAGGTGCGCGCGATCATCGACGCCGCCGGCCCGCGCGGGCACATCTTCAACCTCGGTCACGGCGTGGTGCCCGAGACCCCGATCGCGGGTGTCGAGGCGATGATCGACGAGGTACGGCGCGTGCGCGGAGGGGCCGCATGAGCGCGATCCACGAGGTGCGCATCGGCACGCGCGGCAGCGAGCTCGCGCTGTGGCAGGCCCATCACGTCAAGGCGCTGATCGAGGCGCGCGGGGTCGCCGTCGAGCTGGTGATCATCAAGACCCAGGGTGACCGCATCACGGACCTGCCGTTCTCGAAGATGGAGGGCAAGGGCTTCTTCACCAAGGAGCTCGAGGACGCGCAGCTCGACGGGCGCGTCGACCTCGCCGTGCACTCGCTCAAGGACCTCGGCTCCGAGATGCCGCGCGGGCTCGTGCTCGGCGCGCTGATCGGCCGCGAGGATCCGCGCGATCTGTTGCTCGCCCGCCGCGGCGTCGTCACCGATCCCGAGCGCCCCCTCGCGCTCGCGCCGGGCGCGCGCGTCGGCACCAGCTCGGCGCGTCGACAGGCCCAGCTCAGGGGCCTGGTACCCGGCGTCGCGATCGCCGACCTGCGCGGCAACGTGCCGACCCGGATCGGCAAGCTACGCGACGGCGCCTACGACGCCATCGTGATCGCGTGCGCCGGCGTGACCCGGCTCGGCCTCGACACCTCCGATCTCGACGCCTTCGCGCTGCCGCCCGAGACCTTCGTGCCCGCCCCCGGCCAGGGCATGCTCGGCGTGCAGTGTCGCGACGAGGCCCCGCTCCTGGAGCTCGCGGCGGCGCTCCACACCGCGGAGACCGCGCGCGCGGTGCTCGCCGAGCGCGCCGTGCTCGAGCGCCTCGACGGCGGCTGCCACCTGCCCTTCGGGTGCCACGTGCGCCCGCACGCGGACCACTTCCTGCTCGACCTCTTCCTCGAGGACCCGGGCCACCGCCCGCTGCAGCTTCACCTCGCAGGCGCCGCGCCCGAGGCCCTGGCCGAAGAGGCCTGGGCGCAGGTCCTCGCCGAAAGGGGGACACGATGATCGAGATCGCGGTGATCGGCGGCGGCATGGCCGGGCTCGCGGCGGCGTGGCGGCTCCATCGCCGCAGGCGCGACGTGCACCTCTTCGACGCAGGCGCGCGCGTGGGGGGCTTCGTCGACACCGTGCGCACCGACGAGGGCTTCCTCGTCGAGCGCGGCCCGGGCTCGATCCGCGGCGGTCGGCTCGCCATGAAGAGCCTCATCCGCGAGGTCGGGCTCGAGGACGCGCTCCTACTGGCCGAGCCCGCGGCGAAGAACCGCTACATCTGGGCCGGCGGCGAGATCCAGCGCCTGCCCTCCGGCCCGAAGGACCTCCTGACGACGAAGCTGCTCTCGCCCGGCGGCAAGCTGCGGCTCCTCTCCGAGCCGCTCAGGCGCGCGCCGAGAGAGCGGCGCGACGAGACGCTCGGCGCCCTGCTCGAGCGGCGCATCGGACCCGAGGCGGTGGCGAGCTTCGTCGACCCGTTCGTCACCGGCGTCTACGCAGGCGACCCCTATCGCCTCGGCGTCGACGCCATGCCGCTCGTCGGCGAGCTCGAGCACGATCACGGCGGCCTCTTCCGGGGGCTCGGCAAAAAGCGCGGGGCCTTCGGCAGCGGGATCTACTCGCTGACGGACGGCCTCGGCATGCTGCCCGGCGCGATCGGCAGAGCGCTCGGCGAGCGCGTGCACCTCGGCGCCAGCGCGGTCGCGCTCGAGCGTATCGACGGCGGCACGCGCGTGGTGCTGCGCGATGCCGATCCGATCGACGCGCGCAGGGTGATCCTCGCCGCGCCCGCTCCGGTGACCGGCGCGCTGCTCGCGACGCTCGGCGTCCCGGCCCAGTGCCTGACCCACCTGCCCCACGCCCCGATCGTCAAGGTCGAGCTCGGCCTGCGCGACGCCGATCTCGCGCGCCCGCTCGACGGCTTCGGGCTCCTCACCGCGAGCTCGAGCCCGCTCCCCGGGGACGCGCTCCCGATCATGGGCGTGATCTTCGCGAGCACGGTCTTCTCGGGTCGCGCGCCCGCCGGCCACCGCTCGCTCAGCGTCATGCTCGGCGGCGTGCGCGACACCGGCGTGGTCGAGCGCGACGACGCCGCGCTCGTGGCGCAGGCCGAGCGCGCGATCGATCTGCTCTTCGGTCTGCGCGCCGCACCGGTGATGCGCCGGGTGACGCGCTGGCCGGCGGCCATCCCGCAATACCCGCCCGGTCACTTGCGCGCGATCGCCTCTCTCGGCGCGCGCCTGCCCGCCGGTGTGCGCCTGGCGGGCAACCACCAGGCCGGCGTGAGCCTCGACGACGTCGTCGCCAGCGGGCTCGCGGCGGCCGACGCGATCTGATCCGCGAGCGGCCAAAGCGCGCGGCGGTCTTCGCGAACGCGACTACTCCGCCGGGTCGAGCGTGACGAGCCCATACTTCCAGAGCGCGTGCAGCTCACCCGAGGTGCGCGCGAGTACCTCGGGCGATCCCGAGGGGGCGAGCTCGGCGGTCGTGCGCGGCGCCTGGGCGAGCGCGTCGAGGTGGGCGCGCAGGCGCTCGCGCTCGGCCACGCCCGCGAGCGGCACCGCCACCCCCTGGAGGTCGAGGTGCGACGGATCTCCGCGCGCATCGAGACGCCAGCGCGTCGACCCCGAGGTCGTCGCCGTCGGGAACGACGCGTACAGGCTCTCCGGGTGTGGTCGCTCGGCGCGTAGCGGCCTCATCGCCGTCGCCACCGCCCTGCCCTGCGCCTCGACGTGCGCCGCGCGCAGCGCCGCGAGCTCGGCCCACAGCGCCTGATAGCGATCGTAGATCGCGTCCCAGCGATACTCGGCGGCACGCCTCGTGCCCGCCTCCCCCATGGCGTGCGCGCGCTCGGGATCGCCCAGCACCGTCGCGATCGCACGGGCGGCGTGGTCGACGTCGATGGCGCAGTGCTGGCTCAGGTAGCCGACGTATCGATCGTAGTCGAGCAGGCCGTGATCATAGGATGCGATGAGCCCGGCGGCCGCGCCGACCATCGGCAGCGCGGTCCTGACGCGCAGCCCTTCGACCCCGTCGCGCACCGTGTCCTTGTAGCCGTCCCAGTCCGACACGATCACCGGCAACCCGGCGGCCATCGCCTCGATGACCGAGATCCCGAAGGTCTCCTGGACGTTGTCGGCCAGGCTGACGAACGCGTCGGCCGCCGCGAGACAGGCGAGCTTCTCCTCTTCACTCGCGGCCTCGGCCCCGCCGACGATGCCGCCGAGGAGCCCCGGGAAGCGCGCGCGCATCTCCGCGAAGGCCTCACCGGTCGAGGCGTCGCCGAACGAGCCGACCTCGATCAGCACGATCGGGCCGACCACCTCGGAGGCGCGCGCGATCGCCTGATAGAGCGGCAGCGGGTGCGCCTTGGCGTGAAGGCTCAGCCGCCCGACGTAGACCAGGACACGCGCGTCCCGAGGCAGCCCGAGCGCCGCGCGCGCCTCGGCCTTGTCCGCGCGCAGGCCAGCGAAGTCGTCGACGTGCACACCGAGCGGGATCACGGGCAACTGCGGTCGCAGAAAGCGCGTGGCACCGACGCGCTCGGCGAGGTGCGCCTCGGTCGCGTCGAGGAGCGCGCTCACCACCGCGCGCCCGGCGTTGGAGGTGCAGACCAGCGCGTCCCAGGGCGCGATCGGATCGGTGGCGAGGCCGGCGATGAGATCGAGCGTGGCCGCGCTGGCGAGCGTGTGGATGACGCCCATCAGGCTGTAGGCGCTCGCGCCGGCCTTCATGCGATGCGCGGCGTGGCGGCCGAGGCTCGGATCGGGCAGGTAGAGCACGCCGTCCTCGGCCAGGTGCTCGACCTGATCGAGCGCCACCAGGCGCGTGCGGCCGCCATAGGCGTAACGGCGACCCTCGCGCGCGAAGTGCGCGGCGAGCTCGCGCGTGGCGGCGTGACAGGTCACGCGCTCGACCCCACCACGCGTCATCGCCTCGAAGTGAGCGCGCAAGAAGTCCCGACCCGCGACCCGGCGCCCCATGAGGCGGGCGCCCTCGGTCGTGTAGCCGTCGGGGTGATAGAAGATCGCCGGCGTGATCATCCGATCTTCCTATCATGTCTGGCCCGCCCGCGCGCGACCAGGGAGACGCCCCGTGGATGCTGATGTAGGATCGGTGCCCGGAGGCGAAGATGACGCGAGGCCCGCTCATGCTCGCGGCGCTCATGCCGTTCCTCCTCGGCGCGCGCTGCGGTCCGAGCCCCCAGGAGGCCGGCGGCGCCGTGCTCGTCGCCGCGCCGGGCGCCATGCTCGTCGGCGCGCTCCTGCTCTTCGCGCTCTGGCACCTGCACACGCGCGTCGCCCCCCAACCACCCTGGTCCTGGCGCCCGCACCTCGTCGCGCTCGGGCTCACGCTCGTCGGCGCCCTCACCACGGCGGTCGCGCTCGCCGACACGCGCGCGATGTTCTGGGTCGGCGCCGCGCTCTGGCTCTACGGTTGCTCCTACCTCGCGCTCCTTCTCGCGACCTGGCGGATCTGGCTCTTCATCGCGCCGTCCACCGCGTATGGCTGGGCCTGGATCCCGGTCGCGCTGGCGCAGCTCGTCCCGGCGATCCTCGCCGCGACCGGCACGATCGGCGATCACTGGTCGACCGCGCTCTGGATCTGGCCGGGCTACTTCGGGATCGCGCTCACCGGGGTCCTCATCGTCGTGCTGATCGAGCCGCTGGTGCGCGCCCGCCGACGCCGCGCCGCCGATCCCCCTCAACCGCCGAGCGCGGCGACGCCTCACCCGCCGAGCGCGGCGACCCCGACCAGCACACACCCGACGACGCCGGCCGACCAGACCGCGGTCCGCAGGTAGGGGATCCCGGCGAGGTAGAGGAACCAGTAGACCAGGCGCGCCCAGAAGAACACCGTCGCGCCGGTCATCGCGAGCTCGGACGGCGCGCCGGCGGCGTGCGCCGCGACGATCACCGCGACGAAGATCACCATGTTTTCCAACATGTTGCGCGAGGCACGCTCGGCGCGTGCGACCCACGCCGGCGGCTCGGGAAGCTGCTCGCGGTTGCCGGCGGCCTGCTTGAAGCCCGCGACGGTCCACAAGCGCAAGCGCATGACCGCGGGCAACATGATCATCGCGAAGGTCAGCGCCGCCGAGAGGACGAGCGCGAGCGTGGTGGTCATCATCGGCTTTCTCCCGGGCTTCAACGACCCCGACAGAGGGGCGAGATCGGCCCGCGCGGGCCACGCTGGATCGGCTATGCTGGGTCGGTCCGTCGCGACGGCGCGCAGGTCAGAGCGGAGGTCAGGTGAACGCAGTGCATATCATCGGGGTCGGTCAGGTGCCAGTCCGCAAGGACACGCACACGCTCGGTCGAGCCCTGGCCGCCGAGGCGGTCGCGCTCGCCCTCGACGACGCCGCGCTCGGCGACGACCAGCCGAGCGCGCTCTTCGTCGGCAACATGATGAGCGGGATCCTCTGCGATCAGCAGCAGCTCGGCGCGCTCATCGCCGATGAGGCCGGCCTGCGCGGCGTGGAGGCCGCGACCGCCGAGGCCGCCTGCGCCTCGGGGGCGATGGCCGCGCGCTGGGGGGTCACGGCGATCGCCGCCGGATTGCACCGCGTCGTCGTCGTCTGCGGGGTCGAGCGCATGACCCACACCGCCCGCGAGGTGACCACGCGCGCCCTCGCCACCGCCTCCGACTGGGCCGCCGAAGGCGGCGCCGGCGAATCTTTCGTGTCGCTCAACGCCAGGCTCATGCGCGCCTACCGTGAGCGCTACCATACGCGCGACGGGGATTTCGCCGAGCTCGCCCTCGCCGCCCACGACCACGCGCGCGACAACCCCAACGCGCTCTTCCACAAGGTCGTCACGCGCGACGACTACCTCGCCTCCAAGGTGATCGTCGACCCGGTGCGCCTCTACGACGCCTCGCCGACCTGCGACGGCGCCGCCGCGATCGTGCTCGCCGACGCCGCCACCGCCGAGGCCCTGCGCCGCGCTGGCAGGCCTACCGTGCGCGTGCGCGGCTCCGCCGTGGCCACCGACGCGCTCGGGCTCGCGCGCCGCCGCGACCTGCTCTGCCTCGACGGCGTCGTCGCCTCGACCGCCCGCGCGATGGCCGCCGCCGGCATCACCCACGGCGACGTCGACCTCTTCGAGCTGCACGACGCCTACACGATCATCTCGACCCTGAGCCTCGAGGGCGCCGGCTTCGCCAAGCCGGGCCAGGGCCTCGCCTTCATCCGCGATGGCCGCATCCGCCGCGGCGGCGACCTGCCGATCGCCACCATGGGCGGCCTCAAGGCCCGCGGCCACCCGGTCGGCGCCACCGGCGTCTACCAGCTCGTCGAGGCGACGCTGCAGCTCACCGGCCGCGCCGGCGCCTGCCAGGTCCCGGGGGCCGAGGTCGCGCTCACGCAGAACATCGGCGGCACCGGCGCGACCGTCGTCACGCACGTGCTCACCCTGTGACGCACCGCGCTATCACGCGGCAACCCACGCTCGCGCGTCACTCGCCCGCATCCCAGAGGCCGAGCCGCTTGAGCTTCAGGTTGAGCCCTGCGCGCGACAGGCCCAGCACCCGCGCGACCTCGCTCTTGTTGTTGTCCGCGTTGCGCAGCGTCTCCTCGAGCACCAGCGCCTCGAGCCGGTCGACCCGCTCCTTGAGCGGCCCCTGCCCGAGCCCGAGCGCCGCCAGCCCCGCGACCCCAGCGCCGCCCGTCGCCCCCGCCTCACGCGAGCTCGCGCGCGCGCTCGCGACCTCGGGCGAGAGGTCCGCGATCCCGATCACCCCACCCTCGGCGAGCAGCGACGCCCGCGCGATCTCGTTTTCCAGCTGCCGCACGTTGCCCGGCCACGCGTAGCGCACCAGCGCCTTCATCGCCGCCTCGTCCACCGCGGCCGGCGCCTCGCCCTGCCTCGCACGCACGGCCAGGAAGTGCTTGACCAGCACCGGGATGTCCTCGGCCCGCTCCCTCAGCGCCGGCACGTCGATCCGGATCACGTTGAGCCGATAGTACAGATCCTCCCGGAACGTGCCGCGCTTGATCAGCTCGCTCAGGTCCCGGTGCGTCGCCGACACGATGCGCACATCGACCGACACGCTGCGCGTCGCCCCCACCGGCCGCACCTCGCCGGTCTCGAGCACCCGCAGGAGCTTGGCCTGCAGCTCGAGCGGCAGGTCCCCGATCTCGTCGAGGAACAAGGTCCCGCCGTGCGCCCGCCGGAAGAGCCCCTCGCTCGAGCGCATCGCCCCCGTGAACGCTCCGCGCTCGTGGCCGAAGAGCTCCGACTCGAACAAGGTCGGCGGGATCGCCGTGCAGTTCTGCGGCACGAAGGGCCCCTTCGCCCGCGCCCCGAGCTGGTGGATCGCCCGCGCCACCAGCTCCTTGCCCGTGCCGCTCTCGCCGTGCACGTGCACCGGCAGGTCCGTCGCCACCACCCGATCGACCTGCCGCAGCATCTTCTTCATCGCCGCGCTCGCGAAGACGATCTCCGGATATTCCCGCGCCGGGCCGAGCTGCTCGCGCGTCGACTCGAGCTCACGCCTGAGCGTCCGGATCTCCTCGGTCGTGCGCTGCTCCACCGCGCGCGCCTGCTGCCGCGCCGCCTGCGCCCGCTCCCGCGCCTCGGCCAGCGCCCGCTCGAGGCTGACGAGCCTCAACACCAGCCGCACCCCCTCGACCGCCCCGCCCACCGCCGCCAGGTCCGCAAACGCCTCCGCCACGAAGCGGTTCTGCAGCACCACCGCGCCCGCGCTCTCTTCGGCGCCGACCGGCACCGCCCACGGCACGACCGCGATCGCCCCGCGCCCGTCCGCCCCCGACGCCCGCCACGCCGCGCCCCGCCGCGCCGCCTCCAGCGCCGCCTCCGGGATCCGCTTGATCGCCTCGCCGATCGCCTCGCCATCGGCGTCACGCGCCTCCAGCACGCGCACCGCCGCTGGCCGCGCCTCGGCCTCGTCCGCCCCGCCGGCACCGCCCTCGACCGCCACGACGAAGGCCCGCTCGGCCCCGAGCCCGCGCACGAGCGCCGTCACCGCCTCGCAGAGCCGCGCCCCGAGCGCGGCCAGCCCCGCGCCCGCCAACCCGTCCAGCTCCTCGCCCAAGCGCGCTCCCTCCTCGCTCCGTCTCCCGTCGTCCGGCGGCCCCGGCCTCACCGCCCCACTATCCGCCGACCTCGCGCCCGCGAGCAACGCCGCCACCGCCGCATGCGCCCGCACCGCCCGCCGACACGGCCCGTCGCTCAGCGCCGCCTCGTCGACCCCGTCGGGCCGCGCCTCCTCCGGCCACGCCGCCACCCACGCCTCGATCCACGCGCGCTCGCCGCCGTCGTTCTCCCCGTGAGCCACACCCGCCGCGCTCGCTCCCGATGCCCCCGTCACGCCGGCCACGCCGGTCGCGCCATGCACCCGCGCCCGCGTCCGGAGGAACGCCGCCCGGCGCACCCCGCCTCGCGGGCCGCCGTGCGCACGCGCACCCTCTCCCTCGGCCTTCGCAAGCACCGCGGCCGCCGCCGCGACCTCCCCCCGCGCGAGCCTCGCCTCCGCCGCGCTCCGCCCCGCCATCATCCGCGTCACCGCGTCCGCCCGGCCGTCGCCGGCCAGCGCCTCCAGCTCGCCCAGCGCGTCGGCCTCGCCCGCGGCCAGGCGCGCCATCGCACCGATCGCGCGCGCCCGCCGCGCCGTCCACGCGTTGTCCGCCGCCTCCGCCAGCGCCTCGCCCGCCGCCGCCTCCGCCCGCGCCAGCTCCCCCTGCCCGAGCTCGAAGAGCGCTTCGGCCAGCGTCGTCGTCGCGTCGCCCTCGACCAGCTTGTCGCCGAGCCCGCGTGCAAGCTCGCGCGCCGCCTCCGCGCGCCGCCGCGCATAGGTCGCCGCCCCGCCCTGAAGGCCCAGCTCCGCCAGCGTCAGGAGCGACCACGCCTCGCCGCGGCGGTGCCCGGTCCGCCGCGCCAGCGCCAGGCTCCGGGCCAGGTCCTCCCACGCCCGCCCCGGCTCGCCGAGCTCGAGCGCCATGAGCGCCATGTTCCCGAGCGCGATCCGCTCGCCGACCGGATCACCCTCCTCCACCTTGAGCCGCCGCGCCTCGCGGTACGCCTCCAGCGCGCGCGCCGCCTCGCCGCGATACGCGTATACGTTCCCGAGGTTGTTGGAGATCCTGGCCCTGAGCGCCAGCGTCTCCGGCCCCTCGTGAAGCCCCTCGCGCGCGCCGACGAGCCAGCGCTCCGCGCGGTCCTGCTCGCCGCGCTGGCTCGCGACGATCGCCAGGTGCACCGCCACCTCGGCGGCAATGAATGGCCGTTCAGCCGCCCGCGCGCGCGCGACCAGCGCCTCGCCCTCGCGCTCGCACGACGCGTCCGCGACCCGCGTCAGCGCCCAGAAAAGGCGCGCCTCGACCTCGAGCCGGCGCGCGTCGCCGTCGGGCAGCTCGGCGGCGAGCCCGCGCAGCGCCTGGATCTGCGTCCGCCTCGGCCCGAGCCGATCGGCGACCTCCGCCCTCGCCCAGAGCGCCTCGAGCCGCGTCGCGCTCCCGACCGGCGCCAGCGCGAGCGCCAGCTCGGCCGCCCGCTCCGCGTCCTCCGGGCGCGCCGCCGCGAGCTCCGCGCGCACGAGCCCGAGCGCCCGCCGCGCCCCCACCTCGCCCCCCTCGAGCCGCGCGCGCACCTCCCCGGCGAGCCCGACCGCGCCCAGCACCCGCGCCCTGGCCGCGCCCTCGATCGCCACCGCCGGCACGACCGCCGCCAGCCCGGCGTGCCCGAGCGCCACCGCCCCCCGCGCGTCACGCCGCAGGAGCCCGTACGCGACGAGATCGTCGACCGCGAGGTCGATCACCGCCTCGCCGAGCTCGTCCGCCAGCGCCAGCGCCGCGATCGCCGGCGACACGCCGCGCCCCGGGACCGTCAGCGCCGCGACCACGCCGAGCACACGCCGCTCCGCCTCCGCGAGCAGCGCCACGCGCCGCGCGCTCGCCGCGCCCGAGCCGGCCGCCGTCAGCGCGGCCCCGAGCTCCTCCACCGCGCGCCCGAGGCGCCAACCGCCTTCGCCGAGGACCAGTGCGCGCTCGGCGACGAGCAGCTCGCAGAGCGCCTCGAGGTGCCCCATGAGCCCGCCCGAGGCCGACGCCAGCGCGCTCACCAGCGCGCCTTCGCGCGCGACCTCCTCACCGAAGCGGCTCGCGACGAAGCCGCGCACCGCCTCGACGCCGACAGGACCGAGCGCGATCTGCGCGCTCGTTTCATCCCAGCCTCCCAGCACGAGCCCGAGCGGCAGCGGCCGACCGGCCTCGCGCGCCGCCTCGAAGAACGCCCTGACCGGTGCCGGCGCCGCCGCCGCCTCCGGCACGAAGAGCGCCGCCCCACCACGCCCCGCCGGCAGCGCCGCCAGCGTCGCCAGTGCGTGCGCCGCCGCCCGCCCGAGCGCCGCCGCGTACGCCTCGGGATCGGCCGCGCCCGTCGCGCCCGCCTCGGGGGTCAGCGTCAACGCCTCCGCCCCCTCGACCAGCCGTCCGAGCGCCGCCACGAAGCCCTCGCTGTCCGCGCACGCTTCGGCCAGCGGCCACGCCTCGACGCAGGCCCCAGCCAGCGCCGCCTCGTGCAGCGCGCTCTCGACCAACGCGCGCCGCCCCGACGACGCCGGGCCGCCGATCGTCACCACGGTCTTGGCCGCCACCGCCTCGAGCACGCGCCGCCGCTCCGCCTCGCGCCCTACGAGCCCACCCGAGCGCACGAGCCCGGTCGCCGACGCCGCCGTCACCAGCGCGAGCTCCTCGCGCGTGAGCCGCCCCCATGCACGCGCCGCCTCGTGCGCCGACGCCGGGCGCGCGTCGCGATCGAGCGCGATGAGCCCCGCCGCCCACGCCGCGTGCGCATCCCGCATGCCGGCCGCGACGAGGCGAGCGCGCCGCGTCTCCCACGGCTCGGCGGCCAGCTCCCGCGCAGCGCCCGGGCTGCCGAGCGCGATCTCGCCGAGCGCGATCCCGAGCGAGAAGAGGTCCGCGCTCGGGGTCACCGCTTCGCCCGCCAGCACCTCGGGTGCGACGTAGCTGCGCGAGCCGCGCACGACCTCGGGGCGCGAGCCGAGCCGCGCCGCGATCCCGAAGTCGACCAGACGCGCGCGCACGCCGCCCGCGCCGCGCTCGACCAGGACGTTGTCGGGCTTGAGGTCGAGGTGCGCGAGCCCGGCCGCGTGGAGCTGCGCGAGCGCGCGCACGAGCTGTGCCACCACCTCGGCCCACAGCGCCGGGTCGTCGCGCAGCGTGCGATAGAGGTCGTCGCCGGGCACATAGGCCTGCGTGTACGCCGCGCGCACGCCTGCTCCGCGGCCTCCCCCGGCCGTAGGGGCGGCCCTCGTGGCCGCCCGCTCGCCACGGCTCTCGGCGAGACCGATCAGCGGGCTCGTCCGGAAGAAGTCGTAGACCTCGGCGAGGTGCCGATGGCGCAGCGTCGCCAGCAGCGCGAACTCGCGCGCGAGCCCACCGCCGTCGGCGTCGTGCGTCTCCTTGAGCGCGACCTCCGCCCCGCCGCGCGCCGCGTCGCGCACGAGCACGACGCGACCCTCGCCGCCGTGCCCCAGCTCGCGCGCGATCGCGAAGCGGGGCGTTGGGCGAGGGCGCGCTACCATGGGGCGGCACACTACACCGAACTTGAATGCGCCGGTCGAATATGGGAATGCTCGCCCCGGCACGCCCGCTCTTGCGGCCGTGCCCGTCCCCTTCGCGAGGAAGATGCAGAGACCTCTCGTACCGCTCGCCCTGCTCGTCGTCGCGCTCGCGCTCGCTCCGGCCGTCGCGCCGAGCCCGGCCCGCGCTGAACCGCACACCGTGCGCCGCGGCGAGACCCTCGGCGGCATCAGCCGGCGCTATGGCTGCAAGCTCGCGGACATCAAACGTGAAAACGGCCTGCGCGGCGACGTGATCCGCGCCGGCCAGAAGCTCGACCTGCCCGAGTCCTGCACCCGCGTCCTGCCCGACGCGGACGCACCGAAGAATAAGAAGAAGACCCTCGTGCACGAGGTGCTCGCCGGCGAGACGATCGAGGAGATCGCGCTGCGCTACGGCATGCCGCTCGAGGCGCTGACGAAGAAGAATGCGCGCGTGCTCAAGAAGGGCCTCAAGCCGGGGCTCAAGCTCAAGGTCGAGACCGTGCAGGGCGAGCGCGCGCAGCGCAAGATCGCCTACACCATCGAGGCCGGCGACACGCTCGGCGCCATCGCGCGCCGCTTCGGCGTGAGCCTGAAGGATCTCAAGCGCATGAACCCGCGCAAGGATCCCGACCGCCTGCGCATCGGCGATCGCCTGGTGATCTACAAGGAGGGTCCGTCGCCGAGCCAGGCCGTCGGCCGCCCCCAGCGTGGCCGCCTCGTCGACGGCGAGCACTTCAAGGACGTGCCCGGGACCTTCTTGCGCAGGCCCGATCTCACCTGGGGCACCAACGAGACGGTGCGCGCCCTCAAGGCCGCCATCGCCGAGGTGCGCCGCAAGCACCGCGGCGTGCACGACCTCGTCATCGGCGACATCTCGCGCAAGGACGGCGGCTTCCTCGCGCCGCACAAGTCCCACCAGAGCGGCCTCGACGTCGACATCGGCTTCTACTTCAAGGGCCAGAAGAAGCATGGCCCGCGCTCCTTCCCCGACGCCACCCGCGTCGCGCTCGATCTCGAAGCGACCTGGGATCTCGTCCTCGCGCTGGTCGGCCCGAGTGAAGACGCCTCCAACGTCGAGTACATGTTCATCGGCTACCCGGTGCAGAAGAAGCTCTACGACTACGCCAGGGAAAAGGGTGTGCCCGAGTCCAAGCTCGCCTGGATCTTCCAATATCCGCGCGGCTCACGCGCGATGCGCGGCCTCGTCCGCCACGAGCCCGGCCACACCAACCACATCCATATCCGCTTCAAGTGTCCCAGCGGCGACGTCGCCTGCCTCTGAGCCAGCCTCAGCGGGAGCGCGTCGCAGGGACGCCCCGCTGCTCAGCCGCCGCGCGCCGCCTCGGTCAGCTCGATCATGCGCTCGAGCGCCTTCTTCGCGTCGCGCCGGATCTCCTCCTGTGAGCGCGGGTCGAGGCGCTCGCGCCAGCCGGTGCTCTCGTCGACCGCGTCGCCCGCGAGCACGCGGTTGAGCTCGGGCGCCCTGCCCTTCGACAAGAGATCGACGAGGCCGACGAGGTGCGGCGGGTCGTTGCGCGACATCGTCGCGCAGCCGCAGCCCATCGCCGCGAAGCGCGGGTCGGGGATGTCGGCCAGGTGCACGACGGTCACGCCGCGCGCCGCCGCCAGGTCCTGCGCGTTCCTGACGAAGTGCCCCTCGGTGCCGATCGCCAGCTTCGCGCCGGGCGCGGCGTCGAGCACCGCGTTCCAGAGGTAGCTCGTCGAGCCGTAGCCGTCGGCCGCCTCGACGACCTCCCACGTCGATTCGGGATGCACCAGCACGCGGTAGTCGCGCTCCTGCCAGTAGCGCACGTGCGCGGGCTCGAAGATCGTGTGCACGCCGCAAAACGACCCCCACAACACCAGCTCCGCCGCGTCCAGGCGGGCGAGCTCCTCCTGCGTGAGCATCGCCATGCGCCGGCGCGCGCCCTCCCAGCCGCCCGGCCACTCGACCATGCGCTCGGGCGCGATCCCGACCGCGCGCCCCGAGTTCTCGCCGAGGTGCCGGTCGGGGATGAAGAGGATCTTCTTCTTCTGTTGGCGCGCCCAGCGCATGATCACCTGCGCGTTCGACGAGGTGCAGACCGCGCCGCCGGTCTGGCCGGCCAGCGCCTTCACCCGCCCCGACGCGTTCATGTAGACGATCGCCAGGAGCTCGTCGCCGTAACGCGCGTGCAGCTCGCGGAAGACCGGCAGGACCATGTCCTCCTTGGCCAGCGCCTCCATCGTACAGCCGGACTTCGGGTTGGTGATCCACACCGACTGGTGCTCGTGCTTCAGGAGCGCGATCGTCTCGGCCATGAAGTGCACCGCCGACTCGACGAAGTGGGTCTTGCCCGGGTTCTTCACCGCCTGCAGCGCGAGCTGGTAGCTGTCGGCGATGAAGCCGCCGTAGCGCTCGACCAGCTTGACGATCTCGCCGCCCATGTAGAAGTGCGCGAGCAGCATCACCGAGTCGCCGAGCCGCTCCAGCGCCGGCACCAGGTAGCCGTCCATCCACGGCAGCACCGTCTCGGGCGTGCGGTCCGGCAGCGCGAGGTACTCCTCGGCGTAGGGCTTGAGCTCCTCCTGATACCAGTCGATCGGCAGGTCGGTCTGGCAGATCGGCAGGCCCGGCGTGAGCCGGATCCCCGACCCGCGCATGCTCTGGTCGACCACCACCTCGCGCCCGGGGTGCAGCTCCGCCCTCGAGAATCCATCGGCGATCGCGCTCATCGTACCCTCTCTCCTCGGTCGCAGGCCGTCGTCGCGCGCAACAATGCGCCCGCCCTCGCGCGCGGGCAACCCGGAAGCGCCACGTGCCCGGCGGCGACGAAGCGGGTGCGCCCGGCGCGACGTGGTGATAGGCTCCGCCGACGGAGGACGCATGGCGGTTCAGCTTCAGATCGTGACGGGCTTTCTCGGGTCGGGCAAGACGACGCTCGTACGCCACCTGATCGAGGGCCCCGGCGAGGTCTCGACCGGCGTCGTCGTCGGCGAGTTCGCCGAGGAGGGCTTCGACGGGCGCATGATCGAGGCCTCCGGCGCGACCGTGCGCCAGATCTCCGCCTCGGGGGTCGGCCAGGGCGCCAAGAGCTATCTGCCCGCCACGCGCTCCTTCGTCGACGAGGGCCGCTTCACGCGCGTCATCCTCGAGACCTCGGGCGTCACCGAGATCGCGCGCGTCACCGAGGAGCTCTGGTCCGACCCGATCATCCGCAAGAACGCGATCTTCTCGCCGACGATCGTCGTCGTCGACGCCGGCGCCTTCCACGCGCACGACCAGTACTTCGCCGCGCAGTTCTGGGCGCAGCTCGACGTCGCCGACATCGTCGCCGTCAACAAGACCGACAAGGTCCCGGGCGAGCGCCTCGACCTCATCAAGCAGCGCATCCTCGAGCGCAACCCCGAGGCGCGCGTGCAGTTCACCTACCAGGGCCAGATCCACCGCCCGACCGCGCTCTCCGTCCCCTACGAGGGCTTCACCCCGCGCGCGATGCGCGCCAACTGGAGCGGTGTGCTGCCGCCGGACTTCGAGGCCTTCGTCTACCGCTCCGAGCAGGTCTGCTTCGAGCAGGTGCGCTTCGGCCACATCCTCCTGAACCTCCCCGGCGGCAGCGTCGCCCGCTTCAAGGGCGTCCTGCGCTGCTGGGACAAGGCCTACTGCATCAACGGCATGCCCGGCCAGCTCGACTGGGACAACACCCCGGTCACCGGCGACACGCGCATCGCCTTCATCGGGCTCGACCTCAAGCACCGCGAGGAGACGATCACGCGCGCGCTCGACGCCGAGCTGCAGAACCAGCGCGACGAGGTCCGCCGCGAAAACGAAGCCCGCCGCCAGCTCCGCTGAGCGCCGCGCACGACCCGGAGACGAGCGCCATGGAATACAGGAACCTCGGCCACAGCGGTCTCAAGGTCTCGCCGCTGTGCCTCGGCGGCATGACCTTCGGCGAGGCCGCGCCCGGCCAGTTCATGCACGGCATCGGCAGCGACGAGGCGACGGCGCACGCCGTCATCGAGCGCGCGCTCGAGCTCGGCGTCAACTTCATCGACACCGCCGACGTCTACAGCCAGGACGGCCTGTCCGAGCGCATCATCGGCGCCTGGTTCAAGAAGACCTCGCGCCGCGACGAGGTCGTCCTGGCGACCAAGTTCCGCTTCCGCATGGCGCCCGGCCCCAACGGCACCGGCGCCTCGCGCCGCCGCATCGTGCAGGCGTGCGAGGCCTCGCTGCGCCGCCTCGAAACCGATCGCATCGACCTCTACCAGATCCACATGCAGGACATCGAGACGCCGGAGGAGGAGACCCTGCGCGCGCTCGACGACCTCGTGCACCAGGGCAAGGTGCTCTACCTCGGCGCGAGCAACTACGCCGCCTATCGCCTGGTCGAGTCGCTGTGGATCGCCGATCGCCGAAACCTCAACCGCTTCGTCTCGCTGCAGCCGGAGTACTCGCTCGTGACGCGCGCCATCGAGCGCGAGCACGTGCCGCTCTGCGAGAAGTTCGGCCTCGGCATCATCCCGTGGTCGCCGCTGGCCGGCGGCTTCCTCACCGGCAAGTACCAGCTCGGCCAGGAGCCGCCCGCCGGCTCGCGCCTCGCCAAGTGGAAGGAGCGCCTGCCCGCCGCCGACGCCGAGCGTCACTGGAAGGTCCTCGACGCCGTCAACCGCGTCGCCGACCAGGTCGGCAGGACGCCCGCCCAGGTCGCGCTCGCCTGGGTCCTGCACAAGCGCGGCGTCACCTCGGCGATCTTCGGTGCGCGCACGATCGCCCAGCTCGAGGACAACGTCGGCGCCGCCGATCTGCGCCTCGACGCCGATCAGCTGGCGGCCCTCGACGCGGCCAGCGCCGTGCCTATGGGCTACCCCTACGAGATGATGACGCGCGTCCAGGGTTCGTGGTAGCGCGCGCCTCCCCAGACCAAGACAGACGCCATGCCCACGACCCCGATCATCGGCCAAGCCCCTCCCCACTCCGCCGCATCCTCCGCGCAGGCCGCGCGCCACGTCATCGACGTCAGCGAGCAGACCTTCGAGCTCGAGGTGATCGAGGCGAGCTTCGATCGCCCGATCGTCATCGACTTCTGGGCGGCGTGGTGCGGCCCGTGCAAGCAGCTCTCGCCGGTGCTCGAGGGTCTCGCCGCCGAGGGCGGCGGCCAGTGGCGCCTCGCCAAGATCGACGTCGACCAGGCGCCGCGCCTGGCGCAGTACTTCCAGGCGCAGTCGATCCCGATGGTGCTGGCGATCTTCCAGGGCCAGCTTCTCTCGCAGTTCAC
This sequence comes from Deltaproteobacteria bacterium, assembly GCA_011526585.1. GTDB lineage: Bacteria > Myxococcota_A > UBA9042 > PHBI01 > PHBI01 > WYBB01. The sequence continues at coordinate 66,327 of WYBB01000170.1, forward strand.
CGGCGCGCTGCCCAAGCGCGAGGTCGAACGCTGGCTCGCCGAGGTCTTCAAGCGCGGCGGCCTCGAGCTCAAGAAGCTCGTCGCGCCCGAGGCCCCCAAGGATCCCGACAAGGCGATCGCCTTCTATCGCCAGCGCCTGAAAGAGCGCGCCGACGACAACAAGGCCAGGCTCGCGCTCGGAAAGCTCCTCATGACCCGCGGTGAGGTCGCCGAGGCCGACAAGCTCCTCGGCGAGATCCCGTTCTCCGCGCCGGAGCACGGGGCCGCCATGGCGGCGCTGGCGCTGAAGGAGCTCATCGCCGAGATCGGCCAGGCCGGCGGCGAGGCCGCGATCCGCGAGCGGCTCGCGCAAGCGCCCGACGATCTCGACCTCGCCTACTTCGGGGCCCTGGTCGAGGGCACCGGCGGACGCTTCGCTCCGGCGCTCGGGATCCTCGTCGACCAGATCGCGCTGTCGGCCGCGCGCATCACGCCCGAGCAGAAGACACGCGCGAAGAAGGCGGCGGCGATGCTGCTCGAGGCGGCCGGCCGCGGCGACCCCGCAGTCGAAGCCGAGCGCAAGCGCCTGACGCGCCTCCTGTTCTGAGAGCTCCCTCAACCGGCCCCCTCCGTCCGGACCGCGCGCACGGCCCGCCGGGTTACCGACGCCGCCCGCCACCGGCAATGGTGACCCCAGGTTAAGCCCGCCTCGGCCCCGCACACGCGTGACGTCACCGCGACACTGCCCTAAAGTTTTGGTGGAGAGCGGCCGACAGGGCTCCTGGTCGCTCTGGATCCGCAGATCCGATTCGCTCCGGCCAACCGGCCGGACCTGGACCCAACGTCGTGGCGCTTGCGGGCAGAGCACGGGGGCAAACGTGAAGACACACTTTGCAATCCACCGCGGGAGCACCTGCCGAGACCCGGCGCTCGTCTCGAGCCTGGCCGTCGGTGTCCTCGCCGCGCTCGCGCTCGGCGGCTGCGACATGCTCAACCCGAAGGACTCGGGCGGCGCGGCCGACGTGCGCACCTACCCCGACGCGCCCTTCGATCCGAACACCGGCGAGTGCGCGACCAACTGGCGCCCGCTCGACGACGCCGACCTCGGCTCGCGCGCGCGGGTCGAGAACGAGCGGCTGGTCATGCGCTCCGAGGGCGGCGAGGTCGCGGTCCAGGGCCTCCTCGGCGTGCCGCCCGGCGGCCGCGGCGCGGTCCTGCGCTTCGACTTCTACGCCCTCGACCTCGGGCCCGACGGGCGCTTCGAGCTCGAGATGGTCTCGCCCGAGGGCAGGCTCTCGCATCTGGTCGTCGAGCCCTCCGGCGCGACCCTCACGGTCGAGGCCGGGCCTCACGGCGAAGACGCCGAGCTCGTGCTCGCCTCCGCGCCCGGGCGCATGGTCTTCGAGCTCGATCTCCAGCCGACGATGGCGGTCGAGGCGCGCGCCTTCTTCTTCGAGGCCGGCCGCGGCAAGGTCCTCGCCAGCGGCGTGCCGCGCTTCGCCGGCGGCACGGTGACCAACGTGATGCGGCTTTCCGGCGCGCGCGCCGAGGTCAAGCTCGAGCGCTTCGCGCGCATCGACCCCGGCAACGGCGGACTGATGGAGGACTTCTGGTGCGACTCGCTCGGGCCGGCCGCCGACCGCTTCCGCTTCCCCGAGGGGCGTGCCTCCAAGGCCGGCAACCCCTGCGGCGACGACGACCAGTGCGGCGCCGGTGAGCTGTGCGTCGCCAACTTCTGCCGCCGCGCGTGCCTGGCCTCGAGCCAGTGCCTGAGCACGGTCTGCATCGTCACCGAGGAAAACGGCCTCTGCGCCGTGCCGGGCGAGGACTGCTCGCCGAGCTCGGGCCTCACCTGCGGCAGCGACGGCGCGCTCCGCAACGCCTGCCAGGGCGCGCACGACTGCCCGCGCCCCGACGACCTCTGCCTCGGCGGCGCCTGCGTCTCCAACGACGAGCCGTGGACCCGCGACGGCGACCTCTGGGGCACCTGCGACTACGCGAGCGAGCGCTGTGAAGACGACGCCATCGAGTCGTGCGACACCGAGGCCCCGGGCTGGAACGTCGTCGAGCGCTGCGCCGCCGGCCAGTGCAAGAGCGACGGGCGCACCGCCTTCTGCGATGCCTGCGTGCGCTCCTGCGGCGGCCTCTTCGACGAGGACGTGCTCGCGAGCTGTGACGGCGGCGCGCCCACGCTCGACAAGGACTGCCGCGACGGCTTCGAGGTCTGCTCGCTCGGCGACGCCGCCGACCAGGAGGCGCATTGCCGGCCCGTCGTGCCGAGCGCGCCGCCGTCGCAACCGGTCGCCGTCGCGTCCGGCTACGCCATCGATCCGACGGAGGTCACGCGCGCGCAGTACGCCGCCTTCCTGCAGACCAACCCGTCGATCGTGTCGCAGGGCGAGGACTGCGCCTGGAACCAGACCTTCCGCCCTCAGGACTGGCCGTGGTTCGACGCGCCCGAGCGCGCCGTGCAGGTCGACTACTGCGACGCCGTCGCCTACTGCACCTCGGTCGGCAAGTCGCTGTGCTTGCCGACTCAGTGGCACGATACCTGCTCGGTCGGCGGCCAGTACGACTTCCCCTACGGCGACAGCTACGAGTCCGGCCGCTGCAGCATCGACCCGCGCCGCGACGTCGCCTCGGACCCGGAGTGCACCGCCCAGAGCGGCCCCTACGCCGGGGTCTACGACATGATCGGCGGCGTCGGGGAGTGGGTCGATCACTGCGCGTACGGCCCGACCACCGTACGCGCCGCCGACTCCTGCAAGACGCGCGGCACCTCGGTCTCGCAGAGCTGCGAGATCGAGCGCACCGTGCGCCGTGACTCGATCGCCGGGATCCGCTGCTGCGCTTTGTGATAGTCGTTCGGGCGTGACCGAGCTGACCTCGCTGACGCCGTACGCCCTGGCCGCGCTGATGCCGCGCGCCGATGGCCGCCCGAGCCTCGCGCGCGGCAAGGCGCTGTGGCGCTGGCTCGGCGAGCGTGACCCGCACGAACCGTTGACGCTCGCGGCGGTCCCGGGTGTGGCGCGCGACGCGCTGGTGGCGCTGGCGGCGCGCGTGACGGTCCCCGACGTGCGGGTCGTCGAGCGGCACACGGCTCGCGACGGGGTGATCAAGTGGCGCCTGGCGTGTCGCGGCGCGCCGATCGAGACGGTGCTGATCCCGACGGCGACGCGCGCGACCGTGTGCGTCTCGAGCCAGTCGGGGTGCACGCGCTGGTGTGACTTCTGCGCCACCGCGCGCATGCCGTTCAATGGCCAGCTCGGCGCTGGCGAGATCGTGCAGCAGGTGCTGGTCGCGCGCCACGAGAGCCCGGTGCCGCTGACCAACGTCGTCTTCATGGGCATGGGCGAGCCGCTCGACAACCTCGAGGCGGTGCTCGACGCGATCGCCGTGCTCGACGAGGGGCTCGGGATCGCGCCCCGTCACTGCACCGTCTCGACCTCGGGCGTGCTGCCGAAGATGCAGGCGCTCTGGGCGCGCAGCCGCGCCTCGCTCGCGCTGTCCCTGCACGCGACGACGCAGGACCTGCGCGATCGCCTGATGCCGCGCGTGAGGCGCTGGCCGCTCGCCGCGCTCGTCGCGTGGATGCGCGAGGCCTCGTCCGAGCTCAGCCCCGGCGCAAAGCCGCGCCACTTCTTCATCGAGTACACGCTCATCGACGGGGTCAACGACAGCGATGCCGACGCCGATCGCCTGGTCGCGCTGACCGAGGGCGTGCGCGCGCGCGTCAACCTCATCCCCTTCAACCCGAGCCCGGGCCTGCCCTATCACCGCCCGACGCCCGAGCGCGTGCGCGCCTTCCAGCGTCGCGTCATCGCGGGCGCTCGCCTCTGCATCGTGCGCGAGACGCGCGGCGACGACGCGCTGGCCGCCTGCGGTCAGCTCGCCGCGGCGCCGCTCGGCCCGCCACCCGAGGCGATCACATCCGCTGCACGCGCGGGATGTTGAGGCACGAGAGCCCGGTCTCGAGCGTCTTGTAGACGAGGTGCGTCAGCGTCAGGCGCGAGCGCCTGGTCGCCTCGTCGCCGAGGATGGTGTGCTTGGCGTAGAAGGCGGAGAACGTACGCGCGAGCTGATAGAGGTACTCGCACAGGATGTGCGGCAGGAGCTGCTGGCCGACGCGGTCGAGCGTGTCGCCGAAGCGCGCGAGCTCGAGCGCGAGCGCCTTCTCCTCGTCGGTCTCGAGGGACAGCGGCGCGCCGTCGGGCTCGAAGGTCGTGCCGAAGCGCGCCTCGTGCTCGCGCAGGACCGACAGGCACCTCACCAGCGCGTACTGCAGGTAGGGCCCGGTGTTGCCGTCGGCGGCGAGGAGCTTGTCCCAGTCGAACTTGTAGTCGGTGGCGAGGTTCTGCGCGAGGTCGGCGTACTTGACCGCGCCGGCGCCGACCTTGGCCGCGATCCGGCGCTGCTCGGCGAGATCGGCCTCGGGCCACTTGTCCTGGACCAGCGGCAGGATCCGCTCCTCGGCCTCGGCGAGCAGCTGATCGAGGCGCACCGTACCGCCATCGCGCGTCTTGAACGGCCGGCCGTCCTTGCCGAGCATCATGCCGAAGCCGACGTGCACGAAGTCCGCATGCCAGCCGATCTTGCGACACGTCGCGAAGAGCTGGCGGAAGTGATCCGACTGGCGCGTGTCGACGACGTAGATGATGCGCTCGGCGCCGAGGGTCTCGATGCGGTGCTCGACGGTGGCGAGATCGGTCGTCGCGTAGAGGAAGGCGCCGTCCGATTTCCTTATGATGTACGGGGTCTTGGGGAGTCCGGGCTCGTCGAGGAAGACGCAGACCGCGCCCGCGTCCTCGACGGCGATCCCCTTGTCGACGAGCTCCTGCACGAGCCCGGGCAGGCGCGCGTTGTAGAAGCTCTCGCCGAGCCAGGCATCGAACTCGACCTCGAGGTGCGCGTAGACGCGCTCGGCCTCGGCGCGCGAGATCGCGACGAAGCGATCCCAGAGCGCCTTGCGCTCGGGGTCGCCCGCCTGCAGCGCCGCGAGCTCGGCCCGGCATTGATCGGCCACCGCCGGATCGGCCTTCATCGCGGCGGATCCGACCTTGTACAGCCGCTCGAGCTCGCCGACCGGATCGGCCGCCAGCGCGGCCTCGTCGCGCTCGGCCTGCCACGCCCAGAGCAGGATCCCGAACTGCGTGCCCCAGTCGCCGACGTGGTTGTCGCCGATGACCTTGTGGCCGAGGAACTTCAGCGTGCGCACGATCGCGTCGCCGATCCCGGTCGAGCGCAGGTGCCCGACGTGCATGCGCTTGGCGACGTTGGGCCCCGAGAAGTCGACGACCACCTTCTGGGGGTGCGCCACCGGCGCGACGTGCAGGCGCGCATCGAGCGCCGCGCGCCCGAGCTCCGCCGCGAGCCAGGCCGGGTCGATGCGCAGGTTGACGAAGCCCGGTCCGGCGATCTCGGGCGCGAGACACAGGCCCTGGGTGTCGAAGGCGGCGACGAAGCGCTCGGCCAGCTTGCGCGGGTTGTCCTTCATGAGCTTGGCCAGCGGCAGGACGCCGTTGACCTGATAGTCGCCATGGCGCGCGTCGGTCGTCGGCCTGACGTCGGGCGAAGCACCGCGCGCGGCCTCGCCGAACGCGCGAAACAGCGCGTCCTCGGCCATCGCCGTCAGCTTCGCGACGATGCGCCCCGCGCTCACCACACTGCCCTCACCGCTCGTCTGTCCGCTCACGATCCACTCCTCGAACGAGCCGCGAACCTATGCACGTCAGGGCGCACCGGGCAAGCACCACCGGAGAACCGAAGCGACCTTTCCGGCGCAGGCCACCAGGTGGAAAACTTGCGCGCGCGCCCAGGCGGACGACGATCGCGCGGTGACGACCCGACTCGCCGACTGGTTCGAGGCCTACCTCGCGCGCACGCGCGAGCTGGCGACGACCGCGCTCGCGGTGGTACCGCTCGTCCTCCTCTACGGCCTCGGGCTCCTGACCGCCTCGGAACGCGCGCGCTCCGGCGTGGACTTCGTCTCGACCCACCTCGTGTCGGCGGTGCCGACCGTCAGCTACGTCGCGTTCCAGCTCGCGGTCGCGGTCGGGCTCGTCTTCTTCGCGCTCTTTCGCGCCGAGCGCCCCTTCATCCAACACCTCCGTTGGACCTGGCCGGCGATCGGCGAGGCGTGCGCCTGGGGCCTCGGGCTCGGGGCGATCGTGCTCTTCGTCATGGACGAGGCGCACCTCCTGGCGGTGCTCGTGTCCGGCCCGCTCGTCGATCGCGCGGTGATCTCGGCGGGCGCGGGGCTCCACGAGGAGCTCGTCTTCCGCGCCCTGGCGATCCCGCTGGTCACGCTCTTGTTGTCCAAGACGATCGGCGTCCCCAGCCAGCTCGCGGTGATCGGGGCGGTGCTCGTGTCGAGCCTGCTCTTCTCCGGCGCGCACCACCTCGCGGGCGAGCCCTTCGACAGCTTCGTCTTCCTCTACCGCCTGGTCGCCGGCATCGTCTTCGCGCTCCTCTTCTTGTGGCGCGGCTTCGCGATCACCGCCTGGGCTCACGCCGCCTACGACTTCAGCGTCCTGTAGCGCCTAAGCGCGAGCGAACCGAGCGCGCCGAGGAGCACGAGCGACCCGAGGTTGCCACCCGCGCCGCCGCAGCCGCTGTCGGACGAGCCGCCCGCGCCGGGCTGGCCGACGTTGCCGTCGAGCACGCACGCGCCCGCGTAGGCGCTCCAGACCTGGCCGGGCGGGCAGTCCCGAGACGGGCTCGCGTCGCTCGCCTCCGGGGTCGGCGTGGCGACCGGGTCACACTGATGGGTCTCCACGTTGCACGCCGTGCCGGCGATGCAGTAGCCGCAGATCCGCCCGCAGCCGTCGTCGCCGCAGGCGCGCCCCTGGCAGCTGCAGGCCGAGACGCATGCGCCGTCCTCGCAGCGCTCGTCGCCGCCACAGGTGCCACAGCTGCCGCCGCAGCCGTCGTCGCCGCAGTCCCGGCCGTCACAGCTCGGCGCGCAGCTCGCCACGCACGCGCCGGCCTGGCAGCTCTGGCCGACGGGGCACGCCCCACAGCTCCCACCGCAGCCGTCGTCACCACAAGCCCGGCCGCCGCACTGCGGCTGACAGGCCGGCCCCTCGCACTGCCCCGCGGCGTTGCACGTCTCGGCGCCCGCGCAGATCCCGCAGCTGCCCCCGCACCCATCGGAGCCGCACTCGCGCCCGCCGCATTGCGGCTGGCAGCTCGTGTCCCGACACAGGCCGGCGGCGTCGCAGGTCTGCACCGAGGTGCACTGGCCGCAGCTGCCGCCGCACCCGTCCGGACCGCACTGCTTGCCGCCGCAGCTCGGCGTGCAGGCCGCGACGCAGCGCCCGCTCGCGTCGCAGGTCGCGTTGATCCCGCAGCTCCCGCAGCTGCCACCGCACCCGTCGGGCCCGCACTGCTTGCCGCCGCAGCTCGGGCTGCAGCTCGCCCCGCACGACCGCGGGAAGGTGCCGGTCGGCTCCGCCGCAGGCACCTCGCGGCAGTCGTAGAAGCCCTCGCCCTCGAGCCAGCCGCAGTGGGTCTTGGCCGCGCCACCCGCGTCACAGGCCGCGCAATCGACGGCGGCGATCTCGACGCAGATCTCGTCCCAGGCGCCGAAGATGTCACAGCAGACGAAGTCGATCGCGCACACACAGTCTTCGACCGCGAGGTTGGAGCACCCCGGGAAGGCCGACGGCGCGCAGCAGTCCTCGGTGCCGGTGTTGCCCGAGCAGTCGATGCCGCAGAGCAGCGAGCCTTCACACCATTGGATGCTGCTGTCGGTCGGGCAGCAGCCTTCGTACCCGATCGCGCTCGTGCACGGGCCGAGGTAGTCGCCGATCGAACACTGCGCGCGCGCCGGCGTCGCCCACATGCAGAGCGCGCAGGCCAGCGCGAGGCCGACGCTCGACCCCAGCAGCGCGCGGGACAGCGAGCGGGCTCGTAGCGCTCGGACCAGAATCGGAGAATCGTCGTGCATCGCCTCTCGCCGCTCCTTGCACCCCCAACGAATCGCGGAGGTTAGCAGGAGCGCGCGGCTTACACAAAATGCAGGCGCGCGCTCACCCGTTGGGTATCATGCGCCGCCGCCCGGACACCCGGATCACCGAGCCGACCACACCCCGACAAATGCCCTTGGTCACCGCCGCCCTGCCCCTGCCCACCTCGCGCCCTCGCCGCCTCCGCGTCGCCCTGCTCGCGCTCGCCGCGCTCCTCGCCGCGCTCGCGTTGGGCGCGAGCGTCGCCGTGCACCTCGCCCGCGGCGCCATCCTGGCGCGCGCCGAGAGCGCCGCGGCCGCGCTCGGGCTCGCGCTGCACGTGCGCGACGTCGACGTGCCCCTCTTCGGCGGGATCGGGCTCGTCGGCGTCGAGGTGCACGCCCCCGACGGCACGCTCGTCGCCGAGCTCGCGCGCGTCGACACCGACGTGACCCTGATCGGCGCCGCCCTCGGCGAGCGTCGCCCCGGACGCATCACGCTCGCGGGCGGAAACGCGCGCCTGCGCTGGCGCGACGGACTCGTCGACCTGACACGCGGCGAGGCCGACGCCCCGCAGTCGCCGCGCGGCCCGGGCGCCCCGCTGACCGTCGAGGTCTCCGAGCTCGATGTCGTGGTCGAAGCATCGCACACGACACCGCTCGGCAACGTCGAGCTCACGCCGCTCCAGGTGCGCGGGCTCGAGGCCACCCTGCGACGCGATGCGCAACGCCGCTTCGGCGTCAGCGCGCGCGGCGAGCTCGAGGCGGCCGGGCACCGCACCTCGTTCAGCGCCGCGCTCGACCTCGCGCGCGGCAGCGCCTCCTTCGAGGCGGCCGACGGGATCCAGATCGGCGCCGAGACCTCACGCGGGCCGATCTGGGTCGCGCTCAACGCGGCTGATCACGAACCCGGCGGCCCCTGGATCCTGCGCGGCCTCGGCGCGCGCGTCGGCGCGCGGCGCGTGCAGGTCGAGTCGGCCCGCCTCCTCGCTGGCGGCGCGCTCGTGCCCACACCCGCCGCGCTCGATCGCGTCGAGCTCGCCGGGATCGCGGCCGAGAGTGGCGCCGACGAGCAGGTGCGCATCGCCAGCGCCGCGATCACATTCGCGCCGACCCCGGCCGGCCCCGCGCCGAGCGAGGTGACGCTGCGCTCGGTCGAGATGATCGCCCGCCGCGGTGAGCGCCGCGTCTCGGGGCGGGTCGCTTCGCTCACGCTCGGCCTCAGCGACCTCGCGCAGCACCTCGCGGCCGGCTCGCCGCTGTCGGCCGTCAGCGCCATCAAACTCGCCACTCCGCAGCTCACGCTGGTCGTGCCCTCGGAGTCGACGCTCGCCGCGGCCGCCACCGGCGACCTCGCCGACCAGGCGCCGGCCGAGCCCGAGGACGAGCCGCCGCCCTTCCTCGGCAACGAGGAGGAGCTCCCGCCGCCCGAGGCGGTGGTGCCGGCGCTCGCGCCGGGGCGGGACTGGCTCGCGGCCCTGCTCGGCGCCGACGACGACGGCGCCAGCGAAGCCGCGCTCGCGCGCCTCATCCCGAGCGCGGTCGCGCCCGACCTGGCGGCGCTCGTCGCGCGCCTCGGCGCGCTCGGGCCCGAGGTCACCGACGGCACGCTGCAGGTCATCGACGAGACCGGCCGCCCGCTCATCAAGCTCGACCGCGCCGGCTTCTCCGCCCGGACCGTGCCCGAGGGCGTCGCGCTCGGCGCGCGCGCGGCCGTCTGGCGCAACGGCGCCGAGGCCGGCTACGCCGATCTGCGCTTCACCGTCACCGAGGATCTCGCGCTCGACGCCTTCGAAGGCACCCTCTCCGGGCGTTCGCTGGCCAACCAGCTCGCGCGCTTCGTCAGCGGCCTCTCGGTGCAGGAGGACGCCGAGCTCGATCTGCAGATCCGCTACGAGCGCCCGCGCGCCCCCGACGCGCCGCATCACGTCACCGGCACCGTGCGCCTGGCGCGCTTTTCCTTTTCGTTCTGGCGCATCGCCGATCGCGAGATCCGCGACCTCGAGGCCAGGGTCCGCTTCGAGGCCTCGATCGACCGCAAGACCCACCGCCTCCTGCTCTCGCTGCCCGAGATCGAGGTCGGCCAGGCGCGCCTGTCGGCCTCGCTCGACCTCACGCGCAAGAAGAAGAAGCGCCCGAGCTTCGTCGCCCGCGTCGCGATGGCGCGCCAGGACTGCGGCGCCGTGGCGCGCTCGATCCCGCGCGGCCTCATCCCCAACCTGCCCACGCTCGCGCTCGAGGGGCAGATGGAGTTCGAGGCGTCCCTCGCCCTCGACCTCGACGCTCCGCGCGGTCTCGAGCTCGAGGTCCGGGGCGATCTGGAGCGCTGCCGCGTGCTCTCGCTCGGACCCGACATCGACCTCGACGCGCTGCGCGGGCCGTTCGTGCACATCCCGCGCGAGCCCAAGCGCGGCCTCCTGACGCACATCGAGGTCGGCCGCGGCACGCCGGAGTGGGTGCCGGGCGACCGCATCCCCGAGATCGTCAAGGCGGCCGCCTGGGTCACCGAGGACCGGCGTTGGACCGAGCACGGCGGCGTGCGTTGGGACCTCGTCGAACGCGCGCTGAAGATCGATCTCGAGCACGGCCGCTTCATCTACGGCGGCAGCACGATCACCCAGCAGCTCGTCAAGAACCTCTACCTCACGCGCGACAAGAACCTCGCGCGCAAGCTCGAGGAGGCGATCATCGCCTGGCAGATGGAGCGCGTGCTGACCAAGGACGAGATCCTCGAGATCTACATCAACTGCATCGAGTACGGCCCCGACATCTACGGCCTCAAGCAGGCCGCGCGCATCTACTTCGGCAAGCGACCGCGCGACCTCGACGCCCTCGAGGCCGCCTTCATCATGGGCCTCAAGCCCTACCCCAAGGCCGGCTACAACCAGTTCATGAAGGGCCGGCTCGACCCGTGGTGGGTGCGCCGGGTCTCGCACGTGCTGCGCTACATCGCCAAGTTCGCGCCGGAGCAGCTGACCCTCGAGGAGGCCGAGTCCTTCGACCCCTTCCAGCCGGCGTTTCGTGAGCCCCGCTGACCTGCCGGCGCCCCCTCGCCGTCATCGCGGCTCGCCCATCGTCGCGCACGCTGCTATCGTCCGCCGCGTGAAAGCACGGCCCGCCCGACACCTCGCCTCGCGCGCTTCCGCCCCTCGACGCCTCGCCGCACTCGCGCTCCTCCTCTCGCCGCTCGGCGCCTGCAAGGACAGCGGTTGGGGCGAGCGGGCCCCCTTCGTGGCCGAGCCGCCCCCCGAGGTCTGGGTGCGGCCGCTCGACGTCGCCGCGCCCCCCGCCGACTCCGCCGACACCACCCCGGAGCGCGCCGCGGAGCGCCTCGCCCAGCGCGTCTGGGGTGACGGCAGCTGGCCGTGCAGCGGGCATCCGATCTGCGAGCGCGCCTCGCCCAGGGACGGCACCCTCGGCGTGACCCTCGGCGGCTTCGAGTTCCTCGACCCGAGCCTCATCAGCGAGACCGAGGGCTTCCTCGTCGCGCTCAACCTCTTCGAGGGGCTCATCGTGCCGGCGCGCCGCTCGGGTGGCCCCTACGAGGCAGGCGTCGCCCGGGCCTGGAGCGTCAGCGCCGACGGCCGCGTCTACACCTTCGAGCTGCGCGAGGACGCGCGCTGGTCCAACGGCCGCCCGGTCACCGCCGACGACTTCGTCTACTCGTGGCGGCGCACGCTCGACCCGGCGACCGCCTCGGACGCCATCGACGCGCTGCGCTACATCGAGGGCGCCTCCGCCTTCGCCGAGGGAAAGGTCAAGGATCCCGAGACGGTCGGGGTCAAGGCGCTCGGCCCGCACACCCTCGAGGTCACGCTGACCTGCGCCTTTCCGTTCTGGCCGGCCTACCTCGCCAGCGGCGCCTATCTGCCCGTGCCGCGCGAGGCGATCGAGGCGCACGGCCGCCTGTGGGTGCGGCCCGAGAACATCGTCACCAACGGCCCCTACCACCTGAGCGAGCTGCACGAGCGCGACCGCCTCGTTCTGGTCCGCTCCGAGACCTACTGGGATCGCGACAACGTGCGCATCCCCAGGGTGATCGGCTACCACGCCGAGACCGAGCAGACCTCGCAGTCGCTCTACGACTCCGGCCAGGTGCACTGGTCGCGCGGCAACCTCTCGCCCGGCAGCATCGCCGCAAACGTCAAGGCCAAGCGGCCCGACATGGTCATCGACCCCTGGCTCTGCGTCTACTACTACATGTTCCGCGTCGACCAGCCGCCCTTCACCGACCCGCTCGTCAGGCGCGCCTTCGACATCGCCGTCGACAAGCAGCGCCTGGTCACGCACGTGACGCAGGGCATGCAGCTTCCCGCCGACCGGCTCGTGCCGCGCTCGTTCGACGAGACCCAACGCTACCCCGGCCCCGAAGGCGACGGCTACGACCCACAGCGCGCGCGCGAGCTCCTGGCCGAGGCCGGCTTCCCGGGCGGTCGCGGCCTGCCGCCGGTGCGGCTCATCTTCAACACGATGGAGACCCACCGCCTGGTCGCCGAGTTCGTCGGGCGCCAGCTCGAGGAGAACCTCGGCGTGACGATCGAGGTCGTCAACATGGAGTGGAAGAGCCTCCTCCAGAAGACGCGCGCGGGCGAGTTCCAGATGGCGCGGCTCGGGGCGTGCGCGACCGAGGTGCCGCTCTCGTTCCTCGAGAACTTCCAGGCGACGAGCCCGCGCAACGACATGGCATGGAAGAGCGAGACCTTCGATCGCCTCTTCGAGGAGGCGCGCTGCGGATCGGCCTCGGTCGAGGCCGGGCTCGCCGCCACCGCCGCCGCCGAGGAGGAGCTCATGCGCGGGCGCCCGGTGATGCCGCTCTACTGGTACACGCGCGGCTACTTCAAGGCGCCGGTCCTGCAGGGGCTCGAGGTGCACCTCGAGGACTACCACCCGATCAAGTACATGTGGTGGGCCGACGCGCAGGAGGCGCCGACCCCGCGGCCTATGCCGCCGCTGGTCGTGCGCGCCGGGCCGTGAGCCGCCTCGTATCCTCGGCCATGGCGCTGGCAGTGGCGCTGCCGGCTTGCGCCGATGACGCGGTCACCCTGCCGGAGGCCTGGAACACCCTGCGCCACCGGCGCATCGAGATCGACCTCTACGCGCGCGTCGAAGGCGAAGCCGGGCGGGTGAGACCGCTCTCGGGGATCGACGGCGCGCCGCTCTCGCGCCACCCCGACCTGCCGGACCTGACCACCGCCTACTGGGATCGCCCCAACGGCAGCGACGAGCCCGACGGGGCCCACGTCGACCTCGTGCGGATCGGCCCCGAGTCGTGCGCGCTCGCGCTCGACGGCATCTACCGTGGCGGCGCCGCCATCGCCGGCAGCTTCGACTTCGCCGAGCTCGACCGCCACCTCGCCAGCGTCGCCGACGTGCGCGGCGAGGGCGCGCTCCTCGCCCTGGACATGTCCGCCCCGGCGCTCGGCTGCAGCGCGGCCCCGGGCGATCCCGACCCGCTCGACGACGCGCTCGCGCGCCCGGACACCTGGGCGGAGGCCGCGGCCAGCGTCGTGCGCCACGCCATCGGCGACCCGAGCTTCGAGCTCGGCGCAAGCACCTATCCGATCGCCGCCGTGCAGCTCTTCCGCGCCGCCCCAGGCCCCGACGAGGCGGCGTCCTTCACCCTCTTCGCCGCCGCGGCCCGGCGCGTGCGCGCGGTCGCGCCGGACGTGCCGATCACCTCGCCCGAGCTCACGCTCTCCTCGCCCTCCGATCTCACCTCCGGCCAACCCGGCCGCTTCCTCGCCTTCATCGCCGGCGACCAGGTGCCGCTCGACCTCGTCGCCGTGCGCGCGCACGGCGATCCCCGCCAGGTCCAGTCGCTCGTCGCCGCCCTCGCCGCGCACCTCAGCGACCTCGGGCTGACGGCCGCGATCGCCGTCGTCGGCCTCGCGCCGCCCGAGCTCGAGCTCGCCTTCGCGCCCGACTCGCCGCTGGGCCTCGCGCACCTCGGCGCCCATGAGATGGCGGTGCGCATCGCGCTCCAGGACCTCCCGGTGCGCTGGCTCGTCGCCGGCCGCGGCCCCTGGTCGCCGCGCGCCCCGCCCGGCGATGAATCGCCATTCATCCCCTCCCCCTACTTCGACCGCGACGGCGAGGCGACCCCCGCCTTCGTGGCGCGCGTGCCGATGCGCCAGCTCGCCGGGGAGACCCGCGTCTCCGCCACCACCGACGCCGGCGAGGGCCTCACCGTGCAGGCCTCGCTCGACGCCGGCAAGCTCTCGATCCTCATCGCCTATCCGGCCAGCGCCAGCGGCGTCTCCGCCGTGACCTACGACCTCGTGATCCCCGAGCTCACGCTCGCGACCTTCACGCACGTCCCCTTCCGCCTGGCCGAGCTCGACCAGTCCAACCGCGGCGTGCGCAGCTTCTTCTTCAGCGACCTCGCCTTCGTCCCCCTCACGCGCGGCGACCTCCACCTCCGCCGCACCCTGCCCGTGCCCGGCGTGCACTTCATCGAGATCGATCGCCTCCTGCCATGACGCCGCGCCGCTATCGCTTCGCCCCGACCCCTTCGCGCGAGCTCCACGTCGGCAACGCCCTGGCCGCCCTCTTCGACTGGGCGCTGGCGCGCGCGCACCGCGCCACCTTCGTCCTGCGCATCGAGGACATCGACACCCAGCGCTGCCGCGCCGCCTACGAACGCTCCTTCTACCGCGACCTCGCCTGGCTCGGCCTCGACTGGGACGAAGGGCCGGACGTCGGTGGCCCCCACGCCCCCTACCGCCAGTCCGAGCGCCTCGAGCGCTACGACACTCTCATGCGCGCGCTCTACGACGCCGGCCTCGCCTACGTCTGCGCATGCAGCCGCGCCGATCTGCGCGCCGCCCAGTCCGCGCCCCACGTCGCCCACCCCCACGGCGCACCTCCCGCCCCCGCCGAGCCGCCCTACCCCGGCACCTGCCGCGGCCGCGCGCGCGTTCTGTTGCCCGACCGAGGCGGCTATCGCCTCGACCTCGCCGCCCTCGCCCCACACGTCGCCCCGGTCGTCACCTGGCACGACACACGCCTGGGCCCGCAACGCGACGACGTCGCCGCCTCCCCGGGCGACGTGCTCCTCGGTCGCCCCGGCCAGCCGACCTACCAGCTCGCCGTCGTCGCCGACGACCTCGCCATGCACATCAGCGACGTCGTGCGCGGCGTCGATCTCCTCGGCTCCACCGCGCGCCAGATCCTCCTGCGCCGCGCGCTCACCCTCGCCGCCCCGCACCTCACCCACCCCGCCACCGACTCCGCCACCGACCCCGTCAACGACCTCGCCACCGCGCCCGCCGCCGTGCGCCACCTCCACCACCCGCTCCTCCTCGACCACGCCGGCCACAAGCTCTCCAAGCGCGACGCCGCCACCCCGCTCGCCTCCTTGTCCTCCGGCTCGCCCTCGCGGCTTGTCGCCGCCCTCGGCGTCGCCGTCGGCCTCTTCCCCGCTTCTGTGCACACCGCCACCCCCGCCGACTGGATCGACGCCGTCGCCGCCGCGCCGTCCCTCGCGACCCTGCACGACGCCCCATGGCCTCCCCCTGCGTGAGCGCCCCCGCCGTGCTACCCTGCGACCGTGCAACGCACCGACCTCCGCCCCGACCGCCCCGACCGGATCGACCGCTCCGACCGGGTCGCCGGCCGCCGCCTCCTGACCGCGATGGCGCTCGGCATCGTCGCGCTCATGGCCGCCCTCGGCTTCGTCTACCTCGCGCTCTGGTCCAGCGCGGCCGACGATCTCACGCGCCTTTTGCCCGCCTCCACCCGCGCCTACGCCGCCTCGCCCGCCCCGTGGAGCGCGATGACCAGGAGCCTCGCCCTGCCGGTGTGGCGCGACCCCGCGACGCTCTCCGCCGAGGTCCTGCGCGACGGCTACCTCGCCAGCGAGCGCGCCGGTGAGATCGGGGGCCTGCCGGTCGAGGCGCTGCGCGAGCTCGTGCGCACCATGGACAGCCTCGAGCTCGCGCTGGTGCCGACCGCCGACGGCGACACGCTGCTCGTCTTCGTCGAGCTCGGCGACACCACCCAGAAGAAGCGCGCCCTGGCCCGCCTCGCGCCGCTCCTCGAGACCGTCGATCGCCGCGTCGGCTTCCGCGTCGACAAGATCCGCCGGCGCGCCTGGCACACCTTCACCGGCACCGACGTCGAGCCGCCGCGCGTCGTCGACATGGACCCGTGGATCATCCTGTCGTGGGGCTCGCCCACCGGCCTCGAAGACCTCCTCGAGACCCGCGTCGCCGGCCGCCGCGACAACCTCTCCCGCCGCCCCGGCTTCGTCCTGTCCCCCGGCGACGGGGCCGGCGATCTCGAGCTCGCCATCGACGCGCACTCCGCCTGGCGCGTGCTCTCGCGCGACCACCCCGAGCCCCGGCCGGGCGGCCTCTTCGAGTACCTCGACCTGCTCACCTTCGCGTCGCGCGTGACCCCCGTCGCCGACCTCCTCGAGGTGCGCGCCGAGATCACCGACGCCGACCTCACGCGCACGCTCGCCCGCGGCCTGCGCCGCGCCTCGCACGAGCTCGCCGCCATCGCCCCCGCCGACGCCCTCCTCGTCGCCGCCGCCACCGGCGACGACCTGCCTTCGCTCGTCGCCGTCCTGCAGAGCCTCGCGCTGCGCGTTCAGCGCGACCTCGCGCCCGATCTCGCGCTCGACCCGGTATTCACCCAGCTCGTCGCCGCGGCCGCCAGCCTCCCCGTGCGCGCCCCATCCACCGACGACCCGACGCGGCCGCCGTCGGCCGCGGCCTTCGAGATCGCGCTGGTCGCCCTGCCCGCGGGCCGCCCCGGCCAGGCGCCCGAGCCGCTCCTGCTCGTGCGCACCCCGGCGCTCACCGAGCTCGCCGATCACCTCACCGCCGCGCTGCCCGAGCGCCTCGGCGACGGCTTTTCCCACGGCGAGGTCCTGCACGGCGGCGCGCTCCTCCACCTCGTGCTCGCGCACGCCGCCGGCACCGACACCGTCCGCCCCGACGCGCTCGCCGACAGCCAGCGCCTCGCCTGGCGCGTACGCAACGGCCTCATCGAGCTCGCGCCCTCGCTCGCGACCCTCGAGCGCTTCGCCGCCACCCAGCGCACGCTCGCGATGACACCGCGCTTCGCCAACGCCATGCGCGACCTGCCGGGCGAGTCGGCCGTCGTCTTCATCGGCGTGCGCGACCTCCTCGCCAGGAGCGGCGCCCCGCTCCTCGAGCTCCTCGCCGACCGCCTGCACCCCGACTTCGCCTTCGGCGTCACGCTCGACGTCGGCCCCGATCACCTGGCCATCCGCTCGAACCTCGGCCTCTGGAGCCTCGCAACCGCCATCGCCTCGGGCGACCGCGCCGAGATCGACGCCTTCTCCCTGCCCGGCCTCGACCCCCGCTGCCGCGCCGCCTACGACGCCTTCTGCGCCCTCTATCCCGACGCCGTGCCGTGCCGCCCGTTCTCGCTCGGGCGCCGCGCGCGCATCGACGCCGTCTGCCGCCAGCTCTTCGCGAGGCCGCCATGAGGATCTCCGCGCGATCGCGCGACGCGCCCCTCAGCGTTCGTCGGCGCCGGGCCCGTTGACGTAGCGCAGGTACTCCTGGAAGCGCCCGCTCCTACCGCGCTCGTCGACGCGCACGAAGCTCAGGGAGAGCCAGGACACGCCGCTCTTGGCGCGGTCCTCGCGCGTCATGATGCGCGCCAGGATCGCCAGGTCGAAGCCCGCCGCCGAGCCGACCGGCTTGAGCATCACCTCCTGACCGCGCTCGGGCGCGAGGTCGTTCGTCCAGAGCGTGGCGCCCTGACGACCGAGCGACTCGACGCGCGCGACCACGCTCTGCGCCTGCCACGAGAGCAGCACCTTGGGCCGCCGCGAGTCGTGGATCAGCGTCGCCTCGGCGATCGCCGGCGTCGCCTCGGCGTGGCTGTGATCGACGGCCAGGTCATCGACCTTGCTGCTGCGCGAGAAGAGCGCCGTGAAGATCCCCGTCACGCTGCGCTTGCGCAGCCGCGGCCGGAGCCCGGACTCCTCGCGCCCCGCGCCGCCTCCGCTCGCGACCTCGCCAGGCAAGGGCGGCACAGCGTCGAGGTCGACCGGCACCGGCGGCGGCATTGCGTCGGACCCGGGCCCGCCCCCGCCGTTGCGCGCGTCCTCGCGCGTGAGCCGATCGAGCTCGCGGTCGAGATCGACCACGACCGGCTCGTCGA
>WYBB01000171.1 GCA_011526585.1 Deltaproteobacteria bacterium
AATCGAGTTCGCGAGCGAAACGCGCGCGGCCAAGGAGCAAGCGCCGGGAGGGAGGAGGCGACCTCACGGTCGCCGCACGACCGACCAAGCGCAGCGACGCCGGCCCCGCGCGTTGCAGCCGCGAACTCAGCGTTCACGCCTCTACCTTGCGCTTTGCCCCCCGTCGTGGAAAGTCTCCGCGGCCCGCCGGAACCGAGGCTCTCTCCACGTGACCGACATCCTGATCTTCTTCGTCGTCTTCGTCGCCGCCTTCACCCAGGGCGTGGTCGGCTTCGGCTTCGGCCTCGTCACGATGGCGCTCTTGCCGCTCTTCATCTCCGAGCGCTTCGCCGTGCCCTTCGTCGCGATCTACTGCCTCGGCGTCGCCGCGCTCATCGCCTGGCAGCTCCGCCAGCACGTGCGCTGGGGCCGCGCCTTGCCGCTCCTCATCGGCACCGCGCTCGGCGTGCCGCTCGGCGTGCTCGCGCTGCAGGTCGCCAACCCGATCACGATCAAGCTCGTGCTCGGCGTGACGCTCATCGCCTACTCGGCCTGGGCCCTCTTCGCCACCATCGAGGCGCGCGAGCGCCACATCCCCGTCGGCTGGGCCTGGCTCGCGGGCGCCGCCTCGGGCGTGCTCGGCGCCTTCAACACCGGCGGCCCGCCCGCGGTCGTCTACACGACGCTGCGCAACTGGGACAAGGACGCGACCAAGTCGACGCTGCAGGTCGTCTTCCTGCTGACCTCGGTGATCCAGCTCGTCGGCTTCGCCTGGACCGGCATGCTCACCGGCGACGTGCTCGTCAAGAACGCGATCATGGCCCCGGCGATCGTGCTCGGCGTCGTGCTCGGCCACATCCTCTACCGGCGCATCGACCAGCTCACCTTCAAGCGCGCGCTGCTCGCCGTGCTGCTCCTCGTCGGCCTCGTCTACGTGCACAAGGCCGCCATCTCCTGACCTGCGCGAGGTCCCCATGTCACGACCCGACTCCGCGGCCGTCGCCGCCCACGCCGACGCCCGCTTCGACGCCACCGTCGCCCGCCTCGCCGACTACCTGACGATCCCGGCGATCTCCTCCGACCCGGCGCACGCCGCCGACGTCGCCCGCCTCGCCGACAAGATCGCCGCCGATCTGGGCGCGCTCGGCTTTTCCAACGCCCGCGTGCTGCAGCTGCCCGACGCGCTGCCGACGGTCGCCGCCGAGCGCCTGAACGCCGGCCCCGACCGCCCGACGCTCCTCATCTACGGCCACCTCGACCTGCAGCCCGTCAAGGGCGAGCCGTGGTCGACCGAGCCGCACGTCGCCACGATCAAGGGCGACCGCCTCTACGCCCGCGGCGCCGCCGACGACATGGGCGGCTGGGTCTCGCACCTCGCCGCGCTCGAGTCCTGGCTCGAGGTCGCCGGCGAGCTCCCGCTCAACGTCAAGCTCATCATCGAGGGCGAGGAGGAGATCGGCTCCCCCAACCTCGAGCGCTACATGGACGCCTTCCCCGAGGCCTTCGCCGCCGACGTGATGGTGCTCACCGACTGCGAGAACCCCTCGACCGAGATCCCCGGCCTGACCGTCTCGCTCCGCGGCCTCGCCGAGTTCGAGCTCACCGTCGAGGCGATCGCCGCCGACGCGCACTCCGGCCTCTGGGGCAACGTCGTGCCCGACGTCTCGACGACCCTCGTCAAGCTCGTCAACCGCCTGCTCGATGACGACACGCGCTTCGGCCACCTGCGCCAGGAGGTGCCCGAGGACTGGCGCCAGGCCGCGTACGACGTGCCGCTCACCCCCGAGGTGATCCGCAAGGGCGCCCGCCTGCTCGACGGGGTCGAGCCCCTGCCCGCGCGCGGCCGCCCGCCCGCCGAGTGGCTCTGGCGCCAGCCCGCGGTGACGATCCTGTCGACGACGCTCCCGACCCCCGATCGCCAGAAGAACGCGCTCCGCGCCAAGGCCTCGATGACGCTGTCGATCCGCCTCGCGCCCGGGCAGACGCACGCCCAGATGCAGGCCTTCCTCGAAGAGACGCTGCTCGCCGACGTGCCCGGCCACGCCAGGGTCACGCTGAAGGCGCGCCCCGGCAGCGCCTCGAGCTGGCTCTACACCCCGCGCGGCCCGGCCTTCGAGGCCGCCGATCGCGCCTACACCAAGGCCTGGGGCCGGCCGCTCCTCCAGATAGGCGTCGGCGGCTCGATCCCCTTCGTCGCGCTCTTCGGCCGCCGCTACGGCGACCTGCCGCTGATCCTCAACGGCGTGATGGACCCCGAGACCGGCGCGCACGGCCCCGACGAGTCCCTGCACCTCGGGGCCTTTCGCAAGGCGATCGCCGCCAACGTCTTCCTCTACGAGGAGCTGGCGGCTCTTCCTCGGTAGCGGCCGAGCTCACTCGGCCCGCCG
Organism: Deltaproteobacteria bacterium; assembly: GCA_011526585.1. Classification (GTDB taxonomy): domain Bacteria; phylum Myxococcota_A; class UBA9042; order PHBI01; family PHBI01; genus WYBB01. The sequence goes on from WYBB01000171.1 coordinate 2,367, forward strand.
CCGTCTCTCATGCGATCGCCGCGATCACCCGCGCCGTGACCTCATCGGGCGTGCCGACGCCATCGACGCGCTTGACGATCCCCTTGGCGTCGTAGAACGGCAACACCGGTGTCGTCTCGGCGTGGTACTTCGCCAGCCGCGTGCGGCACGCCTCCTCGGTGTCGTCGGCGCGCTGCACCACCCGATCGGCGACCTCGGCCGGCGGCGGATTGAACTTCAGGTGGTAGATCGCGCCGGTCTGCGGGTCGCTCCGGCGGCCGGTGATCCGCTCGACGATCAGCGCGTCGGGGACCTCGAGGACCAGCACCAGCTCGAGCGCGATCCCGGCGCGCACGAGCGTCTGATCGAGCGCCTCGGCCTGCGGCACCGTGCGCGGGAAGCCATCGAGCATGAAGCCCTTCTCGCAGTCCGGCTGTCCGAGCCGCTCGACGACCAGATCGCAGACGAGCTGATCGGGCACCAGCTCGCCGCGCTTCATGTAGCCCTCGGCGGCCTGGCCGAGCTCCGATCCGGCCTTGACCGCCGCGCGCAGCATGTCCCCGGTCGACAGGTGCGCGACCTGGAAGCGCTCGAGCAGGCGCGCGGCCTGCGTCCCCTTGCCCGCCCCCGGCGGTCCGAACAGAATCATGCGCATCGTTGCTCTCCTTGCGTCCGCGCCTCGCGGGACCCTTTGTCAGTGCCTCGCAGAGTCCCGTCCGTCAACGCCGAGGTGTCCGCCGGTGAAATAAAGCATAACAATATCAATTGGTTGGATGGAAACGTCACGAGCCCGAACAAAACGCGTTGACTCCGAGCGGCGGTTGAACGAAGGTGCGCCCCGCTTCGCCGGTCAGCCGGCGCGGCGCGTCACTCTCTGACAACTGGATAGCAGAACGCCGAGATGGTCCCTGTCGCGAGACCACCCTTGGGTGGGCTCGAGGCAAAGAAAGAGAAGAATGCCGGTGCATCGGTCCTTAGCCGGTCGATGTATCGAGGACAAATTGTTCAGTTTAACTGGAGAGTTTGATCCTGGCTCAGAACGAACGCTGGCGGCGTGCCTAACACATGCAAGTCG
>WYBB01000172.1 GCA_011526585.1 Deltaproteobacteria bacterium
GCGCGGCAAGGACGGCGGCTCGATGGACAAGTCGGCGACGATGTGGGGCAAGGCGACCGCCGGCATGGGCGCGCAGGGATCGATCGGCGAGGTCAAGCAGCAGATCTTCGTGCGCGCGATGAGCGTGTTGCAGAAGCGCCTGGACCTGCAAGCCAAGCAGAAGGCCGAGGCGGAAAAGAAGGCCGAGGCCGAGCAGGGCGGATAGGCCGAGGCCGGGAAGGGCGGATAGGCCGAGGCCCCGCAGAGCTGCTTTCGTTCGAGCGGGTTCGTTGCGGTCCGGCGGCGTTATGGCACCATGCCCCGGTGAACATCGTCTTCGTCTCTTCCGAGGTCGCCCCCTACGCCAAGACCGGCGGCCTCGGCGACGTCGTCGGCGCGCTGCCCCGCTACCTGCGCAAGCTCGGCCACGACGTGCGCGTCTTCATGCCGCTCTACGCGAGTATCGACACCGCCAGACACCCCATCAGCCCGCTCGGCGATCCCTTCGTCGTCACCCTCGGCTCCCATCGCTACCACGTGCGCATCGCCACGAGCGACGCCGACCCGGGCATGTACTTCGTGCACAGCCCCGAGCTCTACGCGCGCGGCGCGCTCTACACCGCCGACCCCGACGAGCACCGCCGCTTCCTCGCGCTCGGCTGGGCCGCGCTCATGACCTTGCAGCGCCTGCAGTTCTCCCCCGACGTGCTGCACTGCCACGACTGGCAGACCGGCCTCCTGCCGCTCACGCTCAAGACCGCCTTCGCCTGGGACCGCCTCTTTTCCGCCACCAAGACCGTCCTGACGATCCACAACAACATGTACCAGGGCGTCTTCCCTGCCTCGACGCTCTCCGACACCAACCTCGCCGCCGACCGCCACCTCTTCCACCACGACCAGCTCACCCACCCCGACGGCGGACGCATCAACTACCTCCTGCACGGGATCCTCTACGCCGGCGGCGTCACCACCGTAAGCCCGACCTACGCCAAGGAGATCCAACGCGAGACCCTCGGCGCCGGCCTCGACCCGTTCCTGCGCGCGCGCCGCTCGACCGTCGTCGGGATCTTGAACGGCGTCGACTACGACGAGTGGTCTCCCGAGAAGGACACCCACATCCCGCACCGCTACGCCGCCGACGATCTCTCCGGCAAGGAGGAGAACAAGCAGGCCCTCCTGCAGGCCCTCGGCCTGCCCTACTACCCGAACGTGCCGGTCGTCGGCATCGTCTCGCGCATGGCCTCGCAAAAAGGCTTCGACCTGCTCGCCGGCCTCATGCCCGATCTCCTCCGCCGCCACGGCTTCCAGCTCACCGTGCTCGGCAGCGGCGAGCCCCACCTCGAGCAGATGTTTTCGTCCTTCCAGCGCGCCTTCCCCTCCCAGGTCTGCTTCTACCAGGGCTTCTCCAACCCGCTCGCGCACCTCATCGAGGCCGGCGCCGACATCTTCTTGATGCCGTCGCGCTACGAGCCCTGCGGCCTCAACCAGATGTACTCGCTGCGCTACGGCACCGTGCCGGTCGTGCACCGCACCGGCGGCCTCGCCGACTCGGTCACGCCCTGGAACCCGATCTCATCCAGAGGAGATGGCTTCGTCTTCGAGCACCACGATCAGATCGGGCTGCGCTGGGCGCTCGAGACCGCGCTCGCGACCTATCGCGATCCCATCGCCTGGCGCCGCCTCATGCTCAACGGCATGGCCAAGGACTTCTCCTGGGAGCGCCAGGTGAAGCTCTACGAGCTCGTCTACCAACGCCTCGAGAACTGATCGATGCACGTCATCCTGATCGAGCCCCGCTTCCCCGCCAACCAGAAGCACTTCGTGCGCGCCCTGGTCGAGGTCGGCGCCACCGTCACCGCCATCGGCGAGGGCTCCAAGCACTCGCTCGACGACGAGCTCAAGCGCTGGCTCCGCCACTACGAAGAGGTCACCAACGTCACCGACCACGACCAGGTCCTGCGCGCCACCCGCTTCATCCAGTCACACGCCTGGGTCGATCGCCTCGAGGCCACCGTCGAGGCGCACATCATGACCGCCGCCCGCGTGCGCGAGGCGACCGGGATCCCCGGGACCTCCGTGCGCACCGCCTTCCTCTGCCGCGACAAGCCCGCGATGAAGGAAGTCCTGCGCGAGGGCGGCGTGCCCTGCGCCCAGTCCGCCTCGGTCAGCTCGCTCGCCGAGGCCCTCGCCTTCGCCGAGCAGGTCGGCTTCCCGCTCATCCTCAAGCCGCGCGACGGCGCCGGCGCCTCGGGCGCGACGCGCGTCGATAGCCCCGCCGAGATCGCTCCGGCCATGCGCGCGCTCGGCCTCGATCCCGCCGGCTCCAAGCACTCGCTCGCCATCGAGGAGTTCCTCGAAGGTCACGAGGGCTTCTACGACACGCTCACGCAGGGCGGCCAGGTCGTGCACGAGTTCATCTCGCACTACTACCCCAACGTGCTCGAGGCGATGCGCACCCGCTGGATCTCGCCCCAGATCTGCGCCACCAACCGCGTCGACACCGCACCCGGCTACGACGAGGTCAAGGCGCTCGGGCGCAAGGTCATCACGCTCCTCGGCATCGAGTCCTCCGCCACCCACATGGAGTGGTTCTTCGGCCCCAAAGGCCTCAAGTTCTCCGAGATCGCCTGTCGCCCCCCCGGCGTTCGCGCCTGGGACCTCTACAACGTCGGCAACGACATGGACCTCTATCGCGAGTGGGCGCTGGCGATCTGCGGCGCCCGCACCTCCACCCGCCCCTCGCGCCGCTTCGCCACCGGCATGATCGCGCTGCGCCCCTCGCAGGACGGCCGCATCGTCGCCTACCAGGGCGCCGAGATCCTCGGCCGCCACTTCGCCGCGAACCTCATCGACTACCATCTCCCGCCCGAGGGCTCGCCGACCCAGGGCGTCGAGGCCGGCTACATGGCCAACGCCTGGGTGCGCATGAAGCACGAGAGTTACGACGAGCTCCGGCGCATGCTCGACATCGTCGGCCAGACGGTGAAGGTTGTCGCGCGTTGAAGGCTGGCACCCCTTGACCACGGTCGCGCTCCTCGGTCCCCAGAACCCCTCGGCCCGGCATGCCGCGCGCATGCTCGCCGAGCTCGGCGTCACCCGCCCGGTCGCGCTCGTCACCGCCGGCTGGCAGGAGCGCGAGCTCGAGGACGCCGCGCTCGTCGCCGAGCTCGGCCTGCCCGCCGTCAACCTGCGCCTGCACGCCCGCTCCGAGGCGCTCTTCGCCGATGGCGGCGTCGTCGCCGAGCCCGGAACCGAGGCCGACCGCGCGCTCAGCGCCGCCTACAAGGCTCGCCAGGAGCGCCTGCGCCACATGCAGGTCTTCTACCGCATGCGCCTCGAGTCGGCCGACGACGTCTCGCGCGCCATCGCCGTGCGCCACGTCGACCCCACGGTCATCGACGAGGAGTGGAGCGTCTCGGTCGATCTCTTCCGCCAGCTCGACAAGGACCACCTCGAGCGCTGCCGCCGCGTGCACGCCGCCTTCGACGCCGAGTGGCGCCTCGGCCTGCGCGACTCGGTCCGCCGCCACCGCGACGAGCTCCGCCAGATCCTCGAGCCCGCCGGCGCCCTCGTCATCGCCGGCGGCCACGTCGGCTCGCTCCTCAACCGCCTGCGCCTCTTCGACGTGATCGACCTCGCGCACCACCTGCCGATCGTCGCCTGGTCCGCCGGCGCCATGGTCCTCACCGACCGCATCGTCTGCTTTCACGACTACCCGCCCTATGGCAAGGACGTCGCCCAGGTGCTGGATGCCGGCTTCTCCCTCGCGCCCGGCGTCGTGCTCCTGCCCGACCCGTCCCGGCGCGTGCGCCTCGACGACGCCGACGGCATCGGCCGCTTCGCGCGCCGCATGGCGCCCGCCACCTGCCTCGCCCTCGACCCGGGCCACGCCCTCATCCTCGAGGACGGGCGCCTCGTCGCTGGCGCC
>WYBB01000027.1 GCA_011526585.1 Deltaproteobacteria bacterium
GACGGGAACCGAACGATACTTTGACTTAGACATTGGGGATGACCTCCTTCAACGGTCCGAAAGGACCACCACGTCAGTGGTTATGAGGCATCCCCAACTCACCCACTCTTTCTAGAGCCGCTACGTCTGCGGCCGGGGGCGGGCCTTGTGCCCGCCCGCACGGCGCCAGATTCCGGGCGGCCACGAGGGCTGCCCCTACGTCCGCTGTAGGGGCGGGCCTTGTGCCCGCCCGCACGGCGCCAGCGCGCGACGACCGTCATCCGTTCAGTCGTCGGACATCGCGGCGGTGCGGTAGGGGCGCGTGAAGACCCACTCGCGCTCGGACGAGCGCGCCGCATCGAAGCGATAGTCGCCGCCCTGGAAGTCCTTGAGACCCTCGGCGCGATCGACCCGCGCCTCGACGATGAAGCGCGCCATCATGCCGCGCGCGCGCTTGGCGAAGAGCATGAGCGCGACGGCCTTGTCGTCCTTGAGCTCCTTGAAGGTCACGTCGATGACCGGCGCGGCGAGGTGCTCGCGCCGCACCGCCTTCATGTACTCGTTGGAGGCGAGATCGACGACCACGCGCTCGCGGTGCGCGGCGAGGCGCTCGGCGATGTGCCTCGCCAGCCGGTCGCCCCAGAAGGCGTAGAGGTCCTTGCCGCGCCGCGTCGCGAGCTTGCTGCCCATCTCCAGGCGATAGGGCTGGATCAGATCGAGCGGGCGCAAGACGCCATAGAGCCCGGAGAGGATCACGAGGTGATCCTGCGCCCAGCTCAGCGTGCGCGCGTCGAGCGAGAGCGCGTCGAGCCCGCTGTAGACGTCGCCGGCGAACATGAGGATCGCCGGCTTGGCGTCGTTGTGCCCGAGCGCGTGCCGCGCGTCCCAGCTCTGGAAGCGCTCGTGGTTGAGCGTCGCCAGCGCCTCGGAGAGATCCATCAGCTCGCCGAGCTTCTTCACCGAGAGCTTCTTGACCACGCCGTGCAGGGTGATCGCGTCGGCGAGCAGCGCCGGCTGCGTCGTCGCGAGCTTCTGGTGGGCCTTGCGCAACGGATCGAGATCGAGCTTCTTCGCCGGGGAAAGGATCGCCAACATGGGCGGGATCACGCCCTGGCCACGTCGTTACGTCAAGCACGCTGCACCCGCGCGACTGGCACACCGGGTGCAGCGCTCCGAGCCGAGCCTCCGAGGTGCCCATGCCCGAGCCCCGCCATTGGTTCGAGAGCCACACCGGCGAGGTGGCGATCGGTCTCCTGGCCGACGACGCCGAGGGGGTCTTCGTCGCGCTGGCGGCCGCGCTCGGCGAGGTGCTGGCGAGCGAGCTCGACCCCGAGCCGCGACCACCGGTGCACATCGCGCTCGAGGCGCACGACCTGCCGGCGCTGCTCGTGAGCTGGGCCGACGAGATCATCTTCCGCGCGGAGCGCCACGGCGTCGCGCCCGTCGCGGCCCGCGTCTCGCTGGCGCACGACGGCGACCAGCGCGCGCGCCTCGCGGCGACCTTGAGCGAGCGCGGGATCACCGCCCCGAAGACCGCGATCAAGGCGGCGACCCTGCACGGCCTCAGCTTCGAAGCGCGCGCCGACGGCGTCGCCGCCCGCCTCGTCATCGACGTCTGAACCGAACCGGACGACAAGGAGGAACCGATGTTGATCGAGCCCCGACCGATCGGCCCCGCCCTCTGGGAGATCCCGCTCGGCGCGCGCCCCGGCATGCACGTGCCCGCGCGCGTCGTCGCCGACGAGGCGCTGATGCAGAAGATGCGCGCCGACAAGAGCCTCGAGCAGCTCGTCAACGTCACGACCCTGCCCGGGCTCGTCGACTTCGCAGTCGGCATGCCGGACATGCACGAAGGCTACGGCTTCCCGGTCGGCGGCGTGGCCGCGAGCGCGCTGCCCGATGGGGCGATCTCGCCCGGCGGGATCGGCTTCGACATCAACTGCGGGGTGCGCCTCCTGCGCACCGGCGTGCCGCACGCCGCCGTCGCCGGGGTCTTGGAGACCCTGGTGCACGAGCTCTCGCGAAGCGTGCCGACCGGCTATGGTCGCGGTGGTCGCCTCGACCTCGGCGGCGCCGAGATCGACCAGGTGCTCGCGCATGGCGCGCGCTGGGTCGTCGAGGGGCTCGGCCTCGGCGAGCCCGAGGATCTGGAGCGCTGCGAATCCGGCGGCGCCCTCGAGGGGGCGCTGCCCGAGCATGTCTCCGAGCGCGCGCGCACCCGCGGCAAGGACCAGCTCGGCACGCTCGGCGGCGGCAACCACTTCCTCGAGGTGGGCCGCGTCGCGGCGGTCTTCGACGAGGGCGCCGCGCGCGCGCTCGGGCTCGCGCCCGGCGATCTCACCGTGCTCCTGCACACCGGCTCGCGCGGCCTCGGCCACCAGGTCTGCACCGATCACGTGCGCGTCATGGATGCGCGCATCGCGCGCGAGCGGATCGCGCTCGTCGACCGCCAGCTCGCGTGGGCGCCCTCGTCCTCACCGGAGGGCCGCGCCTACTTCGGCGCGATGTGCGCGGCCGCCAACTTCGCCTGGGCCAACCGCCAGGTCCTCACCCAGCGCGTGCGCGAGGTCTTCGCGCGCGTGCTCGGGCCGGCGGGCCTGCACGTCGAGGTCGTCTACGACGTCGCGCACAACATCGCCAAGATCGAGTCCCACGGTGGGCGCGCGCTGTGCGTGCATCGCAAGGGCGCCACGCGCGCGCTCGGCCCCGGCGAGCCGGACCTGCCCGAGCGCTATCGCGCCGTCGGCCAGCCGATCCTCATCCCGGGCAGCATGGGCACCGGCTCCTACGTGCTCGTCGGCACCGCCGAAGCGCGTGCGCGCACCTTCGCCAGCACCTGCCACGGCGCCGGCCGGGCCCTGAGCCGCACCGCCGCCAGGCGGGAGAGCCCCGGCCACCTCGTGCGCAAGGCGCTCGAAGCGCGCGGCATCATCGTGCGTTGCCCGTCCAACGCCGAGCTCGCCGAGGAGGCCCCCTTCGCCTACAAGGACATCGAGCGTGTGGTCGAGGTGACCGAGCGCGCGGGGATCGCCAGGAAGGTCGCGCGCCTGGTGCCGCTCGGCGTGCTCAAGGGCTGAGCGGGATCACCCGGGTGCCCTCCCCGGTGTGCGGATCTGCACGACGCCGCGCGCCCCCCGCTCTGAGCGCATGCCGGTTCGGCCAGACCGCGGCGGCGGCACGGGCCGTGAAGGGACGACGGGCGGAGGCCTCATGTGCGCAGCCGAGCAAGTCCCCGTGCAAGCCGTCCTTCGCCGCGTCGACCCGAAGGAGATCCCGTTCGAGACGACCTCCGAGGTCGCGCCGGAGGTCGAGATCATCGGCCAGCCGCGCGCGGTCGAGGCGGTGCGCTTCGGAATCGCCATGCGCGCCGACGGCTACAACCTCTTCGCCGTCGGGCCGCCCGGGGTCGGCAAGCAGACGCTGCTGCGCCAGTTCCTCGACCAGCAGGCCGCCGACGAGCCGGCGCCGAGCGACTGGCTCTACGTGTTCAACTTCAAGGACGCGCACCGCCCGCGTGCGCTGAGCCTGCCCGCCGGACGAGGCGCCGCGCTGCGTTCCGGCATGCAGTGGGCGGTCGGCGAGCTGCGCGCGGGCATGCGCACGGCCTTCGAGGGCGAGGAGCACCGCGCGCGGCGGCAGCGGCTCATCAACGCCTTCAAGGAAGAGCAGGACCACGCTTTCGCCGAGATCCAGGAGCGCGCGCGCCAACGCAACGTGTTGGTGGTGCGCACCGAGACCGGCATCATGCTCGGCGCCCTGGTCGACGGACGGCCGATCGAGCCGAGCGAGTTCCACGCCCTGCCCGAGGCGCAGCAGGAGGTGATCGAGAAGGCGATCGACGAGGTCCGCGAAGAGCTCCAGCGCTTCAACCGACGCCTGCACGAGTCGGGACGGGAGCACGCCTCGGCGCTGGGCGCGTTCGACCGCGAGACCGCCAGCGCCGTCGCGCGCCGCGTGCTCGACGAGGTGCGCACGGTCTTTTCGGACGTGCCGGTCGCGCTCGCCTACCTCGACGAGGTCGAGCTCGACGTGGTCGAGCGCGCGCCCGAGTTCCTCGAGGGCGGCAACGAGGGGATCGAGGCGACGCTGCGCCGCGCCTTCAAGAACGAGCCGAGCGAAGGGCCGTCCTTCCGCCGCTACGTCGTCAACGTGCTGACCGACGCCAGCGAGCAGAAGGGCGCGCCGGTGATCTACGAGCCGAACCCGACGCACCCGAACCTGCTCGGTCGCATCGAGCACGTCTCGCACTTCGGCGCGCTCCTGACCGACTTCACGCTGATCAAGCCCGGGGCGCTGCACCGCGCCAACGGCGGCTACCTGCTGCTCGACGTGATCGAGGTCCTGCGCAGCCCGTTCGCCTGGCAAGGGCTCGAGCGTGCGCTCCGGGCGAGGGAGATCCGCATGGACTCGCTCGGCCAGCTGCTCGGGGTGATCGCGACGACCTCGCTCGAGCCCGAGCCGATCCCGCTCGACGTCAAGGTCGTGCTGATCGGCGAGCGCCACATCCACGCCCTGCTCGCACTGCTCGATCCGCACATGCCCGAGCTCTTCAAGGTGCTCGTCGACTTCGACGAGGCGATGGATCGCGCGCCGGAGTCGCTCGCGCGCTACGCCTCCTTCGTCGCGCGTCTGGTCCGCCAGGAGAAGCTCGCGCCGTTTTCGCGCGAGGCGGTCGCGCGCGTGCTCGAGCACGCGGCGCGCCTGGCCGGTGACGCCGACAAGCTCTCGGTGCGCATGCGGCCGATCGTCGATCTGCTGCGCGAGGCCGACCTGTGGGCGACCGCGGCCGAGCGGCCGATCGTGGCCGCCGCCGACGTGCAGGCGGCGATCGACGCGCAGGTCAGGCGATCGGGGCGCGTGCGCGAACGCCTGCTCGAGGCCGTGCGGCGCGGCATCGTGCTCATCGAGACCGGAGGCGCCCGGGTCGGTCAGGTCAACGCGCTCTCGGTCCTGCAGATCGGCGAGCAGAGCTTCGGGCACGTCTCGCGCATCAGCGCGCGTACGCGCGCGGGCAAGGGCGAGGTCGTCGACATCGAGCGCGAGATCGAGCTCGGCGGGCCCCTGCACTCCAAGGGCGTCCTGATCCTCGCCGGCTACCTCGGCGGGCGCTTCGGCGCCTCGACGCCGATGCCGGTCTCGGCGAGCCTCGTCTTCGAGCAGAGCTACGGGTCGGTCGAAGGCGACAGCGCCTCGCTCGCCGAGGCCTGCGCCCTGCTCTCGGCGCTGGCCGAGGTGCCGCTGACCCAGGCGCTCGCGCTCACCGGCTCGATCAATCAGCACGGTGAGGTGCAGCCGATCGGCGCGGTCAACGAGAAGATCGAGGGCTTCTTCGACGTGTGCCGCGAGCGCGGGCTGAAGGGCGAAGAGGGAGTCATCATCCCGCGCGCCAACGTGCAGCACCTCATGCTGCGCGAGGACGTCGCCGCCGCGATCGCCGAGGGCCGCTTCGCGATCCACGCGGTCACGAGCGTCGACGACGCGTTCACCCTCTTGAGCGGCGCGACCGATCTCGACGCGCGCGTGGGCAAGCGCCTCAGCGCCCTCAACGAAGCGGCGCGCGCCGCGCGCGGGCCCTCCCCGGCCTGAGGATCCGAGCCGGGCCCCAGCGCGCAAAGAGCCCCCGCCGGGGTACGGCGGGGGCTCGTCGTCTCAGCTTCGGCGAAGGGAGACGATCACTCCGGCGTCGCGACGATCTGCACCGCGGTCACCGACCAGCGCGCCTCCTCGTCCGGCCAGCCGGCCAGGCTCAACGAGATGAGGTGGTTGACCGGGTCGCTGCCCGCCGGCGGGCCCGACACCGAGGTCCAGGCCGATCCGACCGGCGCCATCTCGTGGTGCTGGCCGGTGGCGAGGTTGTCGATCGCCATGCGCGCGCCGTGCATCTCCGCGCCCGCCTCGAACCAGAAGTAGACGTCGTAGTCGAAACCGGGCTGGGTTCGCAGGTGCACGTCGAGGCTCGCGTTGGCCTCGATCGGGCGCTCGGGATCGACGCGGAACGACCAGATCGGGGCGGCCGGGTTGGCGTCCCAGTGCCACACGCGATCACCGGTGATGTAGGCCATCAGGTGGTGCGGGTCGCTCGCGGTGAGCCAGATCTCGGCGTGGTCGGCGTCGGTCTCGAGGTCGCCCGGCCCGTCGGGGCGCTCGAAGGGCTCCTCCCACCAGAAGTCGTCGGCGGGATCGAGGGGCTCGCGCTCGATGCAGATGTCGTCGGGGCGCTCGTCCTCGCGGCCGGGATCGGGGTCGGAGCTGTCGGGCCCACCCGAGTCCAAGTCGGTGCTGGGCGGATCGGTGTCGTCGTCCTCGGTGATGACCAGGCTCTCGGTCCTGGTCGGTGAGATCTCGGCGGCGATCGCGTCGCCGCCGGCGCCGACGGCCAAGGCCAAGAGGACGAGCGACATGCCTGGGTTGCGGCGGGCGAGGCGGCCGGGGATCGGGTGCGGATAGGTATTCATGATGGGCTCCTTTCGAGGTGTCGGGTGCGATGCAAGTGCGCCGTCGTGGCGCGAGCGACCCCTGAGCAAGGGCGATGCCAGGGGCGGCAACGGCGTGGAACGGGCTCGCGAGGGCGGCACGCGCGGCGCGCGCACGTCGATGTCACGGCACACGTGTGCCGATGCGGTGTGACAAGGGGCGCGGCGCGAAGCCCCGCCTGTTCAAGCGATCAGCGACGCGGCGGCCAAGGGCGCGGTGACGCCGAAGTCCGCCGGACAGGTGCGCACGCGCCTGACGCGGCTCGACAACTCGAAGAAGCGCGCCGAGGCGGTGTGGACGCCGGCCGAGCTCGCGACCCACTGGACGGCGCGCGAGGCGATCGTGCTCGCGGCGCTGCCGGGCGCGATCGACAAGAACGTGAAGACGGCGATCGACACGAAGAGCGTGCCCGCCGGCGGCATCGACGCGACGAACGTGCTGTGGGACCTCAATTTCTGTAGCGGTTTCAAGGCGTTCGCGGTCGAGGATCGGCCGCCGCCGACCGACGCCATCAAGACGGGCAAGGGCCTCGCGCGCGTCTTCAAGGTCAACGACGTGTGGGGTCGCGCCATCCCGCCGGCGATGAAGCAGGAGTACGCGACGCACGTCGGCAAGGCGACCCCGGCCGAGGCGCAGTCGGTCTGGTCGGCGAAGTGCATCGCCGACAAGAAGCTGCCGGAGCTGCCTGGCGCCGACATGTACACCAACCCGGTGCACGGCTTCATGGCGCTCGGCACGAGCGCGCAAGGCGTGAGCACGAAGCAGGGCGCGGTCGACGCCTTCGCGCTCACGGCGGACTACGCCACCGAGCCGGCGATCATCCTGTGCACGATCAGCGGCGAGCAGGTCGAGGAGCAGGCCAAGGCCGGCAAGTCCGTCGGCAAGCCCTCGATCTTCAACCACCTCGAGTTCGACGAGTTCCTCTACGCGGCGCACGACAGCCAGTTCGGCGAGCTCGCGAAGATGGACGGCAACACCGCGACCGAAGAGCACAACGGCAAGAAGGAGGTCAAGGTGACCGCGTTCCCGCCGTCGATCTGGAAGTCGGGCAAGGTCATCACGGACTGAGGTCGACATGCACACACCCACGCGGGATCAGATCGAGCCCCTCTTGCGCGAGTACGCTCCCGACTCGCCGACGCGGCACATGGACATGCGCTCGGACGACGGCCACGAGAAGGCGCGCAAGCTCATCGAGGGCGCGCGCGCGGCCGGGCTCTGGGACGAGGTCGAGCGCGTGCTCGGCGACCTCTTGAGGCACGGGCGCAGCGAAGAGGTCCAGCTCGCGCTGAACCACCTCACCCCGGCGGAGCTCGTCGCGCACGGGATCGCGACGCGGCGCGAGGACGACCTCGACGACGACACGCGCGGCGGCCTCCGGGCGGCGAAGGCGCGCTGCGTGTTCGCCGGCGCCCTGCCCTACGACCCGGCGATGCGCGGCGAGTACAAGTCCGCGGGCGGCTTCTCGTTCTATCGCAACTACGCCCGCTACGACCGGGCCTGGTACCTCGACAACCTCCGCACGTTCTACGGCGACAGCCCCGAGGCGGCGGCCGGCGTCGGCTACATCGCGCGCTCCTTGAGCGACGACGAGCGCGGCGCGCTGTACGACGACCTGCGGGAGCGCGGCAAGTCCGACCCGTGGTACGCGGCGGTGCTCATGCACCTGTGACGAGGCCGAGCCGCATGACGACCCGACTCCGACGAGGCGTCGCGGGCCAGGCAAGGTGAAAAGGATATTCCGATCGGGGCCCTCAGGGCCGCTCCTCGCGCTCGCCTCACCGCGCCCGACGATGCGCACGAGCAGACGCAGCTCGTCGGCGACGAGCTCGAGCAGGTCGTCCCGGCTGACGAGCCCGATCAGCCGGCCGTGCGTGTCGACGACCGGCAGGCGGCGGACCCCTTCACGGCGCATGAGCGCGATCGCAAGGGCGACGTCGGCGTCTTCGCGGATCGTCACCGCGGGGCGCAGCGCCACGTCACCGATCAGGAGCGTCTGGAGCGCCTCCGGCGCCTGCGCGACCACCTCGATCACGATGTCGCGATCGGTGAGCATCGCGATCGGCACACACGCCTGGGGCCCACCCGAGACGACCACGAGGTCGCCGACGTGTCCCTGGCGCATGCGGCGCGCGGCCTCGACCACCGACTCTTCGCGCCAGGCGACCAGCACCTCGCGGGTGCACACATCACCGACCTTCATCACCCACCTCCTCTTGCGTGTACGTGCGTGTCAGCTCACGCCTGGACCTCGCCGCCGCTCGTGCCCGCGATGAGCGGCACGAAGACCACGCCGAGGATCGGCTCCTCGCGCCAGCGCCCGCGCTCGGGCTTCACGATGCGTACCAGCCGCTGCGCCCCCCAGGCGTCGCCGAGCGGGATCACCAGGCGGCCACCGACGGCGAGCTGATCGACCAGCGCCGGCGGCACGGCGGGTGTCGCCGCGGTGACGACGATCGCCGCGTAGGGCGCGTGCTCGGGCCAGCCGAGGCGGCCGTCGCCGTGGCGCACGTGCACGCGCTCGTAGCCGAGCTCGTAGAGGCGTGCGCGCGCCGCGATGGCGAGGCCGGCGATGCGCTCGATCGTGTAGACCTCGGCGCCGAGCTCGGCGAGGATCGCGGCTTGATAGCCCGAGCCGGTGCCGATCTCGAGCACGCGCTCGCCCGGCTCGAGCTCGAGCATATCGGTCATCAGCGCGACGACGAAGGGCTGCGAGATCGTCTGGCCGTAGCCGATCGAGAGCGCGGTGTCGGCCCAGGCGAGCTCGAGGTCCGCGGGCGTGACGAAGCGATCGCGCGGCACGCTTCGGATCGCCTCGAGGACGCGGGGCGAGAGCGCGGCGCGACCGGTGCTCGGGGCCGTCATCGCGGTCTCGGCGATGATGCGAGAGATGAGGCTGTCGACCGAGCGGGTGCTGGTGGTCATGGCCACGACCTCCATCCGGGACCAACTCGGGTGGAGCAAGGCGCATGCCGCCGCGGGCCGGCGGCGGACGGCCGCGGGGCGTGAGCGCCTGGCGGATGACGTGCGGGACCGCCCGGCCGGGCGTGCCGACGCGCACCCTTGCGGGTCGGCCACCGACACGCACCCTTGTGGGTCGGCCACGCCAAGGAGCGTGATCGATCATTGATAGCGCCAGCCGAGCGCGACGTGGGAGGTCCAGTCACCGCCGTTGGGGACCGGCGCGCCGATGTCGATCGGCACCGCCCAGGTGCAGCGCAGGACGAGCGGTCCGAAACCGAAGCCGAGCCCGAGCGCGACGCCGAGCACGCGCTTTTGCCAGAGGCGATCGAGGTGCGGAGCGGCCGCGCCGAAGTCCAGACCGACGAGGCCCTCGATGTCGAAGAGCGGCAAGGTGCTGAACGTGACCAGCGGCACCTGGAGCTCGGCGAGCGCGAACGCATAGTGGCGACCGACGAGGAAGTCGACGTCGCCGATCGGCACGGCGCGCAGGATCTCGTAGCTCGACAGCATCACCTCGCGCGGCGCGCCGTCCCAGGTCCAGCTCGCGCCGAGGCCCGCGCGCAGCCCGAGGTTGGAGGCGCCGATGAGCGGGATGAAGAGCTCGCCGTCGAGGCGGATCCCGGAGGAGGCCGCGTCGTGCCAGGGCTCGAAGCCGAGCGAGACCTCGGCGAGGATCGAGCCGCCGCGGAACGGGCCGGTGGCGCGGTGGTACTGGATCGTCGTGTGCCCGAGCGCGAGCGAGAGCTCGGCGCGCAGGCGCTGTCCGCCCTCGTCGCGATCCCAGCGCGCCAACAGATCGGGGTCGAGCGCCGCGCGCGTCGACTCGGAGAGGGAGGCGGTGGCGCCGCCGAGGTTGAGCTGGGTCTGCACGTGGGTGAAGCGATCGAAGGGGTGGCGCAGGGTGAGGCCGGCGCTGAAGAAGCGTTCGCGCGCCAGATAGGCGTCGCCGTCGGCGTCGAGCAGGTCCGGCTCCGAACGGAAGCGCACGACCTGGGAGAGCGAGGCGGCCCACACGAGGCGCTGGCTGTGATCGACGAGCATCAGGAGGGCGGCGACATCCGCGATGTCGCCCGCGAAGTTGGCGAGCGCGATGACGGAGTGATCGCGCAGGCGGTCGGTCATGACGGCGAGCATCGTGCCGTAGACGCCGTCGCTGGTGGCGCCGAGCGCGAGCCAGAGGTTGTGCAGGCGCCAGGCGTCCCATTCCCAGATCGAGTAGGGCCGCGCGTCGGCGAGCAGGAGCGCGCGCATCGGTGGTGCAGGCCCGCCTTCGTCCCGGCGGGCGATCGGCGTGTCGAGAAAGGCCGTCCGCGCGCTGAGCGATGAAGGCGACGTGGGTCGGCGAGAGCGCGAAGTTGCGATCGCCGACCGGGTGCAGCGACTCGACCCCGGGGCGCATGTCGGCGGCGACCAGCACGGTCTCGCGGGTGCGCAGGGCGTCGACGAGGTGCAGGCGCCGCTCGCCGGTGCGGACCTCGATGCTGCGCAGGGCGAGGATGGCGCCGTCGGGCGAGGCGGCGAGCGCCTGCAGGAGACCTTCGCCCACGATGAGCGGCAGCAGGCTCTCGTCGGCTTGAGCGCTGAGGAAGGCGCGGAAGGCGCGGGCCTTGACCCAGTGATCGAAGCGCTCGGTGATGCGGGTGGGTGAGTCACCGGTGAGCTCGTGCAGGAGCGCGGACAGGCCCGCGAGCCTCGGCTGGTCGCCGATCTTGCGCAGGAGGCGGGGCGAGCCCTCGATGAGGCGGCGCAGGAGGTCCTCGCCGTAGACCTCGGCGAGGAAGGCGCAGCGGGCCTGGCCGACCTTGTAGGTCCACACGCCGCTCTGCGGGCGATCGTCGAAGAAGCCGCCGAGCACGCGGCCCTGGCGCGGGTTCGTGACGAGGTCGCGCACGAGCATCTCGGTCTCGGGGTCGATCCCGCCGTGCGTCAGATATTCGGCGAGCCCCTCGATGAGCCAGAGGGGCAGCGCCAGGACGGGGTTGTCGTCGAAGCCGGCGGCGCGTGCGCGCGAGGCGGCGAGCTGGATGGTGAACTGGTGCACGAGCTCGTGGGTCGAGACCTGCTCGAAGCGGCGGTGATCGCCGAAGTAGGGCAGCGCGACGTCGAGGGTCTCGAGGCCGGTGACGCCGAGCACGCCCTCGACGATCGGGAAGAGCTGGGTCTCCAGGAACTCGAGGTAGCTGCCGTAGAGGAAGTAGGGAAAGCGGCGCTCCGGGGTGTAGCGGAACCAGGTGGCGAGGCGGCCCACGGTGGCTTCGATGCTCGCGGCGGCGCGCGCGGCCAGGGCGCGCTCGCGCACGTGGAAGAAGAGGCGCGCGCCGCCCCTCTGCGTCGGCGCTCGCGGCGGCGGGTGCGCGACGGGGTGCGCGGCGTCGGCCATGACCGGGGACGCGGGCGTGCTCGGGATCGGCTGGCGCAGGTCCCAGGGGGTGCCGCTGTCGGCGCCGGGGAAGGCGGCGACGTGCACGCGCGGGCCGTGCGTCCAGCTCAGTGGGGTGTCATCGGGCCAAGCGGCGTCGGGATCGAGATCGATCCACAGCCAGGTGAAGTCGGTGTAGCGCACGTTCGACGGCGTGGGCCGGCGCGGCAGCACGTAGTCGAGCTGCGCCAGCGCCGGAGCGGTCGTGAGGATCGCCGCGACGAACGCCAGGGCCGCCATCGCTCTCCGCGCCAGCATGGGTCTGCACACGCAGCCGCAGGTCGCAAGCATCGTGCCACCCGCGGCGCGAAGGGGAGCTCGGCGGATCGGATCCCCGGACGGGGTCCCTTGGGATCAGTGCAGCGCGGTGCCGACGTACTTCACCGTCAGGGTGTAGTACGGATAGCGCGAGCCCTCGTGGCTCTCGGTGAAGGCGGTCACGATGATGATCGTGTCCTCCTCGCGCACGGTCACGTTGCACTCGTACGCGTCGTCGCAATAGACCCCGGTGGTGATGCCGTTGCCGACGTAGAGCGGCGTGCCGGTGATCGTCGCGCAGAAGGTGGAGCCCGGCACGACCTCGAAGAAGTACGAGTCCCACATGCCGGACGAGACGTAGTCCGAGCGGGTCCACGTCGCGAGCGCGGGGTCGTCACAGTCGACCGGCGTCGGCGCCGCGTCGGGGATCGCGTCGCCGATCTCGCCCGGCTGGGCGCTGTCGTGCTCGGTGTCGGCCAGCGTGTCCGCGTCGTGCTCGGTGTCGGCCAGCGTGTCCGCGTCGTGCTCGGTGTCGGGCGTCGTGTGCATGTCGTCATCGCCGTCGGGCGTCGCGTCGTGCTCGGTCGTCGCAGTGTCCTCCGGCGTGATCTCCGGCGTGATCTCGTCCGGCGTTTCGGTGTCGGGCGCGACCGTCAGCTCGGCGGCCGCGTCCTGGACCTCGGACCGCAGGTCGCGCCGCTGATCGTCGTCGTCGGCGCAGCCGAGCGCGAAGACCAGCGCGAGCGCCGTACCGCGAACGCGTCGCGTCGTCGTTCGTGTCATCGATGTCATCGCGACGCAGAGAGCACACCGCCGGCGCGAGTTCAACCCGCACCGAGGCCGGCCATTGCGGGCGGTCGACCGGGAACGTGGCGGCGCCGACGCCGCGCGCGCCATCCCGTGCCGATCTGCACGACGATGAGCGCGCAGCGGGGCTTCGATTCGCTCACACCAGGCACCCTTCAGAGGTGATGGAACCGGCGAGGTCGCGCCACCGTGGTGGATGACGCCGCCTCTCGTGGCGTTTACGCTCCGCTTCAGAGCATCACGTGCTGTGCTGGAGGCTGCTTCGGCGTTGACCTCTCCACCCTCGATCCCGACCTCTCGGCCGGAGATCCCCGGCGTCTTCACACAGCTCGCGGCGCCGTATCCGTTCAGGCCCCTGAAAAGCTGGATCGTTTCGATCACTTCGGAGAACGCGATCGACAAGTCTTCGCCGGCATGATCGAAGCGAGGCGTGGACGCCGAGCGCCGCATAGCTGACCTCGAAGC
>WYBB01000173.1 GCA_011526585.1 Deltaproteobacteria bacterium
GGGATCCTGCGCCGTGGCCTCGCCTACGAGCGCGCCGACGCCGCCGTCGTCACCAACATCGGCGCCGATCACTTCGGCGACTTCGGCATCACCGCGCTCGCGGACATGGCGAAGATCAAGGCGGTCGTCTGGGACGGCGTGCGCCCCGGCGGCAAGCGCATCGCCAACGCCGGCTGCGCCGTCAGCCGCGAGCACCTCGCCACGCACCACCCCGACCTCGTCGGTCACGCCGACTGGATCCTCTTCGGCCGCGACGAGCCCCTCCTCCTCGCGCACATCGCCGCCGGCGGCGAGGCTTGGAGCGTCGCCGGCGACGTGATCCGTCACCACGCGCGCGGCGCGACGCATGCGGTGCTCGCCGCGAGCGCCGTGCCCGCGACCTTCTCCGGCGCGGCTCGCCACAACGTCGACAACGCCCTGGCCGCCGCCGCGCTCGGCGCTGCGCTCGGCGCCAGCGACGCGCACATCGCCGCCGCGCTCGTCGGGTTCGGCCGCTCGCCCGACGACAACGCCGGGCGCCTCGAGCGCCACACCCTCGACGAGCGTACCATCCTCCTCGACTTCGGCCACAACCCGCACGGCGTGCGCTCGCTCCTGCCGATCGTCGAGAGCCTGCTGTCGCGCACGCCCGGTGCCCGCCTCATGGTCGTCACCGGCCAGGCCGGCGATCGCGGCGACGCCGATCTCGCCGATCTCGCCGCCGCGATCATGGAGCTCGGCCCCGCCCGCGTCGCCATCCGGCCGATGCGTGGCTACGAGCGCGGTCGCGCGCCCGGCGAGGTCGAGTCGATCCTCGGCGCCGCGCTCGCGCGCCTCGGTCTGCCCGAAGGCGACAACGTGCTCGTCGCCGACGAGCTCGACGCGCTCGGCTCCGGCCTCGCCTGGTCCCGGCCCGGCGACCTCATCCTCGTGCTCGTGCACATCCAGCGCGCCGAGGTCCGAGCGTGGCTCGACGCGCGCCGAACCACGAAGATGTGATAGCCTCGCCTGGTGATGACTTCGCCGTCGGCCGGGATCGCGGAGGGGCGCTCGCTCTTGCGCCGCTACCACTTCATCGATCGGATCGCGGCGCACCCGTTCGTCGACCGTATCATCCTCTATGGTTCGCGCGCGCGCGGCAATCACCACGACCGCTCGGACATCGATCTCGCCATCGCGTGTCCACGGGCGACCGTCGCCGAGTGGGCCGACCTGCTCGCGTGGGTGGACGAGCACGCCGACACCCTGCTCGCGATCGATCTCGTGCGCCTCGACGCCCTCCCCGCCGATGATCCGTTGCGCAGCGCGATCGACCGCGACTGCGTCGTGCTCTTCCAGAGGACCGCATGACCTTCGCCGACAGGCTGTCGGAGCTCGGGCGGGCGCTCGCGCGCCTCGACGAGGCCTTGGCCTTCGCACCGACCGGAGCTCCCGGACGCGACCTGCCGCCTCCTACGGACGTCCAACGCGGCCCGCTGTTGCCTGCGGATATCGTCCGCGATGCTGCGATCCAGCGCTTCGAGTTCTCTTTCGAGCTGGCCTGGAAGGCGCTCGCGGCTTGGCTTGTCGAGGGCCTCTCCCCGGCTCCGACCTCGCCGCGTGCCGTGATCCGCGAGGCGTACAGGCAGCGGCTGATCACCGACGAAGCGCGCTGGATCACCCTGCTCCTCGACCGCAACCTGACGTCTCATACCTACCGTGAGGCAACGGCGCAGGAGGTCTTCGCGCGACTACCCGAGCATGCCGCGCTGCTGCGTGACTTGTTCGATGCGCTCAGCGCTCGGGGGCAAGGCTGAGCCCACCCGGACGAGGCTGGTGGCCGCGCTCGTGACCTGCGCGCGGTGTCGTGCTACCACCCGCCGCGCATGTCGGCCCTGGTCCCCGTCGCCCCGATCGCCTGCGCCCAGCGCTGGGTCCTTGCCATCCCCTGGCACGCGGTCATGCGCTGGAACGCCAGCTGGGATCGCTTCGGCCTGGTCGCACGCCCCGCGCGCTCGGCCGACGCCGCGCTCGCCCTCGAGCGCCACTTCGCCATCGTCACCCGCCTCGACGTCGAGCGCACGCTCGCGTCGCTGATGGCCTCGGCCAACGTCAAGGACGCCGCCTGGCACCTGTCCAACGCCGTGCTCGTCGCCGAGCTCGCCTTGTCCGCCTACCTCATGGACGAGGCGCGCGCCTGGCAGGCCGCCGTCGACGCGGCGCGCGCGCTCCAGCGCCACCACCGCGGCTGGTTCTCGATGGCCGAGGCCTACCTGCGCGGCCTCGGCGCCAACCGCCCCGACTCCCCCGATCCGGCCGCGCGCGAGTTCCTCATCGACCTGCACGCGCGCCCCGACTCGCCCTGGAACACGCTCGCCTGGAACACCGAGCTCCCGGACAAGCTCCCGCCGCCCCTCGATCATCACGGCGACCGCGTCGTCGAGATCGGCGACACCGAGGCCCTCCAAGCCGCGCTCGCCGATTCACCGGGTGCGCGCCTGCGCCTCGCGCCCGGCGTCTACCGCGGCTCCTTCACGCTGCGCGACCAGGTGCTCGAGCGCGCCGAGCACGCGCCGGTCGGCTCCGTGGTGCTCGAAGCCGAAGGCGGCCCGGCCCTCGTCACCGAGGGTGGCGTGCTGGTGCGCGGCATCATCCTGCGCGACGGCGAGCCCGGCCAGTGCGCGCTCTCGGTCGGCGGCTCCTTCGTGCGCGTCGAGGACTGTCGCTTCGAAGGCGGCACCTGCGGCATCGACATGCGCCCGCCCGCGCCGGATCACCTCGTCGGAACCCCGAGCGCCGAGCCGCTCGTGCAGCTCGACGCGCTCGCCTTCGAGGGGCTCTCCGACTCGGCGGTGACCCTCGTGCGCGCGGCCTGTCGCGCACGCGACGTCGCCATCGGCGCCGTCGGCGGCTCGGGCTTCTCCCTCGAGGCCACGCGGCTGCACCTCGAGGACGCCTTCATCGAGTCGGCCGAGCGCGCCGGCATCATCGCTCGCGGCGGCGAGGTTCACCTGAGACGTGTGCGCGTGCACGACGCCGAGCGCTGGGGGATCGCGCTCGTCGGCGGCGCGCACGCCGAGCTCGAGGACGTCGAGGCCATGCGCGGCGTGGTCGGCCTCTTCGCCGCCGAGGGTGCGGTCGTGCATGCCGCGCGTTGCCGCTTCGCCGACGCCGCCACCGCCAACGTCGAGCTCCTCGACATCGCGTCCGCGCGCTTTTCCGATTGTCACATGACCGGCGGCGACTGGACCGGGGTCTGGCTCCACCCCGGCACCGGCGCGGTCTTCCGCGGCGGCCAGATCGGCGGCTCGCGCCAGGCCTGCCTCATGGTCGAGGGCGGCCGCGAGGTCGCGCTCTCCGGCGTCGGCATCGGTCCTTCGCGCGAAGGCGGCGGCCTCTTCATCGCCGGCCAGGCCGAGGTGCACGCCGATGGCGTCTTCGTGTCCGGGGCGGCGCTAGCCGGGGTCGAGCTGCGCAAGAGCCGGCTCGTCGCCGCCGACCTCCGCGTGCGCGGCTCGGTCGAGGGCGTGCTGGTGCGCGACGGCGCGCGCCTCGACGCGCATCGCCTCGATCTCGCCGAGATCCGCGGCACCGGTCTCTGGCTCGCCGCCGGCAGCGCCGCGGTCGCCGGCCTCGGCCTGCGCAAGGCCGGTTTCGGCATCGTCGTCGCCGCCGACGCCGCCGCCCTGGTGCAACACCTGGTCTGCGCCTACACCCCGGTCGCGGTGCAGGTCGAGGGCGGGCGCCTGGCGCTCGCCGGGCGCGTGACCCTGGGCGGTGGCGCCGTGCGCGTGCGCGGCGGGCGCTTCGCGGCGCGAGGTCTCGCCGAGTGTGCGCTCAGCGCCAGCGACGCCGAGCTCCACCTCGAGGCGATCAGCGCCCAGTCCGCGCGCGCCATCGACGTGCAGGGCCGCTCGCGGGTCGTGCTCGTCGGCGCCCAGCTCGCGCCCGGCGCCATGACGAGCAGCCCCACCTGCGAGCTGATCATCGATCCGACCTCCTCGCCGGTCAGCGTGATGTCGCCGCTGCTGGTCGGTCTCGTGTCCGAGCGCTACACCCTCTGGGGCGCGACGGCCACCCCGGCGCTGCTCCACCGCGTGGCGCGCACCGTCATCACGCGGCTCGGCCTCGACGCGCTCACCCTGCGCGAGACCTCCAACGGGGTGCGCATCGACGGCCCGCTCGGCGCGATCGCACGCTTCGCGCCCGCCCTGGAGGCGCTCTTCGACGAGCCCGGTGCGCTCGGCGTCACGCTCGCCTCCCTGCTCTCGGGCCCGCGCACGCCCAACCTCGCGCCCCGCGGTCTGGCCTGACCACGCCGCTCACCCCTCGGGCTCGCCACCTCTCGGCACATGCCTTGCTCCGTGCGTCGTGAGGCACGAGGTGCAGCCGGGTCAAACCGCTCCCGCCCGCGCCCGACCGGAGAACGCCCGCGATGCGAGCGTTTCATGATGAAACAAGGTATGAAACAATGAAACAAGCCCGCTCCCCGCTCAGCCGCTCCTCTCTCACGCTGCTCCTCGCCCTCGCCGCGTTCGGGGTGGCCTCGATCACCGCCTGCGACGCGCAGAGCCAGGCCGCCGTCGCCGTCGACCCCGCCGGCGCCAGGGCCGCGGCGCCCTCCCACCGCGAGGTCATCGCCCGAGGCGGCGTGCTGCTCGACGTGCGCACGCCGGGCGAGTTCGCCAGCGGCCACGTCGCAGGCGCGCTCAACATCCCGGTCGACGAGCTCGCGCGCCGCGCCGCCGAGCTGCCGGCCGACAAGCCGGTCGTGATCTACTGCCGCAGCGGTCGTCGCTCGGCGGTCGCCGCCGAGCTCTTGCGCGCGCAGGGGCGCAGCGTCATCGACATCGGGCCGATGAGCGCCTGGTAACGAGGCGACCGAAGAGCCACAAGAGCGCGAGACCCACCAGGAGCCCGCCGCCCTGGCCCGCGCCGCCGCCCGCGCAGCTCGCGTCCTCCGAGCCGTCGCCGCGCGCGCCGCTCGTCGCATCGACCGGGTCGGTGCCGCGCTCGATCTCGGTGCGGTCATCGGTGCCGTCGCCGTCGGAGTCGGTCGAGCTCGGGTCGGTCTGGTGCACGAGCACCTCGTCGGCGTCGGAGACGCCGTCACCGTCGCTGTCGGGCTGCGTCGGATCGCTGCCGGCGGAGAGCTCGAGGTCATCGGAGAGGCCGTCGTCGTCGTCGTCGTCGTCGGCGCAGTCCGGCGCGAGATCACCGTCGCTGTCGCGGCAGTCGCCCGCGCAGCGCGGATCGGCGTCGTCGCAGTCGGCGCCGCTGCAGCCCTCGCCCTCGCCGTAGCCGTCTCCGTCGTGGTCGACACACGGCGCCTCCTGGCAGTCGGGGATCCCGTTGCCATCACCGCCGTCGCGATCGGAGACGCAGTCGACGTTGCACGCGCGGATCGTGTCGTCGCAGTCCGGCGGGCAGTCGTCACCGACGCCGTAGCCGTCGCCGTCGGCGTCGATGCACGCGTCGTCGTCGTCGCAGATCCCGTCCTGATCGAGGTCGCCGAGCTCGCAGTCCGGCTCGCACATCGGCGTCGCGCCGGGCACGCACACTCCGCCGGCGCACTGGTCGCCGCCGGTGCAGCCGTCACCGTCGCTGCACGGCGCCTCGTTGTCGTCGTGCAGGCACTGGCCGGCGCTGCAGGCGTCGTCGGTGCACGGGTTGTCGTCGTCGCAGCTCATCGGGACACCACGACAACGTCCGTCGCCGCACACGTCACCGCTGGTGCACGAATCACCGTCGTCGCAGCCCGCGCTGTTCGGCGTGCTCTGGCAGCCGTCCGCGCCGCAGCGGTCGTCGGTGCACGGGTTGCCGTCGTCGCAGCCGACCGGCATGCCGCCGCAGACGCCGCCGGCGCAGACGTCGCCGCTGGTGCAGACATCACCGTCGTCGCAGCTCGCCGCGTTGTTCGTGAAGGCGCAGCCGCCCGGCCCGCAGCTGTCGTCGGTGCACGGGTTGCCATCGTCGCAGCTGAGCTGCGCGCCGCCGCACGCGCCGCCGGCGCAGACGTCGCCGCCGGTGCACGCGTCGCCGTCGTCGCAGGGCGCGGTGTTGTTCGTGAACACGCAGCCGCCCGGTCCGCAGCTGTCGTCGGTGCACGGGTTGTCGTCGTCGCACGCGATCGCGCGGCCGCGGCACACCCCGCTCGCGCACGCGTCGCCGCCGGTGCACGCGTCGCCGTCGTCGCAGGGCGCGGTGTTGTAGTGGTGCACGCAGCCGGAGAAGTTGCAGCTGTCGTCGGTGCACGGGTTGCCGTCGTCGCAGGAGATGACCTGGCCGATGCAGCCGCCTCCGAGGCAGGCGTCGTTGGTCGTGCACGGGTCGCCGTCGTCGCACGGCGCGGTGGTGTTGGTCGACACGCACACGCCGCCCTCGCAGCGCTCGGAGGTGCACGCGTTGCCGTCATCGCAGTGCAGCGCCTGGCCGGCGCACTCACCGCCGGCACACACGTCGGCGTAGGTGCACGGGTCGCCGTCGTCGCAGAAGGAGCCGTCGCCCGCGGCGCACGGGTCCACCTCGCACACCATGTTGGCGCAGCTCGAGCCGGCGACTCCGGGGGTGCCACCCTGGGCGTTGCACCAGGCGGGCGCGAGGTCCGCGCACTGGCCGCTCGGGAAGCAGCAGCCGCGCGGCGGGATCGGGCCGCAGATCCAACCGCCCGCGGTGGTGCAGGCGATGGTGCCCGGCTGGCCGTTGGACTGCACGCACGGGTCGCCGGGGAAGTCGTCCGCGGTGCCGTCGTGGAAGAAGTCGGTCTCGTCGGCGAGCCCGTCGGCGTCGTTGTCGACGCCGTCGCAGATCTCGGGCAGCGAGCCGTCGGTGTCCTTGCAGCAGAGCACGCCGCCCTGGTCGTCGGGGCGCGTCTTGGTCACGAACTTCGACTCGTTGGTGCCGTTGCCGCCGTCGTTGCAGCTCCACGCCCACTGCCCGCTCTCATAGCCGAAGGCGGTCGCCGGCGTGCCGCTGTACGTCGTCGCGGTGTGCATGCCGATGCACTGGTTGTTGCCAAAGCGGTTGAGCGGCGCGCAGGTCGAGGTCGGCTGGCCGCCGAGGTTGCCGCAGCCGAAGATGTCGTTGAACGTGGAAGGGAAACCGTTGACGACCTCGTCGCAGAGGCCGACGCCCTGGCCGGAGGTGCGCGTCATGAAGAAGGCGCCGCCGGGCGGCACGCTCACGGTCACGGTGCCGCTGCCGTGGTTCGGGTAGTCGCTCTCGACCGCGTCGACGCAGCCGCGGCCGCCGGTGCGGACCTCGATGTCGTCGGGGCCGTAGCAGACGTGCCAGCCGCCGGCGCAGAGATCTTCGACGTTGCAGCCGTTGCCGCTCTCGTTCACGCCGTCGTTGCCGGCCAGGCGTCCGCAGGCGGCGTCGTCGTGGAAGGCGCCGGCGACCGTCCAGGCGCCGCCGCACGAGGCGATGGTCGGGTAGAGCCCGAGATCGGTGAAGCCCTCGCGCGTGCCGTCGGCGCAGCCGACGACCTGAGGCTGCGCATGCGCCGACGCGCCCATGAAGACGACCAGCGACGTCGCGATCGCCAACGCGCCGCCGAAGCACCTTTCCCGCACCATCCCATCCCCTCGCGCTCGGAGCCCGGGCCCGAACTATCGAGCAGCGTGGCGACTCGGCGCGACGGTGTCAATCTCCAGGGACGCGCGCGTGATACCGCGCCGTCTCGCGCCGCCCGCGCACTCGCTCAGTCGATGCGAGGCGGCTGCGGCGGCGTCACCAACCCCCGCGTCAGCAGCAGCTCGTAGAGCTCGCCCGCGGCGGAGCGCAGCGTGAGATCGACCGCGGTGCCGACCTCGCCGCGCAGCATCATCACCGCGTCGTCGGCGGAGAGCGAGGCCCCGACCTCCTCGCCGATCCTCACGATCACGTCGCCCTCCTCCGCGCCCGACATCGCCAGGGGCCCGTCCTCGACCAGCGACTGCAGGACGATGCCCTCGGTGCCGAGCCCGATGCTCGCGCCGACACCGCCGAACGGCGCCGGGTTCGAGTAGTCGACCAGATCGGCGTACGAGCGCAGCACCAGATCGGGCACCTCGGTGAGCACGCCGGAGCGCGCGTTCTGCTGGCGGCGCTGGGCGCTCGCGTGGGTGGCACCATCCGCTGTCGGTGTCTCCGCGACGACGGTCACGAGCTGCGCGCCCGTCACCTCGACCTCGAGCCGATAGCGCCCGTGGTGGTCCGTCGTCGCGCGCACCCAGTCGGCGTAGATGCTGGGAAAGACGCCGACCTCGGCCCCGGCCACCGGCGCGCCGCGCGCGTCGACGACGCGGCCCTCGAGGATCGCCGGCCCGCCGCCGCCGCCGCAGCGCACCTCGACCTCGTCGCCCGGCGCGACGAAGACCGAGCCGCACACGATCTCCAGACCCTCCGGGTGCACGATCGACACGCGATATTCGAAGGCGCCGCGCACCGGGATCGGCTGGAAGAAGGCGCCGGTCGCCACGATCGACCGCGGCTCGTCCGCGACCTCGATCTCGTCGATGCCCGTGCGCTCACGCAGCGCCTCGAGGCGCTCCATCAGCTCGAGCTGATCGAAGTCGACGTGGTCGTCGTCGATGGCGATGTCGGGCGCGACCAGCCCCTCGTCGTACGCGCCGTCCGCCATGGCCGCCTCGTCATCGACCGGATCCACCTCCTCGCCGACCGCCTCGATCTCCACCGCCGCCGCCGCGGGAGGGGCCTCGACCTGATGGCCGACCGTCGCGTCCCAACCGGGCCTCAGCTCCTGCTCGGCGCGCATGAACGCTTCGAGAGGCGCCACCCCGGCTTGCACATGGGACGCCGCCACGCCCATCATGTCGAGGATCCGGGGCTCCTCGTCGATCACCTTCTGCGCGGCCGCGCGCGCCACCGCCTCGAGCGGCTGGCCGGCGAGCTCGGGGAAGGCGCGCTCCACATCCGAGCGGATCTCGCGCTCCATCCCCGGATCCATGCGCGCCAGGTCGAGCGCCATGCGCGTCAGGCTGCCCTCGGGATCGCCCGTGTCCCAGCCGCTCAGGGCGACGGCGATCATCGCCTCGACCTCGGCCACCACCGGCTCCGGCTGCACCGGCTCCGGGGGGCTGGCCGCCAGCTCTTCGTCGATCGGCGGGTAATCGAGGTGGCCCTCCTCCTCGAGGTGCTCGAAGTCGTAATCAGGCGCGCGCAGGTCGTCGTTCCAGAGGCCGTCCTCGCCGTGCGCACCGGCCGAGTAGCAGCGAACAGTCACCTGGCCGAGCGCCACGACCTCCGGATTCGCGCTGACGACGATGGTGCCGGTCGGCTCGAGCACCAGGGTGACCTCGCGGCGCATGGCGTCGCTCTGCGCCACGCGCGCCGAGGCGATCCCGAGGTCGCCGCCGTCGGCCGTGACCCGCACCGGCGTCTCCGGCGCGTCGACGAAGACGAAGCCCCCGCCCGCGTCGGTCAGCGCATGCCAGCGTGCCGCGGCGCGTTCCCAGCTCAGCGTCACGGGCACACCCGGCAGCGGCTCCCCCGAGGGGTCGAGCACCCAGCCGACCACCTCGCGCGCACCGCCCAGGACGACGTCGAGGCTGCGCGTTTCGCCTGTACGCAGCGGCGCCAGGTCGCGCTCGTGCGCGGCTCCGAGCGGCTCGGTGATCTGGAGCTCGCGGCCGGCAAGCGCCTCGTCCTCGATCGCATAGTGTCCAGCGGCGTCGGTGAGCACCTCGCCGACGAGCTCGCCCTCCTCGTCGACGAGCGCGACCGCCGCGCCTGCGACCGGCGTGCCCGACTCCCAGCGGACCGTGCCCTTGACCGTGCCCCCCGGCATGACGATCGCCCCGGCCCGTGTCGCGGGCGCTCCCGGGGCCGGTCGCTCGCCGCGGGCCTCGGGTGCGACCTCGCTCACCGCCGTCGCACGCCCGGGCCGTTCGGGCCCGCGCTTGGCCCCATGCACGCCGGGCGCATCACCCCCCGACGTGACGATGACGATGACGAAGACGATGACGCCCAGAATTGTAACCAGGCCCCACCCCGGGCGGAACCCGCGTCCATCCTGCGACTCACCCATCACTCGAGCCCAGCGCGGCATCTAGCTGACCTCCGACCGCTTCGCCAACGAGCCTCCCGTCATACGCATTCCGCCGCGCATCCTACCAGAGATCCGGGTTGGTATGGGCAATCTGTTGCGACGCCCGGACCGCTGGGCCAGAGTACCGCTTCGATGTGCGCCGAGTCGAACGACAACGCCCTGACGCGGAACCTGCGCGGTCCGGCCCACGCCCGCCCGCCCGAGCCCGTCGCCGGCGATCCGGCGGTCTGGTCCGCCACGCCCGCGCCCGCGGTCGACGTGCTCGCGGAGACCGGCCACGCCATGAGCGACTCCCTGCTCTTCGGGCACACGCGCGAGCTCGATCCCACCGCGACCATGCGCTCTCTCGCCCCCCAGGCCCTCACCCCGCGCACGCGCCGCGACATGGAGATCTGGGTGCCCGAGGCCGCGCAGTTGCCGTTGCTCTCCCTCGCGGGCTCCAGCACGCACGGCCCGCTCTCGTCCACGCTCGACCTCCAGCGACCTGGTGACGCCGCCTCCGACCTGGCGGTGACGGGGCTCCTCGGCGAAGGCGGTAGCGGCCAGGTCCTGCTCGCCTATCAGAAGTCGATGGGGCGCGAGGTCGCCGTCAAGGTCCCGCGCGACAGCGAGCCGTGGTTCGCGCCGACCCTGCTCGCCGAGGGTCGCCTCGCCGGGCGCATCGAGCACCCCAACGTCATCCCGATCTACGCGCTCGGCCGCAGCGAGATCGGCGCGCCGATCCTCGTGATGAAACGCATGCGCGGCGCTACCTGGGAGGCGCTCCTGCGCGACGCGAGCGACGCGGTCTGGGAGCGCTTCGCGCGCATCGACGGCAAGCTCGGCCACCTCGAGCACCACCTCGCGATCCTGCTCGCGGTGGTGCAGGGGATCTCCGCGGCCCACCGCGTGGGCGTCGTCCATCGCGACCTCAAGCCGGCCAACGTGATCGTCTCCGGTCCGGACGAGATCTGTCTCATCGACTGGGGCCTGGCGCTCGACCTGCACGACCCGCGCGGCGCCGCCAACCTCGTCGGCACGCCGGCCTTCATGGCCCCCGAGATGCTCGGCCCGCGCTACGTCGACGCCACCGTCGGCGAGCGCACCGATGTCTACGAGCTCGGCGCGATGCTCCACTACGTGCTCTGCGGCCGGCACCGCAACGAGGGCGTCACCACCGATCAGATCCTCGAGCGCTTGCGCGGCCCCTCGGACGTCGATCTGCCCGACGCCCCGTGGGCGCTCGCCCAGATCGTCCGGCGCGCCACCGCCTTCGACCCGAAGGACCGCTATCCGAGCGCCGCCGCCTTCGGCGACGCCATCCGCGCGTGGCTCGACCAGCGCTCCGCCGAGCGCATCGCCCGCTCCGCCGACGAGCGCCTCGACCACCTCGCCGTGGCGCTCGCCGACTTCCACGCCGTGCCGGAGGCCGGCAAGAAGGCCGCCCGTGGCCAGCTCGACCGCATGGCCTCGGCGTGCCGCGCGTCGATCGAGGACGCGCTCGCGCTCGCGCCCGATCTGCCGCTGGCCCGCACGACCCGCCTCCGTTACCTCGAGCTCTGGGTCAACCACCTGCTCGACCGCAACGACGTCGACTCCGCGCGGGCCGAGCTCGAGGCCGCGCCCGGGCTCGCTCCTCACCTCGAGGCGCGCCTGACCCGCGTCGAGAACGATGCCGAGGCGCGCATGTCGCGGCTGCGCACCCTCGAGCAGGACCACGACCTGCGCCCCGCCGCGAGCGCGCGGCGCATGCTCTTCGTGTCGTCGATCGTGTATACCGTGGTCCTCTCGGCCTTCGCCTTCGGCGTCTTGCCGCGCCTCCTGCCTCGTGAAGACGGCCAGCGTTACTCGCCCCTCATCTTCGCCGCGCTGACCAACACGCTCTTCTGGAGCATTCTCTTCGTCTGGCGTCGGCGCCTGTTGGTCAACGCCGCGAGCCGTCACGTGATGACCTGGGTCGGCGTCATCCTGCTCGCCATCCTCGCTCATCGCACGGCCACCTTCGTCGCCGGCGGCGTGCCCTTCGCGCGCGCGATGGCCGACGAGATCCTCATCGGCGCCGCCATGTCGGCCTACGCCACCGGCGGCATGTCGCGTCGCTTCTGGCCGGCGGCCGTGGTCACCTCCCTCGCCTACGTCGCGGCGCTGGTCTGGCCGCAGTTCGCGGCCCCGCTCTTCGCGGGCGCGATGGTGGTCGTCCTGATCCTGGCCGCGCGCATCTGGGGACGCGTCACCCCCGATTGACCGGACCCAGCCCGCGCCGCAGGCCGTACTTCAGGTTTGCTTACAAGGGGTTCGCCGCGCCGAACCCGCTTTGTGACTTGTCGCGCGGCATTCGGTCGACATACTCCCTGTTCCCGGGTCGATCGGCGGCGTCATCCCGCGCCGGCCCGCTGAGGTGAGACCCATGCCCGACGACCCGACACCCGCGAGCGTGCGCCGCGACGAAGCCGCGCTCCCACCGACCTCCCCGAGACGCGGGGCGACGGCGCGCCGCCTCGTGCCCTGGCTCCTGACCGGTCTCGCCATCGCCGCGGTCGCGGTCGTCGCCGCCGGGCGCTCCTCGGCCGAGCCGCCGGGCCCGGCCGCCATGAAGTCCGCCGCGCCGCCGCCCCTGCCCGTGCAGGTGCACGTCGTGCAGCGCGAGCCGTACGCGCCCGTCATCACCGGCACCGGCACCCTGGTCCCCAACGAGGCCGTCGACATCAGCGCCGAGCTCGCGCGCAAGCTCGTGACCGTCGCCGTCGAGGACGGCCAGCTCGTCGCCGAGGGTCAGGTCCTCTTCGAGCTCGACGCGCGCGACATCCTCGCCCGCATCGCGCGACTGCGCGCCCAGGCCCGCTACGCGCGCGCCTCCTTCGGCCGCTACGCCAGCCTCTCGGAGAGCGGCGCGGTCAGCGAGGACTCCCGCGACAGCTCGAAGCTCCGCGTCGAGGAGGTCAGCGCCCAGATCCGCGAGCTCGAGGTCGAGCTCGAGAAGACGCACGTGGTGGCGCCGTTCTCCGGCACCTTCGGGCTGCGCCCGGTCAGCGTCGGCGCCTGGGTCGCGCCCGGCACGCCGCTCGGGCGCCTCGTCGACATCGGCACGCTCAAGCTCGACTTCCGCCTGCCGGAGCGACACGCCGCCGACGTCGTGGTCGGCAGCGAGGTCACCTTCGAGGTCGACGGTCGCCCCGACGAGCTGCGCGCCATCGTCACCGCGATCGAGCCGGCGATCGAGCGCGCCAGCCGCTCGGTGGTGGTCCGCGCGAAGGTGCCGGATCCGCGCGGCGTGCTGCCGGGGGCCTTCGCCACGGTCACCGTGCCGCTCGCCTCGCGCGACACGATCTTCGTGCCGGCGATCGCCGTGATCCCCTCGGCCACCGGCTCGCGCGTCTTCGTCGACAAGGACGGCGTCGCGACCGAGGTGCTGGTGACGGTCGGCGCGCGTGAGCCGGCGCGCGTCGAGATCGTGCGCGGCCTCGCGCCCGGTGATCGCGTGCTGATCTCGAACCTGGTGCGCGTGCGTGCGGGCTCGCCGGTGGCCGAGATCCCCGCCGATCCCAAGAGCGCCGCGGGCACGAAGAGGTAACTAGTGCACCGCAGGAGAGATAGGCTCAAGCAGCCGAAAGCGGATCGTCGGCGAGGCCAAGGCGCCGCGACGAAGCGGTACTTGAAGTACCGCGAGGAGCGGCAACGCCGGCATCGTCGACGAGGCGCCTCGGACCTCGAGCCCATCTCGACGGAGGTGCACTAGTGCTTCGCCGCTGATGATTTGATCTGGCGCCGGCAGCTCTTGCTCTCGGCGATCAGGTCTGATCTACGGTGGCTATGACGACCTCACGCGAGCCGTTCCCTGGTTTGACTCTCTCCGAAGA
>WYBB01000028.1 GCA_011526585.1 Deltaproteobacteria bacterium
AAGATGGTGCGCCGTCATCCCCACGTCTTCGGTGACGAAGACGCGCGCGACGCTCGCGCGGTCGCCTCGCGCTGGGAGGAGATCAAGCGCGCCGAGGGCAAGGCCTCCGCGCCCGCCGCCGTCTCCGAGCACCTGCCCGCGCTCATGCGCGCGGACAAGGTCGGCGCGCGCGCCGCCAAGGTCGGCTTCGACTGGCCCGACGTGCGCGGGCCCCTCGCCAAGGTGCGCGAGGAGCTCGCCGAGGTCGAGGCCGCGCTCGCGCGTGGCGACGATCACGGACGCGTGCACGACGAGATCGGCGACCTGCTCTTCGCCGTCGTGAACGTCGCGCGGCACCTGGCCGTGCGGCCGGAGCTCGCGCTGCACGACGCGACGGCCCGCTTCGCGCGCCGCTTCGCCCACGTCGTCGAGGCCGTCGAGCGGCGCGGTCACCGCCCCGAGGACACCAGCGCCGACGAGCTCGATCGACTCTGGGAGGCGGCCAAGCGTGACGAGCGAGGCGCCTGACGGCTCGCGGCGCGAGCGGCGGATCCTGCGCTCGGCCTCGGTGATGACCGCGATGACCTTGATCTCGCGCGTGCTCGGCCTCGTGCGCGAGCAGGTGCGCGCGGTCTTCATCGGCACCGGCGCCGCCTCCGACGCCTTCGGCCTGGCCGCGACCATCCCCAACCTCTTCCGCCGCCTCTTCGCCGAGGGCGCGATGACCGCCGCCTTCGTGCCGATCCTGAGCGAGCACCTCACCACGCGCTCGCTCGACGAGACGCGCCGCTTCCTGTCGCGCTTCGTGACGCTGCTCACCTTCGCGGTCACCGCCTTCACGGTGATCGCCATCCTCGTCACGCCCTGGCTCATCGACACCTTCTTCGCGTCCGAGTTCAAGAACGTGCCGGGCAAGGTCGCGCTGACGATCGCGCTGACCGAGCTGATGTGGCCCTACCTCGTCCTGGTCAGCCTCGCCGCCGTCGTGCAGGGCGTGCTCAACGCGCAGCACATCTTCGGCCCGTCCGCCTTCGCGCCCGTCCTGATGAACCTCGCGATCATCGTCGGCGCCATCCTCTTCTCCGACAGCTTCGCCGATCCCTCCTACGCGCTGGTGCTCGGCTTCCTCGCCGGCGGCGTGCTCCAGCTCGTCTTCCAGATCCCCTGGCTCTTCAAGACGCCGGTGCGCTTCTCCTTCGATCTGAACCTGCGCGACCCCGAGGTGCGGCGCGTGCTCAAGGTGATGGTGCCGGGGATCTTCGCCGCCGGGATCTACCAGTTCAACGTCTTCGTCTCGCAGCTCATCGCCTCGGGCCTGGCCGAGGGCTCGATCGCCTCCCTGCAGTATTCGCTGCGCCTGCAGGAGCTCGTGCTCGGGCTCTTCGTCGTCTCGGTCGCGCAGGTGATCCTACCCAACCTGTCGGAGTCGACCGCGCGCAAGGATGACGCCGAGGTCAAGCGCACCATCGGCTACGCCGTGCGCCTCATCGCCTTCATCACCCTGCCCGCGAGCGCCGTGCTGATCATGCTCGGCGGTCCCATGGTCGAGGCGCTCTTCCAGTTCGGCGCCTTCACCGCCGAGTCGACCGCGATGACCTCCTACGCGCTGACCTTCCACGCGCTCGGCCTCTTCTTCATCGGGCAGGCGCGCGTGTTGACGCAGGTCTTCTTCGCCTACAAGGACCTGCGCACACCGACCCTGATCTCGCTCGCCGATGCCGCGATCAACATCGCGCTCTGTCTCACGCTCTCGATCCCGCTCGGCCACGGCGGGATCGCGCTCGCCTCGGCCCTGGCGGCCGTCGTCAACAGTGTGCTCCTGCACGTCTTCCTCGCCCGACGCCTCGGCGGGCTCGGCCTCAGGGCGCTCCTCGGCAAGGTCCTGCGCATCGCGCTCGCCACGGCGCTCACCGTGCTCGCCCTCGTCGCGCTCAGCGAGGTCTTCCCGCCGCACTTCGAAAGCCGCCTCGCGCTGATCGGCTGGATCCTCCTGGCGCTGACGGTCGCCGCGATCGTCTACCTCGGCGCCGCCGCCCTCATGAAGGTGAACGAGCTCGCCGATCTCTTCTCCGCGGTGCGCCGCCGGCTGAAGAAGTGAGCCTCAGCGCCGCTGCTTCTTCTCGTCTTCCCAGAAGTCGCCGAGCACCTTGACGTCGATGCGCCAGCCCTCGTCGGGGACCTTGACCATGACGATCTTGCGCTTGGCGCTGCCGCGCGAGACGTCGAGGATGGCGCGCTCCTCCTCCTCGACGACGTTGTCGACGTTGGAGAAGACCAGCATCGAGACCGGGTTCTCCTTCTTGAGCCCGTACGACTCCGACAGGCTCAGCTGCGCCTCGATGAGCTGCTGCGACTCCTTGGTGAAGGCCTTGAGGAAGCCCTTCAGATCGCCGAACTCGGCGGCCGTCGCCATGCCGTAGTAGATGTTCTTCGGGCCGTCCTTGTCGCAGGCGGCGAGGGTCGCGACCAGGAGGCCGAGGATCGCGAACCGCGTCATGGCGATTCTCCGCGGAGTGGAGCCCACAGGCCCTTGAGCGAATACAGGTCGATCGACCACTCGTCGTTCTCCATGAACATCCGGATCTCTTCGCTGCCGCGGCGACCCTTGACCTTCAAGATCGCGGAGTTGCCGTCGATGAGCACATCCTCGAGGTCGCCTTCGGGCAGCACCGAGAACGGATCCTTGAGGTAGCGGATCTTGGAGCGCTCGCCGGCGGCGACCATGTCGCGCAGGAGGTTGGCCGAGTCCTGCGTGAAGAACTTGGCGAAGGCTTCGAGATCCTTGTCGGACGCGGCGGCGCGCGCCGCGGTCAGCCGCTCCTCGGGGCCCGCGCTGCACGCGACGAAGAGCGCCGAGGCGGCCAAGACGAGCCAGGTCTTTGGGCGAATACGGGTCGAGTCTCGAGGCGAGCGCGCAAACATGACCGGCAAGTTAGCAGCCCCTTCCCCGATTGTCATCGCCAACGCCCGCGGCTCGCCCTGGCGTTCGCTCACCGATCGGCGCGCTGGCTGTCGAGGAGATCGAGGCGCCACATGCCGCCCATGCGGTGCGCCACCAGCCGCGTCGCGTCCGCGCCCTCGGCGATCTCGACGACGGCGCGCTCGGGCTCGAAGTCGCGGCTGGGTACGACCCTGATCGCGACGATCCGCACGTCGCCCGCGCCGAGCGCGCCGAGCGGCGGGTTGTGCGCGTCGGTCGCGCGCCACCAGGTCTCGAGCAGCGCCCGCGAGCGCGGCGTGAAGCACGCCAGGAACGCGTCGCGATCGCCGTCGCGCGCGGCGCTCACCGCCTGCTCGACGACGCGCTCGGGGCCGGGCATCGCGCAGCCCGCGCCGCTCACGGTGAGCGCGATCGCCAACGCGCTCACGAACCTGGTCATGGGCTCGACATCCGACAGGCTCGCTCCTGCAAACGAAAGAGCCCCGCGTTGGGCGGGGCTCTTCGATTCATCTTCTTCTGGTGCGAGAGGGGGGACTTGAACCCCCACGAGCTTGCGCCCACTAGCCCCTCAAACTAGCGCGTCTACCAATTCCGCCACTCTCGCTCGGGCTTGGTGTCGCGTCTTGTAGGGCAGGGTCGCGACACCGTCAATGCATTTTGATGGGTCAGGGATTTCCGGGCTCGGGCGTCGGCGCAGGCTCGGGCGCGGGCGTCGGCGCAGGCTCGGGCGTCGGCGCGGGAGCAGGCTCGGGCGTCGGCGCGGGAGCAGGCTCGGGCGTCGGCGCGGGAGCAGGCTCGGGCGTCGGCGCGGGAGCAGGCTCGGGCGTCGGTGCGGGAGCAGGCGTCGGGGCCGGCGCGGGCTCAGGCGTCGGCGCGCTCGCGTCAGCGCCCTCGGGCGTGGTCGCGTCGGCGCCGGGCGGCGTCGTGGTCGTCTCGCCACCGACCGTGGTCGTCGTCGAGGTGTCGGTCACGCGGGTCGGATCGACGTTCATGCGCGCGAGGATCAGCACCAGCACCGCGAAGCCGACCCCGAGGTAGACCGTCATCTTCGAGAGGAAGGGGACCGCGCCGCGCGCGCCGAAGACGCCGCCCGCCGGGCCGCCACCGCCGCCGCTGGCGAGGCCGCCGAGACCGCCGCCCTTGCCGGGCTGGAGCAGAATCACCAGCGTCAGGAGCAGGCACACGAGCACGAAGAGGATGAGAACGACCGTGTCCACTTGGTTCTCCAGGTATCACGCGGGCACAAGAGCCCGTACCGGCGCACCGGGTGGAGCGACCTAGCAGGTTCGCCCGGCACGGTCAATTGGGATACGACGGCGCGCCGACGCGAACTTCAGCCCGCTGCCCTGACGATGGCCCCGAAGCCCGCGGCCTCCAGGCTCGCGCCCCCGACCAGGGCGCCGTCGATGTCCGGCTCCGCCATGAGCTCCGCCGCGTTGGCCGGCTTGACGCTGCCTCCGTAGAGCACGCGCAGCTCGTCGGCCAGATCCCCGACCTGGCGCCGCAGCCAGTCGCGGATGACGCGGTGCACCGCCTGCGCCTGCTCCGGCGTGGCGTTGCGCCCCGTGCCGATCGCCCAGACCGGCTCGTAGGCGATGACCGTCTCGGCGATGACCGCCGTGTCGAGCCCCGCGAGCCCCTGTTCGAGCTGGCCCAGCACGACCGTGTCGGTCACCCCCTGATCACGCTCGTCGAGCGTCTCGCCGACACACAGGATCGGCACCAGGCGATCACGGTGCGCCGCCGCCACCTTGGCCCCGACCAGCGCCGGGCTCTCGCCGAAGAGCTGCCGCCGCTCCGAGTGCCCGCACAGGACGTAGCGCACCCCGAGGTCGTGCAGCATCGAGCCCGCGACCTCCCCGGTGTAGGCGCCGCCGCGGTCCGGGTGCAGGTTCTGGGCGCCGAGCGCCACCGCCGATCCGTGCAGCGCGGCCCCGACCGCGCCCAGAAACGGCGCCGGCGGGATCACCAGCACGTCGACCGCCGCGTCGCCGCGCGTCGCCTCGACCACGGCCCGGGCGAGCGCCTCGGCCTTGCCGAGGGTCGGCGGGTTCATCTTCCAGTTGCCGGCGACGAGCTTTCGCTTGGCCAAGACGCCCTCCGCTTCTTCGATCGTCAGTTCGACGCACCCACCGCGCCGCGCAGCGCCTCGACGCCCGGCAGGCTCTGCCCCTCGACCAGCTCGAGCGAGGCGCCGCCGCCGGTCGAGGCGTGCGTGACCTCACCGGCCAGCCCGAGCTTCTGGAGCGCCGCGATCGAGTCGCCGCCGCCGACGACGGTCGTGCCTTCGCACGCGGCCAGCGCGCGCGCGACTCGCTCGGTGCCCTGCGCGAAGGGCGCCATCTCGAAGATCCCCATCGGCCCGTTCCAGAAGACCGTCTTGGCCCCGCGCACGAGCGCCTCGTAGTAGTCGGCGGTCGCCGGACCGATGTCGACCGCGATCCCGGCCTCGGGGAAGCCCTCGTTGCCGCACACCTGGGTGCTCGCGTCGTCCTTGACCTCCTCGACGACGAGGTGGTCGCTCGGCAGGTGCAGCGGCACGCGCCGCGTCTCCGCCTTGGTCAGCGCGCGCCGCGCCAGCGCGACCTTGTCCGCCTCGATGCGCGACTTGCCGAGCGCGATCCCCTTGGCGGACAGGAACGTGTAGGCCATCGCCCCGCCGATGAGCAGCGCGTCGCAGCGCCCGAGCAGCGCCTCGACCACGCCGATCTTGTCCGAGACCTTGGCGCCGCCGATCACGGCGATGAATGGCCGTTCAGGCTCGCCGAGCAGGCTCGAGAGCGTGTCGACCTCGCGCTTCATCAAGAAGCCCGCGGCGACCGTCGGCACGCTCGCCCCGCTCTCGGCGGCGCGCTGGCGGAGGAGCCGCGGCAGGGCTTCGACCGAGGCGTGCGCGCGGTGGGCCGCGCCGAAGGCGTCGTTGACGTAGAGGTCGCAGAGCGCCGCGAGCTGCCGCGCGAAGCCGTCATCGTTGGCTTCCTCCTCCGGGTGGAAGCGCAGGTTCTCGAGCAGCACCACCTGGTTGTCGCGCAGGCCCTGGACGAGGTTCTTCGGGCCTTCGCCGATGCAGTCATCGGGCACGAGCACCTCGAGGCCGCTGAGCTCGGCCAGCCGCGCCCCGACCGGTACCAGGCTGTAGCGGGGATCGACCTTGCCGTCGGGACGGCCGAGGTGGCTCGCCAGGATCACCTTGGCGCCGCGCTTCTTGGCGTGCTCGATCGTCGGCAGCGCCGCGCGGATGCGGGTGTCATCGGTGACGG
This sequence comes from Deltaproteobacteria bacterium, assembly GCA_011526585.1. Classification (GTDB taxonomy): domain Bacteria; phylum Myxococcota_A; class UBA9042; order PHBI01; family PHBI01; genus WYBB01. The sequence goes on from WYBB01000028.1 coordinate 6,181, forward strand.
CGCCGGTCTTCTTGTCGAGCGGCACGTTGAAGTCGACGCGGATGAAGACGCGCTTGCCTTCGAGCTCCAGCGCCTGGATGTCCGGGATGTCGCGGGTCGTCGAGTTGTCCATGGCCCCAGGGCTTAGCTCGGCTCACTTCTTCGTACAAGCCGCGCGGCAGTCCGCCTCGATCACCTCGGGCCCGACCGCGCGCATCATGTTCTGCTGGCGGCACTCACGCATGCACTCGAAGTCGGGCTCGGGCGCGGGCAGGTCCCCCCGCGGCGGCACGTCGAGCGGCGAGTACACGCGCACGAGGTCGTAGCAGGTGACCCCGGCGCCCGGAGGCTCGCTGGTCCCGCTCGGCGGCACGCGCGTGATCTTCGTGCCGGGTCGGGTCGGATCGGTGACGCACAGGACCGCCTTCTTGTCCGCGGGCCACAGGCGCAGCTCCAGCGAGACGGCCGGGGTCTTCGGCGCCTTCTTGAGATCGCCCGCGCGCGAGGCCATCGCCCGCGCCAGGCCGTCACTGGCGAGCCGGTAATCGCCGCCCTTGCCACCTGGACCGACGTGCCGCCAGCGCTCGGTCGTGAGCACGGCGATCGCCTTGGGATCGAGGATCACCAGGCTCGTGCCGCGCAGCTCGACCGTGACCGGATCGGCGGCGCGTCCGATCACGTGGCCGACGTAGACGCCGTTGGTCTGCTCGAAGGGGTCGTCGGTGGCGCCGGCGGTCGTCGCGAAGCTCGCGATCACACCGCTGGCCGCGATCGCGAAGACGGCAAGCGTCGTGGGTCTCATGGGCGCTCCTCGGGCACGGGGCCGCCCCGAGGAGAGCACAGCGCGCTCGGGTGTCAAGGCGGCCTCGTTGTGCTACGCGATCGACCGGTGATCGCGAGCCTGCAACAACACCCGCGCCTCCTGCGATTCCGCCTCGGCAGCCTCGCGCCGCGAAGCCGTCGCGAACGATTCTTCGTGGCGCTCGGCGCCGCGCTCGCCTCGGCCGCGCTCATCTGCCTCGCCTTGCCGACGACCGAGCTCGGCCCGCTCGTGCTGGTGGCGCTCGTGCCGCTGCTCGTGCTCGTGCGCTCCCGCACACGGTGGCGACGCTTCTTCTGGGGGTGGCTCGTCGGCTTCCTCGTCGAGCTCGTGCTCTTCCGCTGGATCCCCTTCACCATGGGCGAGATGACCCCGCTGCCCGAGGCGGTGGGCCTGCTGATGTGGGCCGCCTACGCGCTCTGGCACGGGCTCCGCTTCGCGGTCTTCGCGCTCCTGGTCGAGCCGGTTCGCCGCGCCGCCGCCGCGCGCTCGGCCGCGCTCGGGCCGCTCGCCGTCGCGACGCTCTATATGATCGTCGAGTGGCTCTGGCCGGTGATCTTCCCCTGGGCGCTGGGCCACGCGCTCTGGGAGACGCCGGGCGCCGGCGCGCTCATGGCGCTGCAGGGCGTGCCGCTCGTCACCTTCGTCGTCGTCCTCGTCAACGCGCTCGTCGCCGCGTCCCTGACCTGCGACCGCGCCGCGACCCTCTTCACGGCGAGCGCGCCGCTCCCCGCACTCGTCCTCGTGGCGCTCGCGCTCGCGCCCGGCGAGTCCGAGCGCACCCTGCGCGTCGCGATCCTGCAGCCCAACTACACGCTCGCCGAGAAGAAGCACGCCGACATCGCCATGCGCGCGCGCCTCCTGGCGCGCCTCGACGCCCAGATCCGCGCCTTGCCGCGCGACACCTACGATCTGGTCGTCGCCTCCGAGGGCGCCTTCCCGATGTGGTGGGACCTCGGCGAGCGCGGCCCCGTCTCGCCTGCCAGCGCCGGCGATGAACGCGCGCCTCCGGGGCGGATCGACCTGCGCCGCGAGGCGACCCGCATCGTGCGCCGCGCCGTGGCCGAGGGTCCGGGCGCGCACGCGATCATCGGCGGGCTGCGCCGGGACGAGGCGTCGCGCACGCGCAACAGCGCCGTGCACATCGGCCCCGACGGCGCGATCCTCGGCCACTACGACAAGCAGACCCTGGTGCCGTTCTCCGAGTACGTGCCGCTGGCCGAGCTCTTCCCCGCGCTGACGAAGATCCGCGGCATCGGCAACCTCGCCCGCGGCGAGCGCGCGTGCGCGTTCTCGCTGCCGACCCGCGACGGCCGCGGCACGCAGGTCGCCTGCGGGATCTGCTACGAGAGCCTCTTCTCCGCGGACACGCGCGCGGACGCCGCCGGCTCCGAGCTGCTCGTCAACCTGACGATCGACACCTGGTTCGGGCAGAGCACCGCGCCACGCATGCACCTCATGACCCAGGCCTCGCGCGCCGCCGAGCTCGGCGTGCCGCTCCTGCGCTCGGCGCTGACCGGGATCACCGCCGTCGTCGGCCCGGACGGTCGCGTCGCCGCGGCGATCCCCGCGGACACGCCGGGCGTGCTCGACGCGCGCGTCACCCTCGGCGACGGCTCGACCCTCTACCGCGCGCTCGGACAGTGGCTCTGTCCGCTCGGCCTCGCCGCGCTCGTCGCACTCGCCGCACGCTCGCTCGCCGCGGCGATCGCGCGGCGTCGCGAACGGAGCAGCTCACCATGAGCGCGCCGCCCCACGACCCGCGCGACGATCGCGCCCTGGAGGCGCGCTTCATCGCCGCGCTCAAGGCGCGCGACGAGCGGGCGTTCAACGCGCTCGTGGCCCGCTTCCAGGACCGGGTCTACAATCTCATCCGGCGCCTGCTCGGCAACCCGGAGGAGGCGCGTGATGTCACCCAGGAGGTCTTCGTCAGCGTGTTCGAGAAGGTCGACAGCTACCGCGGCGACTCGTCGCTGGCGACGTGGATCTATCGCATCGCCGCCAACCACGCGAAGAACCGCATCAAGTACCTCTCGCGCAGGAAGGATCGCCAACAGGAGAGCCTCGACACCATGCTCGTGCCGCCGACCCAGAGTCGCCTCTCGGCCGAGGTGCCCCGCCCCGATCAGGTGCTGACGCGCGAGACGGTCTCGCGTCTGGTCGATCGCGCGCTCGCCGAGCTCGACGAGGAGCAGCGCATCGTGCTCGTGCTGCGCGACGTCGAGGGGCAGTCCTACGAGGACATCGCGGTGATCACCGGGCTTCAGCTCGGCACGGTCAAGAGCCGGCTGCACCGCGGACGGCAGCGCCTCAAGGAGGCGCTCGCGCCCTACATCGATCCGAAGGACTTCGGGGAGGACGACGCGTGACGAGCCACGACCCTGACCAGCCCCCGCGCGACGGGCCCGCCCCCGACAAGAGCGAGCCTCCGCGCGACTCGGAGGACCTGTCCCTCGACGACGCGCGCATGACCGCGTGGCTCGATCGTCAGCTCGGTCCGAGCGAGGCGCAGGACTTCGAGGCGCGCCTCGCGGCCGATCCCGAAAAGAAGCGAGAGGCGGGCACGCTCGCCCAGGTGCTGGCCACGCTGCGCGAGCTGCCGCGCGAGGAGGCCCCCGCGGAGCTGCTCGCGGACGTGCAGAGCGACATCCGCGACAAGAGCCGCGGACGCTACTTCGGCTATCACTGGAAATACCGCTTCCCGTACGAGGCGCTCGTCGCCTCGCTGCTGCTCATCGTCGCGCTGGTGATCTACGTGACCGCTCAGCCCGCCCCGCCGCGCCTCATCCCCGTCGAGGCGAAGACCTTCCTGGTCGGCGGCTCCGAGCTGGGGGTCGGCGCCAGAATCCTTAGTGACTACGGAAGTTTCCGGCGTGATCCCGAAGCGCCCGCCGATGGGCTCTGGGTGCACCTCGTCGGCGAGGTGCCGCGCGATCGCATGCACGCCCTGCGCACGGAGCTCTCGCTCTATCCGAGCATGCGCCTCGAGGGCGAGGAGGGCGCGGGCGCGATCGTCACGGTGCGGGTCGCGCTCCGTCGCGCGCCATCGGCCATGCCGTAGGGCGCCCCGGCGAGCTGAGCTGCGCGGCGCTTCAGGGCTTGCGTCGCGCGGTACGGTCTCGTCTCAAGGCAGGTAGAGCGGCGTCGCGTTGGCGCCGTAGCGCATCAGGTAGAGCCCCGGGGCTTCCGCCGCGCCGCCGACCGAGAAGGCGACGACGAACCCGGGGCCCGCCGCGCCACCTCCGAGATCGTAGGCGACGGCGCCGGGGTGCAGCGCCTCGTCGAGCGGCGTGAGCGCGCGGATGGTCGCGCCCGCATACCAGCCGCGCAGGTTGCTCTGGCACTCACCGTCGCTGACCACCGCCCAGGCGAAGCCGGCCGCGTCGAAGCCCGCCGCGAGCTCGTAGGGGCAGCCCTGGCGATCGCTGTCCTGCAGGTAGACGAGGTTGCCGACGGCGCTGTCGCCGTCCATCGCCTGATAGCCGACCGGGTGCACGAAGGCGTCGTCGCGCCGGCGCTCGCCGAGGAAGAAGAGCGCCCAGGCCGCGCTCCGCCGCGCCAGGCGCACGCGGCGAACCACCGTGTCCGCCGGTTCGAACGCGCGCGGCTCGCCGATCGGGCTCGAGCTCTCCGCGTCGAAGCGCGTCGTGAAGATCGTCTGCTCGAAGCTCGCGAGGTCGAGCTCGCCCCAGGCGGCGACGACCACGCCGCTCTCGAGCCCGATCGCGTCGACGTTGCCGGTGGCCTGGCCGAGCTCGATGCTGCCTTCGCCCGCCGCCACCACGCCGTCGGCGCCGATGCGCGTGAGCGCCAGGCGATAGGTCTGGCGCGGTGTCGGCTCGTGCACGACGACCGCGAGCCGCCCCTGTCCGGTCGGCACGAGGAAGGTGTCGTTGGGTGGCGTCACCGCGCGGCGCGCGACGACCGGCGCGCCGCTGGGAGCGCCGGCGCCATCGTAACGCTGGACCTCGTAGCGCCACGCGTCGCCGCCTGCGTCACGGCGCCAGCGGCCGACCGCGACGCCGCCCACCGAGGACATCGCCGCGAGCTGCGGCGGTCCGGCGGACGCGACGTCGCCCTCGTCGTCGGCGACGCGCCCGAGCTCACGGCCGTCGATCGCGAAGAAGGCGATCACGTGGCCGAGGCGCCGGCCCGCCTCATCCGAGCCATCGTCCCACGCGACCGCGAAGCCGCCGTCGTTGCGCCCGATCGCGATCACCGCCGAGGGGGTGGCGCCGGCCGTGTCGATGCGCCGCGCCACCGCCTGGCAGGCGTGGCAGCCGTCGCTGATCACGGTGTTGCCGTCGTCGCACGCCTCGCCGGCGTCCTCGCGGCGTCCGTCGCAGTCGGCGTCGACGCCACAGACCCCGGGTGCCATCGGGTAGCGATCCGGGTCCGCCTCGGCACAGTCGCCGCGCCGGTCGACGCGATAGGCGCCGAAAGGGGCGCAGAGGCAGCGCGGGGCGCCCGCGCCGAAGCCGTCTTCGTCGGCGTCCGCGTAGAAGTCGCTGCAGCCCGCGAGCGGCTCGAGGAGGGGGTTGTCGACCTCGGACTCGTCGGCCACGCCGTCGCAGTCCATGTCGCCGCCGCAAGCGAGCGGCCCCGCGCGTGTCGCGGTGGAGCAAGTGAGGCTCGCGCCGCCGGCCGCGCAGCTGACGACACCGCCGGCGCAGGCGCCGGTGCCGCAGCTCTGCCCCAGGGTCTTGCCGGCGTCGGCGGGGTAGGGGCCGCCGTCGAAGACGACCTCGCCGCCGGCCGCGTGGTGCTCGTCGGTGGAGCCGTCGCAGTCGTTGTCGATCCCGTCGCACGCTCGCTCGTCCGCCTCGAAGTCGGGGGTCTGCGAGTAGTCGCAGATCGCCACGCCGCCGTCGCAGGTCGCGCTGACCGCGCCGAACGGGGCGCACGCCCCGACGCGCAGGCAGAGCTCGGCCGCGAGCGCCGCCGGGTCGGTCTCCGGCGTGTCGTCGTCGGGATCGTGCTGATCGACGATGCAGTCGCCGTCGCGATCGGAGGTGCGGCTCTCGCGCGCGTCGATGACCCCGTCGCCGTCGCCGTCGGCGGGGTTGGCGAGGTCGACGCCGACCTCGAGCGCATCGGCGAGCCCGTCGCCGTCACTGTCGGCGGCGAGCGGGTTGGTGCCGAGCGCGTCCTCGAGACGGTTGATGAGCCCGTCGCCGTCCTCGTCGCCGTCGGGGTCGAGGCAGAGGCCGGCGATGCACGAGCCGTTGGCGCATTCCCGGTCATCGGTGCAGGTGGCGCCGAGCGGGCGCTTCGGGTCGTCGGAGCAGGCGCCGACGAGGAGGGCGAGCGCGAGCGCGGGGAGCGAGGTGAGGAGGCGTACGGGGCCGGGCGAGGAGACTGTCATCGGGAGGGAGGTCCTGCGCTCGGCGCGAAGGGGGCGGGCCGAACCCGAAGAGACTGCCGGGATGCGCCCGGCGGGTCAACGCGCGTCGAAACCCGGTCGTCGCGGCGCGGACGATACGAGGCCAGGGGTGATCGGCGCGCACATTTTTCTGTTTGACGCGCGCGCGGTGCTCGGGCATAAGCCGACTCGCTTCCGGGGCGACGGGCGAATAGCTCAGCGGAAGAGCACCCGCCTTACAAGCGGGTGGTCGCAGGTTCGAACCCTGCTTCGCCCATGCGATGCCTCGCGAGGGGCTGACAACTTGGAGTGGTAGTTAAGTCGGTTATAACGCCGGCCTGTCACGCCGGAGGCCGCGGGTTCGAGTCCCGTCCACTCCGCCAAAACGAAACCCGAGGTTCTCACGAACCTCGGGTTTTCCGTTTAAGCCCCCGTGGGGACGTCAATTGCAGCCTTTGGCCGCGCGCGTGGTCAGCGCATACCAGGCGTTCTCGTCGCTCGCCCACCAGGCCTCGATCGACTCGTAGCGAACCGTGGTGAGGCCGTGCTGCCGGATCCGCGACTCGGGCGAGGTCTCGTCGCGGTTCTTGCGATCGCAGTAGATGTCGATGAACGCCCGCTCGAAGCGCAGCATCTCGTCGGGGGTCGGGCCCGGCGCGCGCGGGCCCTCATCGCGTTCGGGCGCCGCCGGCGCGGGCTCGGGCATGCGCGACGGCTCGGGCATGCGCGACGGCTCGGGCATGCGCGACGGCTCGGGGGTCACGGCCGGCGCCGGAGCCGGGGCACGCTCGGGCGTGTTGGCCTCGGGGATCTTCGCGCAGTCGATCGAGGTCATCGACTCCTTGTGGCGCAGGAAGCACAGCTTCCGCACCGAGTCGATGAGGTAGTAGCTGTCCTGATCGAGCTTGATGATCGTGATCCCCGCGGGCTCGGGCTCGGGCTCGGGCGCTGGGGTCGGCTCGGAGGGGCGAGCCGGCGGGCCAGGCTCGGGCGCGGGCGCGTCCCAGGTCTTCGGCGGCGCATAGCGCGGTGGCCGCGGCGCCGGTGCGACGCGGGGCGGTGCGTCGTCCTCGTCGCCCTCGTCCCGCCAGGCGTCGTCCTCGCCTTCGTCCCAGTCGGCCTCGTCGTCCGCCGGCTCGTGCTCGTCCACGGGACCGCGCCGCGTGGGCACGGGCTCGTCCTCGGGCGACGGCGTCGCGATCGCCCCGCGCGGCGGGGGTGCAGGCGGCGCACGCGGCGCGTCGGCGGGCGGCTGCCCGGTGAGGGGCGCAGCCGGATCGGGCGCCTCCTCGTGGGGCATCTGGTAACCGGGCATCGGCCCGCAGGCGATGAGCCCCGGCACGAAGAGGACCGCTGCCCCCATCCACATCGCTCGCACGTTCATAGGACCCCCGGGTCGTCCGAGGCCCCGCGCGAACAGCTCACGCTCGCGGCCCGAACGCTCGAACCGCCAGCGACGGCGCACGCTCAGCGCATATTCACGCCTTGCGCTTCTCGGTCGCCTCGACGTCGACGGTCCTCGCCGCCTTGTCTTTGTCCTCGAGCGCCTTGGGCGTCACATCCACCGGCTCCTCCTCGTTTTTCTTCGAGGCGGACTTGAAGTTGCGGATGCTCTTGCCGAGCGCGTCGCCGATCTGCGGCAGCTTGCCCGCGCCGAAGACGAGCAGGACGATCAAGAGGATGAGGATCAGCTCGGTCACGCCGAGCCCACCGAAGATCGCCTGAAGCACCGTCTGCGACTGGTTCATATGCACCTCTGCGCCCACTGCCGTCGCGCGGCCCGAGCGAGGCCGGGACTCTCGCGCTTCGGCACCCGCTCGTCAACGATCAATACGGGGTGGACCGGGTGGGACCGGGTCGGGTCGCACCTCAGAACACGTCCTTGATCTTGTCGATGGTCTTGTCGACCTTGTCGATCGCCTTGCCGGGGCGCTCGAGGTTGTCGTCGATCCGGTCCTGGACCTCCTCGGGCTTGCCCAGCGCCTCGTCGATCTCGTCGATCGCCTCGTCGGGCTTGGCGAGGATCTCGTCCTGCTCGGCCTCGAGCTTGTCGAGCTTCTCCTCGGCCTCGTCGGGGTCGGCCACGTAGCGCTTGGGCTCGCCCTTGACGTCGTCGCTCCACTGGACGACGACGTCGAAGCACCCGTCATCATTGCACAACTTGTCCTTGGGCAGCTGCTTGGTCACGAGCCCCGGGTGGCTGATCAGCTTCTTGGTGATGTAGGCCTGCGTGCGCGCGTGCCCGGCGAAGAAGATGTGCGGCTTCTTGAGCGGCTTCTTGTCCGAGTCCTTGGTCTGCGTGACGTAGCCGAGCTCCTTCATCGAGTCGACGAGGTAGTCGACGTTCTCCTCGCCGTTTTCCCCGATGTCGTTGATCACCAGCACCTTGGCGTAGCCGGTGATGCGCTTGTACTCGGTCGACTCGTCCTTGAACTCCGCGAAGTCGCCGTCGGTGCGCGTGAGCTTCAGCATCTCGGCCGCGTCCTTGTTGCCGGCGGCCGACATGTCGCGCAGGTTGAGGAGGTACTTGGCCATGTTGGGCTCGTCCTTCTTCAGCGCGTAGATGCACGCGGCGTTGAAGTGCCCCTTGGCGTAGCCCGGCGCCGCATCGACCATCTTGAGGTAGAAGTCGACGGCCTTGTCGAAGTCCTTGGCCTTGTAGGCCTTGAAGCCGTTCTTGAAGTGTTTCTCCGCGGCGGCGATGTCCTTCTTCGAGGGCTCCGGCGGGTTGAACGTCGGGCGCGGCGGCGCCTTGGGCTTGGGCGGCTCCGCCGTGCGCGCGGGCAGGTCGGTGACGCCGAGCTGCGAGAGGATCCGCTGGGCGCGGCCCGCGTCGGCCTCGTCCGGTGCCTTGGCGTAGACGAGCTTCATCGCCAGCACCACGCGGTCCTTGTACTCGCCTTTGACCGGTTTGAGGTCCGTCCGGTAGGCGGTCCACGCCTTCGAGCAGTGGATGAGCTCGTCGAGGCTCGCGGTGGTCGGCGACTTGAAGGCGCCCGCGTCGCACTCCTTGCCCTTGTCCTTCCACTGGTCGGCCGCCAGGGCCGTACCGCCGGCGGCGAGGGCGATGCCGAGCGCCACGCCGAGACCGGTCAACGCGTTGCGGCCGACGCGGCCGATGGGGCGGATGGGGATCATGTCGTCTCCTCGTTCGGGGCGGCGCGCTCCATTTCGTCGTTCGGCGCCACGGGTTCGCGCATTGCGGCAAGCGGGCGAAAACCTAGCACCGGCCTCGCGGGCCGGCAAGGTGGGGTCCGGCACGCGCCCGCGCGGCCACCGGGGCGTTGACAAACCCCCGGCGCCGTGGGGAACCTCCTGCCGATGGGCCCCATTCCCCGCGCGCTCGCCGCGTCGCTCTGCATCCTGCTCGCTCCGCTCGCGTGGGCGGCGTGTGATCCTGGCTCCTTCCAGGGCGAGCTCGCGCCGTGCGTGTGCGAGACCGAGGGCTGCTCGGCCCAGAGCTGCCCCGTCTCGGTCACGCTCGATCAGACCTGCGTCGACGAGCTGTCCTTCGCCGAGGTCCTGGTCGGCGATCACGTCGAGGCGTCCGAGCTCGTCCCGCTCGAGCCGCTGCGCCTCTGCTCGCGCATCGAGCCCGGGGCCCAGGCCGAGGTCTGGGTGCGCGGCGGGCCGTGGGTATGGGGGCCGCTCGTCGAGCGCTGCGAGACGCCGGCCGAGGTGCAGGCGATCGTGCTGCAGTGCGTGGAGGCGCGATAACTCGCGCATGCCCGAGCTCCCCGACGTCGAGGTCTACGTCGAGCGGCTGCGCGATCGCTTCCTCGGACAATGCCTCGTCGCGGTGCGCGTCGCCAACCCGTTCCTGGTGCGCACCGTCTCGCCCCGCCCGGACGCCGCCGTCGGCCAGCGCCTGAGCGACGTCTCGCGCCTGGGTAAGCGCCTGGTCTTCACCTGGGAGGGCGGCGTCGCCTGGGTCCTGCACCTGATGATCGCCGGCCGCCTCAAGCTCGCCAGGGCGGGCGCGCCCATCCCCGGCAAGCTCGGGCTTGCCGCCTTCGACTTCGCCGAGGCGACCGTGATCCTCACCGAGGCCGGCTCCAAGCGCCGCGCTTCGCTCTCGGTCGTCGCCTCGGCCGACGCCGTCGCCGACTTCGACCCGGGCGGGCTCGAGCCGCTGGCGATCGATCCCGCGACGTTTTCCGCCGCGCTCACCCGCGAAAACCACACGCTCAAGCGCGCGCTCACCGATCCGCGGATCCTGTCGGGGATCGGCAACGCCTACAGCGACGAGATCCTCTGGCACGCACAGCTCTCGCCGGTGACCTGGACGACGCGGCTCACGTCCGACGAGCTCGCCCGGCTCCACGCCTCGACGCGCGAGATCCTCACGACCTGGACCGACAAGCTCCGCGCCGAAGCCCGCCAGAGCAAAGACGGCTTCCCCGACAAGGTCACCGCCTTCCGCGAGGACATGGCCGTGCACGGCCGCTTCGGCAAGCCCTGCCCGCGCTGCGCCAGGCCGGTCATGCGCATCCGCTACGCCGACAACGAGACGAACTACTGCCCGACCTGCCAGACCGGTGGCCGCCTGCTCGCCGACCGCGGGCTCTCGCGTCTGCTCAAGGGCGACTGGCCCCGCACCCTCGACGAGCTCGAGGCGCGAATGCGTGTCGACAAGCCCACTTCGAGGTAACCCGCGATCGGTTCCGCCCATCGCGCGCCTCGTGTACCTTGCCCTTCCCGATGGGATCGACCTCGCCGCCAGACAGCCACGCGCGCGCCGCCGGCTTCCAC
>WYBB01000174.1 GCA_011526585.1 Deltaproteobacteria bacterium
AGTTCGAGCGCCGGCTCGGCAAGGGCGGCTCGGGCGTCGTCTACGAAGCGGTCGACCTCTCGCTCGGCCGGCGCGTGGCCGTCAAGACGCTCCCGACGGTCTGCTCGCCGAGCGACATCGCCCGCCTGCGCCGCGAGGCGCAGACGCTCGCCGCCGTCTCGCACCGCAACCTCGCGACGGTTTACGGCTTCAAGGTCTACCGCGGGACGCCGATGATCATCATGGAGTTCGTCGACGGGAGCACGTTAGCCGAGCGCATCCCGCTGCCGCTCGACGTGGCGATCGAGGTGATGCTCGAAGTCACCGAGGTCGTCGCCTGCCTCCACAAGGCCGGTGTCGTCCACCGCGACATCAAGCCGCGCAACATCGCCTTCAACAGCGCCGGCGACCTGAAGCTTCTCGACTTCGGCTTGGCCCGGCTGGAACGCGAAGCGACGATGTCGGGCGTCGGCGGCCACGTCGTGGTCGGCACGCCGGCTTACCTCTCACCCGAGGCCCACAACCACGAACGCGCGAACCCGAGCTTTGATCTCTGGGCGCTCGCCGTGACCTTCTACGAGGTCCTCACCGGACGCCGACCGTTCGAGGCCGTCTCGCCGGGTTGTGTGGGCGAGGCTATTCGTGACGGCCGTCGGGTGCCGATCTCCGCGCATATCGCCAATGTCCCAGTTGAGCTCGATTGCTTCTTCGCGCGGGCGCTCGCCCTCGACATGCCGGCCCGGCCGCGCAACACCCAGGAGCTTTCGAAGCGCCTTGCCGAGCTACGGCGGGCGGCGCACGAGGCTGCCCTCGCCTCGGGTGGGTGCGGCCCCTCGCTCGACCTGCGAGAATGACGGCGCAAGCCGCATCAAGCAACGCAACTCGCGCGGAGAGCGGGCCACAGGATGCCTGACCACAACTACTTCTCGAACCTCATCTGGCAGATCGCGGACCTCCTGCGCGGCCCGTACCGGCCCCCGCAGTACGAGCGCGTCATGTTGCCGATGACGGTCTTGCGACGCTTCGACTGCGTCCTCGCACCGACCAAGGCCGCCGTCGTCAAGCGTTACGACCAGGTCCGGGACCGCTACAAGGGCGAGGCGCTCGACCGCGTGCTCGACAAGGTCGCCGGCCAACGGTTCCACAACCACTCGCCGCTCGACTTCGCCAAGCTCAAGGGGGACCCGGACCACGTCGAGAAGCACCTGCTGGGCTACATCCAGGGCTTCTCGGCCAACGTACGCCGCATCTTCGACTACTTCGAGCTCGAGAGCGAGATCGAGAAGATGCGCGAGGCGAACATCCTCTTCCTCGTCGTGTCGAAGTTCGCGGACGTCGACCTGCACCCGAGCTCGGTCCCGAACGAGCAGATGGGGCTGATCTTCGAGAACCTCATCCGCCGCTTCAACGAGCTCGCGAACGAGACCGCTGGTGATCACTTCACGCCTCGTGAGGTGATCCGCCTGATGGTCAACCTACTCTTCATCAACGACGACCGACTTCTCGCGACCCCCGGGACCGTGCGGAAGTTGCTCGACCCGGCATGCGGTACGGGCGGCATGCTCGCGGAGGCCCAGAATTACCTGCGCGAGCACCACTCCGACGCGCGGCTCTACGTCTACGGGCAGGACTACAACAAGCGCGCCTTCGCCACCGCCGCCGCCGACATGCTGATGAAGCAGGTCGACCACAACGGCGGCGGCGAGAACGTGAAGTACGGCGACAGCTTCACCGACGACCAGTTCGCCGGCGAGCGCTACGACTACTTCCTGACCAACCCGCCGTTCGGCGTCGACTGGAAGAAGCAGCAGAAGGAGATCCAGCGCGAGCACGAGAAGCTCGGCTTCGACGGCCGCTTTGGCGCCGGCCTGCCCCGGGTCAACGACGGCGCGCTGCTCTTCCTCCAGCACATGATCCACAAGTTCGAGCCGGTGCGGCCGGCCGACCAGAAGCACGGCTCGCGCCTGGCGATCGTCTTTTCGGGCTCGCCGCTCTTTACCGGCGGCGCCGGCTCGGGCGAGAGCGAGATTCGCCGCTGGATCATCGAGAACGACTGGCTGGAGGCGATCGTCGCGCTGCCGGAGCAGATGTTCTACAACACCGGCATCGGCACCTACGTCTGGATCGTCACCAACCGCAAGGAGAAGCACCGCAAGGGCAAGATCCAGCTGATCGACGCGCGCGAGATCTGGACTGCCGGCGGCAGCGCCGACAACAAGCGCAGCCTCGGCGACAAGCGCCGACACATGACGGCGCAGCAGATCGACGAGGTCGTCCGCATCTACGGCCGCTTCGAGGAGTCCGCGGTCTCGAAGATCTTCCGCAACGCCGAATTCGGCTACACCAGGGTCACCGTCGAGCGGCCTCTCCGCCTGCGCTTCCAGATCACTCCGGAGCGCTCGGCCGCCTTCCTGGCGGCGCACCCCGACCTCGCGGACGATCTCGCGGCGATCGAGCAGGGTCTCGGCTCGACACCACACCTCGACTGGAACGCGGTCTCCGCCCGAGCGGACGGGATCCTGAAGAAGCGCCGAGCGTCCTGGAAGGCACCCGCGAAGAAGGCCTTCCGGGCGACGTTCTGCGACTCGAGCCCAGAGGCGATGCCGGTCAAGGGATCGGGTCCGACGGGCTTCGAGGCCGACCCCGCGCTGAGGGACTCCGAGAACGTCCCCCTCGACGTGCAGGTCGACGAGTACTTCGCGCGCGAGGTGGTGCCGCACGTACCCGACGCCTGGATGGACCGCAGCAAGGACAAAGTCGGCTACGAGATCAGCTTCAATCGGCACTTCTACGTCTTCAAGCCACCGCGATCGCTGGCGGAGATCGATGCCGACCTGGAGGAGGCCGAGAGCGAGGTGCTTCGACTCCTCAAGCAGGTGACGAGATGACGGATGCGCGCGCGTCCGCCGTCGGCGCGCCGTGGCTCGGCACGCTCCAGGCGGACTGGCCCCTGGTGCCTCTCCGGTACCTCGTGAGTTTCCTGAGTGGCGGGACGCCGGACAAGGGCAACCCGCAGTTCTGGTCCGGCGGGACGATCCCGTGGGTGTCCCCGAAGGACATGAAGATCGATCGCATCGACGATGCCGAGGACCACATCACCGAGG
>WYBB01000175.1 GCA_011526585.1 Deltaproteobacteria bacterium
CGCCGATCAAGGCGCTGGTCAACGAGAAGTTCCTCGACCTGTGCGACACCTTCGGCCCGGCGCAGGTCGGCATGATGACCGGCGACACCAGCGTCAACCGCGACGCGCCGATCATCTGCTGCACCGCGGAGATCCTGGCGAACATGGCGCTGCGCGAAGGCGCCAAGGCCGACGCGGCCTACGTGGTGATGGACGAGTTCCACTACTACGCCGATCGCGAGCGCGGCTGGGCCTGGCAGGTACCGCTCATCCTCCTCGAGCGGGCGACCTTCCTCCTGATGTCGGCGACGCTCGGCGACACGCGCGACATCGAGCGACGGCTGGAGGCGCTGACCGGCAAGCAGGCGGTGTCGGTGAGCTCGAATCAGCGGCCGGTGCCGCTCGACTTCGAGTGGAGCGAGGACCCGCTGCACGAGGCGGTTGCGACCCGGGCCAGCGGCAACAAGGCTCCGATCTATCTCGTGAATTTCACGCAGCGTGAGGCGGCCGACGAGGCGCAGAACCTGATGAGCCAGGACTTCACGCCCAAGGAGGACAAGAAGAAGATCGCCGCCGAGCTGCCGGCCAAGCTCTTCGACACCCCCTACGGCAAGGAGATGCAGCGCTACCTCAAGCACGGCGTGGGCCTCCACCACGGCGGGCTCCTGCCGAAGTACCGGCTGATGGTCGAGAAGCTCGCGCGTGCCGGGCTCCTGCGGGTGATCAGCGGCACCGACACGCTCGGCGTCGGGGTGAACATCCCGATCCGCACGGTGCTCTTCTCCAAGCTCTGCAAGTACGACGGCGACAAGACGCGCCTCTTGTCGGTGCGCGAGTTCAAGCAGATCGCGGGGCGGGCCGGGCGCAAGGGCTTCGATGTGCGCGGCTACGTCGTCGCGCAGGCGCCCGAGCACGTGATCGAGAACAAGCGGCTCGATCAGCAGGTCCGGGCCGCCGCCAACGAAGGCAAGAAGAAGAAGGTCATCAAGAAGCAGGCGCCGACCAAGGGCTACGTGCCGTGGAGCGAAGAGACCTTCCGCCAGCTGATCGACGGGCAGCCCGAGCCGCTGGAGTCGTGCTTCACCGTGACGCACGGCATGCTGGTCGAGCTGATGCAGCGTCCGGACAACGCCTATATTAAAGGAGGGGGTCTCCGGCGCATGATCGAGCTCGTGGCGGAAAGCCACGAGTCGGCGTACGGCAAGAAGATCTTGCGGCGCAAGGTGCGTGAGCTCTTCAAGGGCCTCGTCAAGGCGGAGATCTTCGCGCTGCGGCCGAGCGAGTACTTCCGCGCTCGCGAGGTGCACGTCGCCGAGCACCTCCAGACCGACTTCTCGCTGATGCACGCGCTCGGCCTCTTCCTGGTCGAGGCGATCGGCACGCTCGAGCCGGGCCAGCCGGACTACGCGCTCGACGTCGTCAGCTTCGTCGAGGCGATCCTCGAGGAGCCGACGGCGATCCTCTATCGGCAGCTCGACAAGAAGAAGGGCGAGCTCATCGCCGAGTGGAAGGCCGAGGGGGTCGAGTACGACGAGCGCATGCGGCGCCTGGAGGAGGTCACCTGGGACAAGCCCAGGGCCGAGATCCTCTACTCGCTCTTCGATCGTTTTGCCGAGGCGCACCCCTGGGTGGGCGAGATGAACGTCAAGCCCAAGTCGGTCATGCGCGACATGGCCGAGCGCTACATGACCTTCAACGAGTACGTGAAGGAGCTCGGCCTCGAGAAGATCGAGGGAACGCTCCTGCGCTATCTCTCCGAGGGGTTCAAGACGCTCGTGCACACGGTGCCGATCGAGGCGCGCACCGACGAGCTGATCGATCTCATCGCGTTCTTCCGCAACGTGCTCGGGCGCGTCGACAGTAGCCTCATCCAGGAGTGGGAGCGCCTCATGTACGGCGAAGAGCGCACGACCGCCGCCGAGGTCGGGGCGCCGCTCGACATCACGCGCGACAAGCGGGCGTTCCTGGCGCGCGTCCGAGCCGAGCTGCACGCGCTCGTCAAGGCGCTGGCGGCGCGCGACTTCGAGGAAGCGGCGGCGGCGGTCAAGGAGAGCGCCGAGGACGCCGAGGGCGCTTGGACGGCGGAGCGCTTCCAGGCGGCGCTCGGCCCGCTCGCGGACGAGGGCAGGGTGGTGATCTTCGATCACCGCGCGCGGCTCGCTGACAAGACGACGATCAAGGCCGAGGGGCGGCACGTGTTCGTCGTACGCCAGGCGCTGGTCGTGAGCGGCGGGGACGAGCTCGCGGCGGACGAAGAGGATGGCGCGGCGTGGATGATCGAGGGGCGGATCGATCTGCGCGCCGACACCGCGCCCGAGGGGCCGATGATCGCGCTGACGCGGATCGGCGAGTGAGCTGAGCGGTCTGAGCGGTCTCGATCAGGAGGCGGCGAGCGCGAGCGGCAGGGTGCCGACCATGCGACCGGCGAGCTCGCCGAGCGCGAGGATGCGGGCGGGATCGTCGGAGGCGCACGGCGGGCACGAGTCGTTGGGCTGGAGGTAGGGATCGCCGGCGAAGTAGATCTGGGTGACGAGCGTGGCGTAGCCGGGCGCGCTCACGCGCAGGTGCAGGTGCGCGGGGCGATAGCCCGAAGCCTGGAGATAGCGACCCGGCATGATCGATGTGAGCGCATAGCGTCCCGCGGCGTCGGCGGTGAGCGTCGCGCGCAGGCGATCGTCGTGGTAGTCGCCGGCCGCGTCGGCCTGCCAGATCTCGATGCGCGCGCCGGGGATCGGCCGGCACGCGGTATCGGTCACCTCTCCCGAGAGCGACAGCGGCGTGCCCGGCTCGGTGCCGGCGAGATCGACCACCGCCGGGGCGCCTGCTCGATAGTAGGGGCCGAGCGCGTCGGGCGTCGTCGCCGGGCAGGTGCGAGGTCCG
>WYBB01000176.1 GCA_011526585.1 Deltaproteobacteria bacterium
TGGTGCTCACGCTCGCGCGCGTGCTCGAGCGTCGTGGAGGCACCCGCGTCGAGCCGACCGAGGACCTGGTGCAGACGGCGATCCTGCGGCTGCTCGAGGGACTCGAGCGCTTCGAGTCGCGGAGCGCGCTGCGCACCTTCGCGATCGGGATCGCGCTCAACGTGCAGCGCGAGGCGATCACGCGCGAGCAGAGGCGCCGCCGCCTGCAGGAGCACTTCGTGAGCGACCTCGAGCCCACGGGAGAGCACGGACCCGAGGATCTCGTCGCGCTGGCCGAGCTGCGTCGAGGCGCACTGGAGGCCCTCGCGCGGCTCGACGCGGCCGAGCGCTGGATCCTCGAGGCTCGCCTGGTCGAGGGTGCGCGCTACGGCGAATTGTTGCCACGCTATCAGGCGAAATTCGGCCACCACATCGCGACCGAGGTCGGCCTGCGCGGCGCGTTCTTCAACGCGCGCCAGCGACTGCTCGAGCTGATGCGCCGGGACGGTCGGCGCGCTTAGTACTCCGCCGCGACCAACGCCCACACCACCTCGGCGACGATCTCGGCGTACTCGCCGTAGCCGACGTAGTAGAGCCAGCCGCCACCGTGCACCTGCGTCGCGGCAAGCCATGCGACGGCGGCGTCGATGGCGTCGTCGAGACCGGGCACGCCGAAGTCGCGCGCCTCGACAAGGGCGAGCAGCGCGTAGGCGGTCTCCTGCGTCGTCGCGTCCCACTCGGTGAGCTGGTCGGATTGCCAGGTGAAGGCGCCCGTCTCCGGGATCTGGTAGCTCGTCAGGACGTAGGCGAGGTCGGCGAGGCTGTCCGCGGCGGCGTGGGCGCCGGCGGTGGGGTCGACGTCGAGGCCTGCGCGTGCGTGACCGATGATGACGCCGGCGAGACCGACGACGTCGTACCAGCCGGGGGTCGAGAGCTCTTCGAGCTCGGCCAGGGCGTGCAAAGCGAAGGCCGGTGAGAGCTCGAAGCCGGCGCCGAGGTGATCCTTCATGCCGACGGCCGAGAAGAGCCCGATGCCGAGATCCCACGCGGCGAGGTTCGCGCTCGGGCCGGAGCGGAGCGAGCGCAGCTTGGCGAGGAGCGCGGCGGTGTCATAGAAGGCGGCGTCGTTGGTGCGCTGGTAGGTCCCGGCGAGGAGCTTGTCGTAGAAGTTGGCCTTCACGTAGGCCGAGTAGACTTGATCGACGGGCGAGAGGATCTCGTCGAGGGTCACCGCGAGGTAGCCGTCGGCGAGCGAGAAGTTGTTGGTCTTGGTCAGGAGATAGGCGCCCGCGTCGGCGAGCGCGGCGAGCATGGTGGCGTCGACCGAGCCGCCGGCCAGGTAGGCCGAGGCGAGGCCCTGGGCCGTCGGCCCGAGCACGTTGGCGTAGCCGGCGGG
Organism: Deltaproteobacteria bacterium; assembly: GCA_011526585.1. GTDB lineage: Bacteria > Myxococcota_A > UBA9042 > PHBI01 > PHBI01 > WYBB01. The sequence goes on from WYBB01000176.1 coordinate 1,376, forward strand.
GCAACCGTCGGTGGGCGAGCCGTTGGCGCCGGGCCAACCCCAGGTGCCGCTGTCGCACTGGGTCGCGGCGAGCCACGCCCCGGCGCGCGCGATGCTGTCACAAGCGGTGACGGTGCAGCGCTGCAGATCGACCCTGCCGACGCGCCCGTCGCTCAGCAGGATCTCGAGGCCGTCGACCGAGCCCTCGAAGCCGTTCCAGCCGCTGTCGGTCTGGAGCGTGATCGTCAGGATCTGCTCGTCGCTGGCGGGCAGGCTGGCGGCGAGCTGGCGGAGCGTGAGCGCCGGACCGTCGGGGGTGTTGTTCGGGAGCTGGTGGCGGAAGCGCAGCTCGGGCACGTCGCCGCTGGCGAACGCGGTGGAGTACTGCGTCCAGACGTCGGTCGCGGTGTGGGCGTCGTAGTTGCTGATCCAGCGCTGGTGATACCAGGTGCCTTCGTCGCCGCTGCCGGTCATGCGCGTGTAGATCGTGATCCACCAGTCCTGGCCGGCTCCGACGAAGAACGACGGCCGCCGCGTGAAGTAGCTGAGCGTGCGCAGGTCGGAGATCGTCAGGGTCGCGGCCGAGTCGCCGAAGAGGTCGGCGAGCGGGCCCGCCTGCGCGATCGGATCGTAGCCGATGTGCAGGTTGGTCTTGCCGAGCGCCGGGCCCATCCACGAGCCCGCGCCCTCGCCATAGCCGGGCGGCGCGAGGATGGGGTTGGAGCGCGGCCACTGCTCGTCGGGTACGGCGCTCGGGACGACGGCGATGCGCGTGCCGTCGGTGAAGTCGACCTTGGCGACGCGCCCGCTGCGGAGCGTGATCTCGAGGCCGTCGACGAGCCCGTCGAAGCCGTCGAGCTCGCTCGGGGAGGTGAGCGCGATCGCGGCGATGGCGCGCGGGTCGTGGGCGGCGAGCTGGGCGAGCGTCATGGCGGGGCCGGTCGGGGCACCGTCGGGATCGGTCGCGAAGAAGGTGATCGGGCTCGCGCCGTCGAGGGCCGAGCGCCGCGTGGAGTAGCGGGTCCACGTGTCTTCGGCGAGGTGGTCGTCGACGCGGCCGAGGTAGCGCGCGTGATAGGGGGCGAGCTCGTCCGGATCGGCGCGCGTCTCGATGACGAGCTGCCAGTCCGCGGAGGACGCGGCGGGGCGCCGGGTCCAGTAGGTGATGGCGGCGAGGTCGGACAGGCGCAGGTCGGGTGCTTCGTCGGGGAAGAGGCCGGCGATGAGGCCGGTGCCGAAGAGGTCCTGCTCGGCGTGCCAGCGTGAGTGACCGCTCGAGGGGCCGCGCCAGGCCTCGGGCCCGAAGTCGGGCGGCGCGTCGAGCGCGACGCGCGGCGAGGCGGTGCCCGGGGCGCGCTCGGCGGGGAGCGCGCGGTGGCGTGTGCCGGCGGTGAGGTCGGCGCGGGCCAGGGTCCCGTCCCAGAGCAGGATCTCGAGGGCGTCGACCTGACCGTCGAAGCCGCCCCAGGCGCTGTCGGTCTGGAGCGTGATGGCGAGGACTTCGTCGGTCGGGATCACGGCGCCGAGCTGCGCGAGCGTGAGCGGCGGGAAGTCGTCGCCGACGGCGTCGAAGGTCATGCGCGGCACGGCGCCGGTGAGGTGTGCGCTCGAATAGCGTTGCCAGGCGTCGGTCACGGTGTGGCTGGCTTGGTTGCTGTGGTAGCGCTGGCGATACCAGCTCCCCTTGTCGTCGCCGTCTTCCTGGCGGCGGGTGTAGATCGTCATCCACCAGTCGTGGCCGCTCGGGGTGCCGGTCGGGCGCCGGGTGGCGTAGGCGAGGGCAGCGATGTCGGCGACGCGCAGGGTGGAGGCATGCTCGGGGAAGAGCGCCGTCAGCGTGCCGCTGTCATCGGGGAAGTGGCGGGCGTGCCAGTTCGACTTGTTCGAGGTGCCGGCGGAGGGGCCGCGCCAGGCGTGGGGACCGGCGGCGGGTGGGGCGTCGCCGATGACGGCACGCGGGTGCTGCTCGTCGGGCACGTCGGCCGGGACGACGCGCAGGACCTCGCCGGCGGTGAAGTCGACGCGGCCGACCTTGCCGTTGACGAGCCCGATCTCGAGCTGGTCGAGCGCCCCGTCGAACCCGCCCCAGGCGCTGTCGGTCTGCACGCTGATCGCGAGGATCTCGTCGTCGGCGTAGGCGCCGGCGGCGAGCGCGGCGAGCGGGAGGGGCTCGCCGACCCAGGCGCCGGCGGGGCTGTATTCGCGGAAGGTCATCGGCGGCACGTCGCCGGTGGCGTGCTCGGTCGAGTAGCGGGCCCAGGTCGCCTCGGCGGTGTGCTCGGCGTAGTTGTTGATGAAGCGGCGACGATACCAGGAGCCTTCGCCGGATTCGCCCTGCTTGCGGGTGTAGAGGGTGATCCACCAGTCGCGCGCGGGTGGGGTGCCGGCGGGGCGATAGGTGGCGTAGCGGATGAAGGCGAGGTCGGCGACGCGCAGGGTCGCGGCGTCGGCGGGGAAGAGAGCCGAGAGCGTGCCGGAGCCGTCGGGCAGGTAGAAGGCATGCCAGTTGCTCTTGCCGAGGGCGGGACCGAGCCAGGCGCTCGGGCCGTAGCCGGGCGGGGCGTGGTCGATCGTGCGGGGCGCTTGCTCGTCGGGGACCTCGTCGGGCAGGGCGCGCAGCGTGGTGGCGTCGCCGAGGTCGACGCGGCCGACGCGGCCGTCGACGAGCACGACCTCGAGGCCGTCGACGAGGCCCTGGAAGTCGGTCCACGAGCTGTCGGTGTGGAGCGAGATCGCGAGGATCTCTTCGCCGGCGGCGTGCTCGGCGAGCTCGGCGAGGCTCATGGCGGGACCGGTCGGCTGATTGGCGGCGTCGAGCTGGCGGAAGCTCATCGGGGGGACGGCGCCGGTGGGGTGGCCGGTCGCGTAGCGCTGCCAGGTACCTTCGACGGTGTGGGAGGTGAAGTCGTTGATGTAGCGGGCGTGATACCAGCCGGTGTCGCCCGGCTGGGGGCGGGTGTAGATCGCGATCCACCAGTCCTTGGAGCCGGCGCCCGCGGGGCGGCGGGTGTAGTAGCTGATCGAGGCGAGGTCGGCGATGGTGAGGGTGGCGGCGGCGTCGGGGAAGAGGGTCGAGAGCGGGGCGAGGCCGTTGTCGAGGTAGGCGAGGTACCAGTTGCTCTTGCCGGTGGCGGGGCCCTGCCAGGAGATCGGGCCGAAGCCGGGTGGGGCGGAGTCGGGCGGGGTGTGCAGGACGGTGCGCGGCTCCTGCTCGTCGGGGACCTCGGTCGGGCCGACGAGGAGCGTGGCGGCGCCGACGAGATCGACGCGGCCGAGAGCGCCGCTCGCGAGCTCGAGCTCGAGGCCGTCGACGAGCCCGGAGAAGCCGTTCCAGGCGCTGTCGGTCTGGAGCGAGACGGCGAGGATCGTCTCGCCCGCGTAGTCGCTCTGGGCGAGCGCGGCGATGGTGTACTCGGGTCCGACGAAGGAGCCGCCGGGCGTGTACTCCTGAAAGGTCATCGGCTGGTCGGCGTCGTCGGAGGCGTGGCGCACCCAGCTGGCGACGTCGTCGTGATCCATGAAATTGTTGATGAAGCGCCGCCGGTACCAGGTGCCTTGATCGCCGCCGTCGTTCTGGCGCGCGGTGTAGATCGTGATCCACCAGTCGCGCTCGGCGGGCGTGCCCTCGGGGCGTTGGGTGTAATACGAGAGCGCATGCAGGTCGACGAGGGTGATCGGCACGTCGTCGTTGAAGAGCTGGGCGAGCGGGCCGGTGCCGTCGGGCGCGAGGTAGACGTGGTAGTTGGACTTGCCGGTGAGCGGGCCCTGCCACGCGTCGGGGCCGTAGCCGACCGGCGCAACACCGACCATGACGCGCGGCTCCTGCTCGTCGGGGACCTCGCTGGGCGCGACGCGGATCAGGGTCGCGCAGGTGCCGTGGTGGCAAGCCCCACCGTCGCATAGCACGGCGGGTGACTCGTGCTCGTCGGTCGGGCACTGCCCCGAGCTCCCCGTACACTGCTCCGCCACATCGCACTGACCGGCCGAGTCACGGCACGTCGTCGACGCGCTCGCAAACGCGTCCACGCAGCTGTCCGCCGTGCCGCTACACCGATCGTTGGCGTCGTCGTCGCAGGCCCCGCCCTGGGACGCGCCGGTGCAGCTCGTCGTCGCCGGCTCCAGGCCCTGATCGACACACGCGCTGCCCACGCAGATCTCGCCCTTGTCACACTGCGTCGGAGCGCGACCGCACACCGTGCCCGGCGGGTTCAGGTCGCAGAAGGTCTCGGCGACACAGCCGCCCGCGCCGTCGCTCTTGAAGCCCGGATCGCAGCTCACGCACGCCGCGTCGCCGGGGCCCGTGCATGCGACCTCGGCACAATCATCGATCGCCGTGCACGCCGCACACTGCCGATCGCTCGTCGCCGTCGGCGCCGCGCTCTGATACTCGCCGTCCTCGCACACCGTGAGCGGCGCGCACTGTCGATCGCTCGTCGCCGTCGGCGCCACGCTCTGGTATTCGCCGACCGCGCACACCGTCCAGGCCGTGCAGCTCCCGCCCGTCCCCCAGAACCCGCTCGCGCACGTGACGCAGGTCTGGTTCACCGCGCTCGTGCACGTCACCGTCTGACACCCGGTGATCGCGGTGCACGACGCGCACACCCGATCCCTCGTCGCCGACGGCGACTGCGCCTCGTACTGACCTTCCGAGCACGCCGTCCACGGCGCACACACCCGGTCGCTCGTCGCCGTCGGCGCCGTGATCTCGAACGAGCCGGTCGGGCACGCGGTCCAGGGTGCGCAGCTCACGCCGTCGACGAAGAACCCGTTCGCGCACGTCCCGCACTGCGAGTCGCTGGCCGAGGTGCAGGTCACGCCGCCGCCGCAGTTCGCGACGGGAAGGCAGCTCACACAGCGCACCCCGTCGAAGTAGAGCCCAGCGGGACACGTGCAGGTATAGTCGTCGACGCCGAGGTCCGTGCACGTGCCGAGACCGCATGGGTTGGGCGAGCAGTCGTCGCGATCGACGCAGCCCCCGCGGCCGTCGCCGACCCAACCCGCGGCGCAGCTCTGGCAGCGCTCGTCGCTGGCGGAGGTGCAACTCACCGCGTCGCAGTTGGCGATCGCGTCGCACGCGCGACACGCGCCGCCGTCGTCCCAGCGCCCGACCGGACACGCGCACGCGTACGCGTTGGTCCCCGTGTCGGTGCACGTCCCCGGCGCGCACGGGTTGGTCGCGCAGTCGTCGCGATCGCGGCACCCGCCTTGTCCGTCCGCCTCGAAGCCACTCGCGCAGCTCACGCAGCGCGCGTCGGTCAGGTCGCCGCAGCTCACCTCCGCGCACCCCTCGATCGCCCCGCACGCCGCGCAGCCGACCCCGTCGAAGAAGCTACCGGCGAGGCACTCACAGCGATAACCCTCGAGGGTGTCGACGCACGCCCCCGCGCCGCATGGCGCTCCGGCACAGCCGTCGACATCGCGGCAACCACCGGCGTCGTCGACCTCGTACCCGGACGCGCACACGACACAGCGCGCGTCGTCGGGACCGCTGCACCCGACCTGCTCACAGCTCGGCACGGCGGGGCACGCGACGCACCTCACCCCGTCGTCGTAGGAGCCCACCTCACACTCGCAGGCATAGGCGTTGGCCCCGATGTCGCGGCACGCACCGCCACCGCAAGGATCGCCGAGGCAGTCGTCGATGTCGGCGCAGCCCCCGTCGCGCGCCTCGAAGCCGTCCGCGCAGGCGGTGCAGGTCGCGTCATCGGCGCTCGCGCAAGCGACGCTCGCGCAGCCCTCGATCGGCGCACAGCTCTGGCAGGTCGCGCCATCATCGAAGTGACCGGTCGGGCACAGGCAGCGATAGGCGTCGACGCCCGCGTCTTCACAAGTGCCGACCCCGCAAGGCGAATCCGCGCAATCGTCGACGTCGGCGCAGCCCCCCGCGCCGTCCGAGGCGAAGCCGCCGGCACACACGGCGCAGGTCGCGTCCTCGGCCGCGGTGCACACGACCTCGGCGCAGCCGTCGACCGCGGGGCAGCTCACGCAGGTGGCCCCATCATTATATAGACCAGCGTCGCAGTCGCAGGTGTAGTCCCCTGGACCGAGCTCGCGGCACACCCCGCCCGCGCCGCACGGCGCGTCGGCACACGCACCGCGCTCGACACAGGCGCCGTCGGCGGCGACCTCCCAGCCCTCGGCGCACGCGACGCAGACCGCGTCATCGGGAGCGCTGCACGCGACCGCCAGGCAGTTGTCCAGCGAGGGACACGGCGCGCAGGTGAGGCCGTCGTCGAAGGCGCCCTCGGGACACTCGCAGGCATAGCGACCCTCGCCCGCATCGCGGCAGGTGCCGATACCGCAAGGCAGGTCCTCGCACGGGTCGGCGACCGGGCAGTCGACGCCGACACAAGGCTCCTCGACCTCGCAGTTTTCGCCGCCGAACCCGGGCGCGCAGGCGCACGTGCGGCCTCCACCCTCGAGCGCGACACAGGTGCCGCCGTTGAGACACGGATCCTCCGCGCAGGCGACCGCGACACACACGGCGCCGACGCAGCGGCCCGCGGCGCAGGCCGTGTCGTCGGCGCACGGTTGTCCCGGGCACGCGCCACACATCTCGCCGCCGCAGTCGAGACCGAGCTCGTCGCCGTTGTGAAGTCCGTCCTCACAGGTCGCCGGCGCGCACGCCTCGCCTTCACAGCGCGCGTCGTCGTCGCCGCATGCCGCGGACCAGAGTCCCATCAAGACCGCACCGCTCGCGGCGTGCGATCGAATCGATTGCCACCTGCTCGACATCTCGTGCTCCGCTCCTCAGCAGCGGCGAAGCTCCGCCCAGGGTCGTGATGCCGCAGGGCATCGACCTTCGGATGAGCGCTCGGGACTGCGAGCTTGGGTGGGCTCGGAGCGGGCGGCGTTTTCCTGATTTTGGGTGTCTGTTCAAAAAATAACCACAGCAATATTCGGGTATTACGCCATCCATTATCACGGACCGGCTCCGTCATTTCGGACACCGGGCGCGCGCGCGCGCACACCCCGGTCGCCCACCACGCCGCGGCGTGATAGGGAGTTGGCATGTTGCCCGGCCTACCGATGAAACCCGTCGACCCGCGCATCGCCGAGCACCCCGTCGAGCGGCGCGGCTTCGTCACCGTCCCGCTGGACTGGAGCGCGCGCGCCGGCCCGCACATCGACCTCTTCTATCGCCTCATCCCCGCGCACGGTTCGACACCCGACGACCCCAGCAAGCCGATCGTCGTCGTCATCAACGGCGGCCCCGGGATCCCGGCGAGCTTCTATCGCGCCCTCGACTACGACTACTCGGGTCACACGGTCGCGCCGGGGCTCGATCGCTTCAAGCACCTCCTCGGCACCCACCGTGTGCTCATCGCCGACCAGCGCGGCACCGACGGCGGCTCGGCGCCCATCGACATGGACGACCCGTCGATCGATCCCGACCTCATCGCGCGCTACTTCTCGGCGGACAGCCACGCGCTCGACTACCTCGCCGTCGTCGATCACGTGATCCCGGAGGGCGAGGACTACTTCGTGATCGCGCAGAGCTACGGCGGTCTGCCGGGCATGCAGCTCATCGCCCAGCGCGACCGCCGACAGCCCCGGGGGATCATCTTCTCGAGCTCGGCGCTGCCGTTCGAGGATCCATTCCATCACACGCGCAGCCGCCGCCGCGAGCAGCAGCGCCTGAACCTGCACCTGCGCGCGGTCGTGCCGGACATCGTCGCGCGCCTCGACACCACGCGCCGACACCTGAGCGCGCTCGGGCTCGATCCCGGGATCGTGCACGGGCTCTTCGTGCTGCTCGGCAAGGACGTGCCGGGCAAGTGGGAGCCCGAGGTGGTCGCACGCCTCGACAAGATCCAGCGGCAAGGGCGCGCGGAGGTGCTGGCGGACGTCGCGGCGGGCGCCGAGGAGCCGAGCCTGCTCAACTACATCCTGTCGTCGAGCAACTTCTACCCGGGCTGGACCGACCGCAACCTCGCGCGCGCGGTCTCGGCGGAGATCCCGTTCGAGCCGTGGATGATCGACGAGCACGAGATGCTGATGCAGACCGGGCAGGACGGCGGCTGGCGGCAGGCGCTCGTCGACCGCATCGACCGGCAGCCTCCGCCGGGCACGCCGTCACCGACGCTCGAGGTCCTGCGCGAAGCGCTGTCGCACACGCACGCCCTCTTCACCGCGGCCGACAA
>WYBB01000177.1 GCA_011526585.1 Deltaproteobacteria bacterium
CAGGTCCTCAAGGAGGAGAACGTCACGGTCGCGCAGGGTGAGTGGAAGCACTTCGGCCCGTTCAGCGACGTGGCCAGCGGCTTCGCGGTGGCGATGACCGGCACCGGCGACGCCGACCTCTACGTCCGCAAGGGCGCGCAGCCGACCTCGAGCGCCTACGACTGCCGCCCCTACGGCGGTGACTCCAACGAGAACTGCGCCCCGGCCGGCGCCGGTCCCTGGTACGTCTCGGTGCACGGTTATCGCGCCAGCACGGTCAAGCTGACGATCCGCTACACCAAGACCGGCGGCGGGGGCACGACCCCGACCCCGACCCCGACCTCGCACCTCAACGTGCAGAGCTCGGTCGGCCAGGGCGCGCTCCTGACCTACTCGATCCCGGTCGTCGCCGGCCGCAAGATCGTCGTGCGCACCGAGGCCGGCGCCGACATCGACCTGTACGTCAAGATGAACATGGTCCCCACGCTGAGCGTGTACGACCAGCGCGGCTACACCGCGAGCGGCAACGAGACCCTCACCGTGGTCCCGGGCGCCAATGGGATCCTGCACATCGCGGTGCACGGGTACGCGGCATCTGCCTTCAAGCTCACGACCGCGGACAATTGATGTTAGTATGGCCGGGTAGCCTGGTGGTCCCAGGCCACCCGGCTCAAAGAGCTCCGGTCGAGCAAGCTCGCCCTCTACTCGACGCATCGTAGCCGTCGAGCTTGCTCGGCCGGACAAGTCTCCTGATCGTCGCGAACGCAAGGCCACCCAGACCGGGTGGCCTTTGCCGTCCGGGCCCATGAATGGCCGTTCAGTCGGCCGGCGACGGCAGGTAGGCGAAGAGTGGCTCGGGCGACGGGCAGAGGCGCGCGCGGGCGCCGCGTGGCACCGGGTGGGGCTCGCGGTGGCCGTCGAGGTAGAGGGCGTTGTCGTCGCTGCGCGAGACGAGCTCGATCGGATCACGGGTGAAGCCCGAGAGCAGCGTCGGGCGCGGATCGGCGTCGCGCACGTAGGGCTCGCGCACGCGCCACTGCATGCGGGTGTCGTCGATCGGGCGGACCTCGCCGCCGGCGGAGCGGATCGCGGCGGTCGAGCCCGAGGCGGTGGCGATCCACATGCCCGACGAGAGGTGCAGCTCGGTGACGTCGCCGATGCGCACGGCGTAGCGCGTCGCCAGGACCGGCACGCGGTTGGCGAAGAGCACGTCGTTGAGGGCGTCGTACGGCAGGACCTCGTCGTCGATCTCGGCGCGGATGCGTGCCAGCGGGGTGAGTGCGAGGTGGCCGGTGAGGCAGCGCTCGAGCACGGCGGGGAACGTCGTCGGCAGGGCGGCGCAGAAGTGTCCGGTCGAGGTCGATGGCGAGGAGTTGACGCCGAGCAGCGGCGTCTGGTGGGCGTGGCGGGCGGCGATGAGGAAGGTGCCGTCGCCGCCGATGCTGATGATGAGGCGCGCCCCGGCGAAGACGGCGGCGTCGGGCGTCTCGACCCACGCCACGTCGTCACGCTCGGCGAGCGCGGCGCGCACCAGTGAGACCGTGTGCGCATGCTCGCTGCGGGCGAGCGCGACGCGCTGCGCGATGATCCGTGATTCGGGATCGTCGAACGTCGCCCAGGGGAGCGGGGTGAGCTCCAGGGGTTTGGGCACGACGACGATTCGCTGGGGGTCCATGGTTCTACGTCCACCACGCGGCGACCGCGCAAGCTCACACGAGTTGTGCGGCGAGCGCAACCGCTGGCGAGGCGCGTCGCCAGCGGATGGGGTAGGGTGGGGGCGATGCGACGTCGATCCCAGCGCGCGGGTGGGCCGCGCTCGCCCCGTGCGCCGAGCGCGCCGGCCGCGCCTTCGGCCGTCACGTCGGTGAGCGGGCTCGAGATCGTACGCTGGGCGCATGGCGGCGAGGGCGTGGGGATCCCGCGCGAGGGCGCGCTGGCGGGACGGGTGGTCTTCGTGCCGGAGGTGGTGCCGGGGGACGTGGTCGACGTCGCGCTGAGCGAGGTGAAGGCGCGCTGGGCGCGCGGTCGGGTGCGGCGGATCGTCCGGCCGAGCGCGGCGCGGGTGCCGGTGCCGTGCGCGGTGCAGGCGCGCTGCGGCGGGTGTCCGTGGATGCCGGGCAGCGCGGAGGCGCAGGGGCTCTCGCGGCGGGCGATCCTCGTCGGCGAGCTCAAGAAGCGCCTGGGACTCGGTGAGGAGGCGATCGCGGCCCGGCTCGAGATGCGCGAGAGCCCGGTGCGCTTCGGCTATCGCCAGCGCGTGCGCCTGCGCTTCGAGGTCGATCCCCGCGGCGAGGTGACGCTCGGCTTCACAAAGCAGGGCAGCCACACGCTGGTCGCGATCGCGCGCTGCGAGGTCGCCGATGAGCGCATCAACGCCGCCCTGCCCATGGTGAGGCGGGCGTTGAGCGAGATGGCTGGCGGACAGGCGCTGGCCGGGCGGGTCACCCTGGTGGTCGGCGTCGAGGGCGTCGCGGGGCACGTCGAGGCGCGCGATGGGCGCGAGCTCCACCTCGGGCCCGAGCGCGTGACGCTCGAGCTCGGCGAGCATCGCCAGGCGGTCGCGCCCGAGGGCTTCGTGCAGGCCAACGCGCAGGTCACCGGGCAGATGCTCGCGACGCTCACCGCGTGGGCGGGCGAGGAGCGCCGCCACCACGACGGCGATCCATGGGCGGTTGAGCTCTTCGCCGGCGCCGGCACGCTGACGCTCGCGCTCTGGCGGTGCGGCTGGCGCGTCGTCGCCTACGAGGTCTCCGAGCGCGCGCGCCCCGGCTTCGAGCACACGCGCATCGCCAGCGCGCAGCCGCCCGAGCGCGCGCGCTGGCACGCCTGCGACCTCGCGCTGGGCCTGCCGCTGCCAGCCCCGCCGGCGCCGGCGCTGATCGTGCTCGATCCGCCGCGCACCGGCGCCGCCGACGTGATCGGCTGGATCCGCGGCGCGGGTGCGCGCGCCGTCGTCTACGTCTCGTGTGACCTGGCGACCGGGTTGCGCGACGTCGCCGCGCTCGCTGCCGGCGGGCGCTACGAAGTCGCGCGCGTCGTCGGCCTCGACATGTTCCCGCACACCGCGCACCAGGAGGTGATGTTCCTCCTCCGCGCCATGGACCGTCCCGCGGGATGATGTCACCCTGAGCTCGCGCCATGCTCGACGCCCTCACGCTCGACCAGCTCCGCATCTTCGTCGCCGTCGTCGACGAGGGCAGCTTCTCCGCGGCCGCGCGCCGCGTGCAGCGCGTGCAGTCGGCCGTGAGCCACGCGATGGCCAACCTCGAGGCCGAGCTCGGGCTCACCCTCTGGGATCGGCAGACGCGCGTGCCGACCTTGACCGCCGAGGGGCGCGTCGTGCTGCAGGGCGTGCGCAAGGTGTTGGCCGACGTCGACGCGCTGCGGCGCACGGTGCAGAGCCTGAGCGGCGGCTTGGAGCCCGCGCTCGCGCTGGCGGTCGACCAGCTCTTCCCGACGCAGGCCCTCGTGCACGTCTGCCGCGAGTTCGCGCGCGCCTTCCCCGCGATCCCGCTGAGGGTCCACAGCGAGACGCTGTCGAACGTCGTCGACCGCGTGCTCGACGGAACCTGCCAGCTCGGCGTCGCCGTCGACGCCGTCGAGGCGCCGACGCTCACGCGCCACCACGTCACCGCCGTGCGCCTCGTGCCGACGGTCGCGCGCGAGCACCCGCTCGCCGGGCATCGCGGGCGCGTGCCGCTCGAGGTCCTGCGCGAGCACACCCAGATCGTTCTCTCCGAGCGGGGCGAGGGTCCGATCCAGCTGCGCCTTTCGCAGGGCGGGCGCCTGCCGGATCAGGGCGTGCTCTCGGTGCTCACCTGGCGTGTCGCCGATCTGACGACCAAGCTGGCGCTCATCCGCGCCGGCCTCGGCTGGGGCACGCTGCCGCTGCACCTGGTGCGCGAGGACCTCGCCAAGAAGCGCCTCGTGCGGGTGCGCCCGGAGGCCTGGGACGAGCGCGGGCCGGTCGCCTCGCTCGCCGTCGTGCACCGGCCCGAGCTCGCGCTCGGCCCGGCCTCGCGCTGGTTGCTCGCGCAGCTCGTCGACGCCTGCCGCGCCGAGATCCGCGGCGCGCCGGCGGCCCGTCCGCGTCTGCGCCGCGCGGGGCGCGCGCGCTGAACCGCGCCGCCGGAGGCTGCGGGCAGGTCAGGCCAGATCGAAGAGCAGGACCTCGCCGTCGCTGCGCCCGGTGATGTGGATCGGCAGCGCGAGCTCGGCGGTGTTGTCGATCGCCAGCGCGTCGCCCGCCGCGAGGCGCTCGTCGCCGACCTCGACCTCGCCGCGCGCGACGTGCAGCCACGCCTTGCGCCCCGGTCCGAGCGCGTGCGTGCTCGCCTCGCCCTGATCGAAGACGCCGGCGAGGAGCGCGACGTCCTGGTGGATCGTGACGCTGCCGTCGCGGCCGTCGCGCGAGCCGATGAGGCGCAGGCGGCCACGCATCTCCGAGCGCGGCACGCTCGTCTGCTCGTAGCCCGGCGCGAGCCCGCGCTGCTCGGGAATGATCCAGATCTGGAGGAAGTGCACCGGCTCGCGGTCCGAGGCGTTGAACTCGCTGTGGAAGACGCCGGTGCCGGCGCTCATGCGCTGGATCTCGCCCGGGCGGATCACCGAGCCGTGGCCCATCGAGTCGCGGTGCTCGAGCCCGCCCGAGAGCACGTAAGAGATGATCTCCATGTCGCGGTGCGGGTGGGTGGGGAAACCGGCGCTCGGTGCGACGCGGTCTTCGTTGATCACGCGCAGGCTGGAGAGCCCCATGTGCGCCGGGTCGTAGTAATCCGCGAAGCTGAACGTGTGATAGGAGCGCAGCCAGCCGTGGTCGGCGAATCCCCGCTCCAGCGAGCGGCGCACCTTGATCGATGCCGTCATGATCGTCCTCCTCTGCCGTGTGCTCCGGTGCCCCCTTCGGTACCGGAGCATGCGCTTCAACCGGAAGCGCGGGCAAGTATCTGGACAATCGATGATTGCGGCACAGGAACCATGAATTGGATCGATGGCGTGCGAGGCTCAATCCGCGAAGGCGCGCCAGACGAGGCGCCAGCGTCCGCTGCGGCGGTCGGCCCACACGGCGCCCCGTGCGTTGGCGGCGAGCGTCGAGACTGCGCCGATCTCGGCGAGCTCCGAGCTCAGGCGCCGCTCGGCGCCGTCGGGGCCCGCGGCATGGACCTGGTAACGGCCGTCGCGGCGGTCGAGCCAGACGACGGTGTCGCCGCCGACGACGGGCGTGGTGTAGAGCGAGGGCCGCGCGTCCGGTGCGATGGGCGCGATGCCGGCGCGGTCGAGCGCGTGAAGGGCGAGCTCGCACTGGCCGACGACGCAGCCCGTGGAGGCCGGGTAGCCGGCGGTCACGACCGTGCCGTCGGCGCGCTGGAGCACCCGCGCGAAGACGCGCTCGGCCTGCGTGAGCAGGACCTCGGGGCTGCCCTGCCAGGCCCAGCGGCGCACGCTTTGCGCATCGTCGGTCGCGACGAAGTCGACGCCATGCGCGCCGATCGAGAACGGTTGCCGCTGCGCGAGCTGAGCGAGCTGCGAGCTCGCCACCCAGTAGGGGTCGAAGAGCTCGGCGCTGAAGGCGCGCTCGCGCGTCGCGCTCGCGATGTCGTGCACGAAGACGGCATGGCGCTGTGAGGCGTTGTCCCAGGCCCTCCACCAGAGCTTGCCGTCGAATGGGACCGGCGCCGCCTGGAGCCAGGTGCCCGTCGTCACGATCTCGTGCGTGTCGCCGGCGAGGTTGCGCACGAGGATCCGCCCCTCGTCGTCGACCCAGCTCGCGAGGCCCCCGCCGACGCGCGGGCCGGTCCGGGGCATGCGCCCGGAGTCGAGCGTGCGCGCCGGCCCGTCGGGCAGCCGGCGGTGCACGACGTCGAAGCGGCAGCCGTGGCAGCCGGGGCAGGTCATGCAGTCCGTGGCCGCATCGACGTTGGCGATCGATGTGTCGAGCCACACCCTGATCCAGACGAGGTCGTCGCCCGCGAGATCGGGGAAGAGGTCGTCGCGCGCCTCGCCCACCCCTGCGCCTTCACTGATGACCGCCTCGGCGCGCGGGCTTGGCGGGCTGGTCTCGTGCGCCAGCACCTCGTCGAGCCCGCCGACCTCGGCGATCTCGGCCGGGCCCTCGGCGTCGGCGGTGTGCGCCGCCGGCCCGGCGTCGGGCGCGGCGACGTCACACGCGATGAGCCCCACGAGCGCGAGCGCGGATCGCATCGCGTCCGCCTGCTACGGTCCGACCACCAACCGCACCGGCGCCGTCTCCGCGCGCACCGAGCGGTTGTAGTAGAGGTAGGCCTCGGACTCGGGCGCGGTCGCCTCGAGCGGCTCGGTCGCGCGCAGGGCGTAGCCGAAGATGACCGGCTGCTCGGGCCGGATCGGCTCGAGGTAGACGACGAGCCTGAGCGGCGTGCGCTCGTAGCGCGCGACCTGGCCGAGGCCGAGCACCGCGTCGAGCGCGCTCGCGTCGAGCTCGAAGCCCGGCGGCAGCCCGAGCTCGGCCATCATCATGCCGGTCTCGTTCGGATCGCTGTTCGTCACCGTGACCGTCACCTGGATCACATCGTCGGTCGCGAGCTCGGTCTTGTCGTAGTCGACGGTGATCGCCAGCGGTCCGGCCGGCTCCTCCGGCGCCTGATCCCAAGGCAGATAGTGCGTGCTCGCGACCTGCCACATCAGGTTGCCGACGCCCTCGTAGTCGATGGCGACCTCGTGCTCGCCCTCGCCGAGCTGCGCGCCGAGGTCCACCTGCCAGAGCACGTCGGCGTTGAGGTCGTCGAAGTCGCGGCGCGCGATCTCCTCGCCGTCGAGCAGCACGCGCACGGTCGCGTCGGTCGACGCCGCGCCGTTGGAGAGGGAGGCGATGAGCGCCTTGAGCGTCAGCACCGTCGCCTGCGTCGAGTAGCCCCAGTTGCCGTTGGGATCCTTCTTCGACAGGAGCCAGTCGATGGCGCCGCCGACGTCGGTCGCGTACGCGCCGGCCTGCATGAGCGCCAGCGCCACGACCGCGGTCGTCTCGATCTTGCCGCTGTCGTCCCAGCCGCCGACCATCGTCTGCTCGTCCGGCTCCCAGTAGACGCGTTGGCCCTCTTCGACGCGGGCGTCGTGGAGCTTCTCGGCGAGGCCGGCGATGAGCGGGTCGTTCGGGTTCTTCGTCGCCAACGCCAGGGTCACGAGCGCCGTGGTGTAGACGTCGTCGGTCTGGGTCGCCTGGCTCCGCAGGAAGGCCAGCGCCTTGTCGGTCGTCGCCGGCTCGCGCTCGGCATGGAGCAGGGCCCAGGTGATGTACGCGCTCGCGCGCAGCGAGCCCGCTCCGAGGTTCTCGTTGCCGGCGTGCAGGTGGCGCTCCTCGCTCCACGAGCCATCGGACTGCTGGGTCTGGGCGAGGTACTTCGCCGCGCGCACGATCACCTCGTCGTCGACGAAGGCGACGTTCTTCGTGTCGGTGAACATCATCACCCCGACCGCCGTGAGCACGGCGTTGCCGGGGTCGTCGCCCTCCCACCAGTTGAAGCCGCCCGAGGCGCACTCGAAGGTGAGCAGGCGCTGGTAGCCCTCGGTGATGTAGGTCCTCGCCTTGATGTCGATCGCCTCGGTCAGCGCACCGGTGCGGCTCAGGTAGTCCGTCGCCAGCACGTTGGGCCACGCGGTCGAGGTCGTCTGCTCGAAGCAGCCGCCCGGCAGCCGCAACAAGCTGTCCATGCCCTCGACCACCTGCGACATGAAGCCCGGGTACACCTTGACCAGCAGCTCCTGCGCGCCGTCGATGTTCGCCTCGGGGATCATCACCGTGCGACGCACGGTCTCACGCGCGACCTGGCCGTCGGCGCTCGCCGCGAAGCGCGCGCTCGTCGTCTCGATGATCGCCTTGCCGTCGGGGCGCACCTCGACCCCGCGCCGCACCGCGTCGCTCTTCGAGCTGCCGCGCGCCAGCACCGTCAGCGCCTGGCGCCCGACCGCGGTCGCGCGGATCGCGAAGTGCGCCGCGCGCACCTCGTTGGGCCCGAGCGTCAGCGTCTGATGCGTGCCCTCGAGCGCCTCGTACCAGCCGGCCACCTCCGGCGCCTCGAGGTCGAGCGTGACCTCCTGCGCCGTCGGCAGGTAGTTGTAGACCGCGATCGGCACGCGCAGGACGTCGTTGCGCGTGACGGCGACCGGGAAGTCGACGTCGACGAAGAAGTCCTGAAAGACGGTGAGCCCGCCGGTGCCGCTGCCGAGGAGGCCGTCCTTGCTCGACGCCAGCCCGGTCATGCGCCAGGTGGTGATCGAGTCCGCCAGGTCGAGGGTCAGCTCGGCCTCGCCGTTGCCATCGGTGATCAAGGCCGGGTTCACGTAGAGCGTCTCGGGGAAGTCCTGGCGCACGCGCACCGCGCCGCCGCCCTCCTCCGGCCCGCCGGTCCCGCCGGTGACCGTGCCGCCGCCGTCCTGGGGCGGGCCGCCGGCGTTGGGGTCCATCGCGCCCGGCCACGGGCCGCCGCCGTCGGCCTCGGCGAAGTCATCGTCCCAGCCGCGGCCCCAGCCGTTCTTGTAGAGCGCCTCCCAGGTCGTCAGCGCGAAGCTCATGTCGTCGACGCTGCCCGCGCGCTCGTCCGGCCCGCGCGAGGTGTAGGTCGCCTGCTGGCTCGTCGCGTCGTAGTCCATCGCGTAGGGGTGGCCCCACATGTCGACGCCGACGATCTCGCTCCGAGAGAGCATGTCGACGACGTTCTCCTCGGTGACGATCCCCAGCGCGGCGCGATCGGAGATCTCGTCGATGATGCGCTGTCGCTCCGCGTCGAAGCGCGGCTTGAGCACCGCCTTCACCGCGGCCACCTCGTCACTGAAGGTGTTCTTCTCGACCCCGTGCAGCGGCTGGTCCGAGAGCGCCGAGAACGCCACCCGCGCCTTCTGATCGTAGCCGCTCGTGCCCGCCTCGTCGCCGCGGATGATGTTCGTCGCGTCGCAGCTCCCGCAGCCCGTCGTGATCATCGGCGCCGCCAGCTCGCGCGCCAGCTCGAAGAAGACCTTGAGCAACCCGGGCTGGGTCTCCTGCAGCGCGAAGACCGCCTCGTCGACGACCTGCACGCCGACCGCCGCGGCCACGCCGCGCCCGCCCTGATCGGTGACCTTGACCGCCACCGTGGCGCTCTCGCCCGGCAGGTAGCTCTCGCGCTCGGGCGTCATCGTCACGCTGAGCTCGTTGTCGGGCTGCACGAAGACGAGCCGCTGATCGCGCACCAGCGTGCCCGCGTCCGTCAGGTACCAGGCGCCGATCTGCATCTCGCCGGCGAGCGTGCCGTCGACGTCGAAGACCCAGCTCGCCCGTCCGTCGACGACCGGCAGCGTCTCGAGCATCGCCGTGCGCCCACCGTGCACGACGTCGACCCACACCTTGTCGCGAAGGTCGGCGACGCGCACCTCGACCGTCGCGCTGTCGCCGACGGCGTAGATCGCCTTGTCGCTCCGCACGAGCACCGTCTCGACGTCCGAGCCGAGCGCCAGCGCGCGCTCGAAGCTCAGCTTGTCGCCGCCCGCCGTCACGGTCACCTTCGCCTGCACGCTGCCCTCGCCCTCGGGCACGATCACGATCTCGCCGAGGCCATGCGCGTCGGTCGCCAGCGTCGCCTTCTCACCGTCGATCTCCAGCTCCACCGCTGCCGCGACCGGCCCGCCGTTGGGATCGGTCGTCACGACGAAGATCGTGTTGTCGACGCCCGCCACCAGGCGCCCGCTCTCCGGCACCAGCGCCACGTCGACCGCGCCCTTGGCGATCGTCGCAGTCTTCGTCGCCACCTCGCTGTGCTCGGCACCGTCGGTCACCACGACGTCGATCTTCATGAGCCCCTTGCCCTGCTCGAGCGGCAGCCCGACGACGTGGCTCGGCACCTGGATCCGCGCCGCGAAACGACCCTCCTCGTCGGTCGTCGTCGACACCGACGAAAACGGCGTGAAGTCGACGTCGAAGGTCGACGCCGTGATCGCGACGTGACCCTGGCTCACCGGCTTGCCGAAGAAGTAGCGCGCCTCACCGCTCAGCGTCACCTCGGCGCCCGGCCGGTACCACGTCGCGTCGAGGTTCGCCTGCACCTTGAACTTCGGCAGCACGTAGCGGTCGACCGTGATGGTCTTCTCGCTCAGCGTGTCGCCGATCGCCACGCGCACCTTCCAGGTCCCGAGGTTCACCTGGCGCGCGATCACGAACGTCGTCGCCGCGATCCCGAAAGCGTCGGTCGTCATGATCTCGCGCGTGAGCTTGTTGCCCTTGGCGTCCTCGATCTCGAGGATCGCCTCCTTGCCCGCCACCGGCGCCTTGTCGCCGGTCGCCAGCGCCAGCGCGCGCACGTGCAGGGTCTGACCCGGCTGATAGAGCGGCTTGTCGGTCGTGAGCAGCACCTTCCTGCTCCTCACGATCGTCAGCGGCAGCTCCTCGACGTCGCTCACCTCGCCGGCGACGACCTTCACCGTCAGCGTCGCCTCCGGCATGTCCTCGTCGTCGACCTCGGGCAGCGACACCTCGCCCGCGGCGTGCCCGCTCGCGTCGGTGACCAGCTCGCGCACGCTGACGGCCTCGCCGACCTGCACGCGCAGCTCGACCCTGGCGTCGGCAAGCGGCTTCGCCGTCGCCGGGTCGAGCGCGAAGAGTGAGACGTGCTGCGCTTTCCCGAACTCGACCGTGCTCTCGGTCATCAGCACGACCTGGAGCTTGTCGAGCGCGTCGAACGCGCTGCGCGTGCCCGTGGCGCGCCCCCCGTCCCAGGCGATCTCATAGGTGATGAGGTAGTCGGCGAGCCCGGCTGGCGTCGTGTCCTCCGGCAACCCATCCAGCCTGACCTCGACCGTGCTCCCGCCCGGCTGGGCCGTGAACGCCTGGCGGACGGTATCGATCCGGTCACCGCCGAGGTCGCTCAGCGCGAGCTTGACCGTGCCGCTCACCGCGCGCTCGCCCGGGTTGCCGATCGGCAGCTCGACCGCTAGCGCGCCCTCCTCCAGCGTGAGCGCCAGCGCCTTGTCCTCGAAGACCGCGCGGTCGGTCGTCGTGTCCGGCGGCTTCACCGGCGGCGTGCTCTCCGACGCGCACGCCGCGACGAGCGCGAGCGTGGGCACCAACATCAAGTTCCTCACGTGCATGACCAGACCTCCAGGCGTGTGTGAACGGGCCGCCTGGTTCACAGCAATCATCGTGCCGTGCGCTCCACACCGCGATTCCGCGGGGTCACCACAATCGAGTGACCACGACATTTCACTCGTGTAGAGAATGTGCACAGCGGGCCCATCGCCTCGACCCATCCGCTGCGCGCGCCGACGCCAGCCTCGACCCACGATGCCGACCACCCCACGAGCACGGTCTTGATCCAGCTCTCCTACACCTTCGCCGGACCCGCGCCCCCTCCGCTGGCGCCGCTCAGGATCCGCGGCGACGGGGAGTCCGTGCAGCTCACCGGCGTGTGGCCGCACCGCGACCTCTTCGCCGCGCGCCGCCAGCTCGCCGCCTACTTCGCCGCGCTGGTGCCCGACACCTTCGTGCGCTGCAACTTCACCGGCCGCATCGAGCCCGCGCGCGCCCTCGTCGAGGCGCTCACCGCGCCGCCGACGGTCGCCTCGGTCTTCGAGGCGCGCCACGCCGTCGCCGACGACCACCTGATCGCGCGCCTCTTCGGCTGCTACCAGCTCGGCGAGAGCGACGTCGTCGTCATCGCCGACGCGATCGCCGACGTCGCCGAGGTCTATCGCTTCCTCACCGCCTGGGCGAGCTTCCGCCTCGCCTCGCTCACCGCGCCGCCCGCGGAGGCCGCCCGCGCCGGGCCGCGCCCCGCGGTCTCACAGCCCGAGCCCGCCTGGGACCGGCCGTTCCCGTGGGGCTACTGGCTCGTCTCCTTCGCCGATCACGACGTCGCCGACGACGACTTCTGGGCGCTCTGTCGCGATCGCCTGCGCGCCTCCCACCTGCGCGAGGCCTTCGACGAGCGCATGGCCGCCCCCGCGCCCAAGGTCGTCATCGAGGCCGCCGACCCCGCCGACCCCGACACCGCCTACGTGATCGGTGCGACACGCGCGCTCGCGCTCTCGTCGCGCCAGCGCCAGACCGCCGCGCGGCTCGGGGCCACCTTCGCCACCTGCCCCTCGGCCCACGACGCCGCCGGCTACTGCGATCGCGTCGCCGACGGCATCGGCCCCGAGACACCGCTCTTCGCCTACCGCGAGCCCGCGCGCGGCGCGCTCGACTCCGGCTGGCGCTTCGCCTGCCTCGACCCCGATCACCGCCACGACGCCGACACGCTGCGCATCGCCCCGCTCTCGCGCGCTGCCGCCATGCCCGGCCTCGTCGACTACCTCGCGCTGTCACCGGGTTGGGTCATCACCCGCGAGGACGGCGCGTTCTGGCTCAACGCCCCGGGGCAGGCCGAGAGCCACCGCGACGCCGGGTCCGCCGCGTGAGCGCCGACACGCCGCGCGGGCGCATGCGGCGCCGCCTCGACAACGCGCTCAGGCTCATGCGCCAGGGCGGCGTCACCGCGCCCTACCGCGCCCCGTTCGAGGTCATCCTGCGCGACCCGATCGTGCAGCTCCGCCGCTATCGCGCGCCCCCCGCGCCCGACGCTCGCGCCGCCACCGTCGGGGAGTCCGCGCCGGCCGTGCGTCCCGTGCTGCTCGTGCCGCCGCTCATGGTGACCTCGGAGATCTACGACATCTCGCCGGAGCTCTCCGCCGTCGCCTACCTCGCCGGCCATGGCGTGCCGACCTACGTCGCCGACTTCGGTCCACCCGAGTCGCAGGAGGGCGGTCTCGATCGCACGCTCGACGATCACGTGCTGGCGGTCTCGCGCTGTATCGATCATCTGCGCGAGATCCATGGGCACGACGTGCACCTCGTCGGCTACTCGCAGGGCGGCATGTTCTGCTACCAGACCGCCGCCTATCGACGCTCGGAGGGCGTCGCCTCGCTCGTCACCTTCGGCTCGCCGGTCGACATTCGCAAGAACGTGCCGTTTTCGCTCGACCGCCGCCTGGCCGATCCGCTGATCGCCGCGACGCGCCGCCTCGTGGCCGGTCCGCTCGAGCGCCTGCGCGGGCTGCCCGGCACGATGTCCTCGCGCGGCTTCAAGCTGCTCGCGCCGCTGCAGGAGCTGCGCCACCTCGTGCAGCTCTTCGCGGCGCTCCACGACGAGGAGGCGCTCGCCAGGATCGAGCCCAAGCGCCGCTTCCTCGGCGGCGAGGGCTTCATCGCCTGGCCCGGTCCCGCGCTGCGCGCCTTCATCGATCAATTCGTCGTCGAGAACCGCATGAAGACCGGCGGCTTCGTCATCGCCGGGCGCACCACCTCGCTCGCCGAGATCACGAGCCCGATCTGCTTCGTCGTCGGCGAGTCGGACGATCTCGCGTTGCCCGACGCGGTGCGCGCGATCACCACCGCCGCGCCGCGCGCGCACGCCTACCCCGTGCACGTCGACGCCGGCCACTTCGGCCTGGTCGTCGGGCGCGCAGCCATGCAGGTCTGCTGGCCGACCGTCGTGCAGTGGACCGCCTGGCTCGACGGGCGCGGCCTGCGCCCGGCGATCCTCGACAGTGCGCGCGAGCACAGCGCGTCGGAGCCACGGCCCGACTCGCTCCTGTCCAGCGCCGCCGAGGGGCTCTGGGATCGCATGGACCGCGTCGGCCAGCTCCTCGGCCGGACCGCCGAGGCTGCGCGCTGGCGCTTGCCGCGGCTCATGCGCTCGACTCTTCTCGACCTGGCCGACGCCGCGCGCCTCGACCAGCACCTGTCGCTCTCGCGCACGCTGGGCGAGCGCGCCCGCGACATGCCCGACGCGGTGGCCTTCGTCTTCGCCGGGCGCGCCTTCACCTTCGCCGACGCCGATCAGCGCGTGAGCGCCATCGCGCGCGCGCTCGTCGCGACCGGGGTCGGGGTCGGCACGCGCGTCGCCGTCATCGCGCGCGCGCACCCCGACGCGCTCAGCGTCATCGTCGCCCTGAATCGCCTCGGCGCCGTCGCGCTCCTCGTCGCGCCCGATGCGCTCGCAGAGCGCATGCGCGCCTCGCTGCCCGCGCTCCTGAGCTCGCTCGACGCGGCGCTCCTCGTCATCGAGCGCGCCGATCTGCCGGCGCTCGAGCCGGCCCCCCTCGACCATCCGCTCGCGCTCATCGGTCGAGCGCCCGAGGTCGCCGCGCTCCCCCCGGGCAGCTTCGATCTCGAGCCCGCCTCGGCGCATACGCCCGCCGCGGGCGAGGTGCCGCTCGTCGACCCCGGCCGCGCCGACGATCCGGCGATCGCCCTGTCCGGCCTCGAGGCCGGCGCGCTCGACAACCGCGCCTGGATCCGGCGTGGGCTCGAGCTCGGCGCCACCGCCCGCCTGACCCCGCAGGACACCCTCTTCTGTCCGCCCACGCTGTCGCCCGTGGGGCTCATCAGCGCGCTCGCCGGCGCGCTCATGAACGGCGCCCGCCTCCAGCTCGGCCAGCATCGCGCAACCGATGCCGGCCCCGAGGCGTCGGGCCCCTGGGGCGAGATCCTCAACAGCGGCGCGACGATCCTCTTCGCCGACGACGAGCTCGCCCGCGCGCTGGCCGACGCGCCGCTGCCTCAGCGCCACCCGGTGCGGCTCGTCTTCGGCGATGCGCTCGCCTCCGAGGTCGCCCAGGGCCTCGTCGATCGCCTCGGATCGCGCACCCGCTTCCGCACGCTCTGACCGGATGCCGCCTCAATACTTGTCGTCGTGGAGGTGCTCGTGTCGCGACAGCCATTCGTTATATGCGGGCGATCGGCACGCTCCGACGCTGCGAGCACCGTAGACGAGGCGGAAGGTCTGACTTGCGCGGCCCAGCTCGAGGCTCAAGTGCACTTCGTAGTCGCCACGCCTCAAGCGGATCATCCGAAGCCTCTTGGGGCTCTCCGCGCTCGCGAAGCTCTCCGGGTCGCCGCGAAAGACCTCGAACCCATGGGTCAGCAACGCGGTGACCGGCACACGCACGGTAGCGCTCAGCTCCGTCAGCTCCGCAGGCGGTGTCGGCGTCGTGAAGACCTCCGTGATCCGGCCTTCGTATCCGCGGACCACCGCATCGATGTCGCGTACGGTAAGTATCACGCGATCGTCGACGATGAATTCGATGCTACTCCAGCGCCGTTTCGGAACGCCCCACTCGCCAAGGGCATGCGAGTCGAAGTCGTCGAGCTCGAGGCCCGTTGAGCGCGTCACTGCGTCGGTGATGTGCATGCATGGTTCAACCGAGAGTCGGTCGTGGGACGAGCATGCGGCCAGGGCCAGCATGAACAAGTGGAGTTGTCTCGGCATCAGTCAGGCGAGTCCGTCCATGCGCGTGGTGCGATCCATGGCATGCCGGGATCAAGCGGTTCGCCATCTGCCTTGTGCCGCGCACCCCACATCCGATAGCGGAACGTGTCGACGAAGACGGCGCCGTCGGCCGACGTGAGCTCGACCGCGCACCGCAGCCGGACACCGCCAGAGCGCACGCAGTCCTCGACGGCCGTGGTGTAGTCGGCCACCGGCCCGAGCATCGCTTCGACCGGACCGCCCTCGGCGCGCAGCCTCTCACGGGTCGAGGCGGCGTCGGCGATGAGCGGCATCTCGAGGTCGAAGGGGCCCCCCATCTCGGCCATCGTGTCGACGAAGCGCGTCGGGTCCGCGAAGCGCTCGACCTCGAAGTGCAGCGGGCCGAGGCGTTGGATCAGCTCGTCCTCGGACACCCCGGGGTCGGCACGGATCGCGTCTTCCCAGACCATGAGCTGCCGGTCGGTGTCGAGGCCGAGGCGCGCGAAGGCGAAGCGACACTGGTGGATGAAGAGATCGCGCCGCGCGAGGTTGCCGTCGGGCGCGAGCTTGTCGTGCGCTGCGGCATACGCCTCCGGATCGGTGTGCTTGTTGCCGTCCTCCTCGTCGCCGGCGCGCTGCAGGACCCACGCCTCAATGAGCCCACGATAGAGGGAATCGTCGACCACCGGGATCGAGAGTGCCGCGCGCTCGAGCTTCATCCACTCGACCAGGCCAAAGAGCGCACCGCGCGACCCCGCTCTCGTGATCGCTCGGCCGAGCTCGTCGAGCAAGAGCTTGTCCTCGCCGAGATCGCGCGCGACGGTCGCAAGCGCTGCCTGGGCCGCGTGAGCGACCGCATCGGCGCCGGCCCTGGCGCCGGCGCGGTAGGCCTCTCGGAGCTTCTTGCCGGTCGGATCGAAGAGCAGCTCGACCACGAAGTCGTAGAGCATGCCGACCATCAGACCGTTGAGCGCCTTGCCGAAGATCGAGAGGCCCTGACCGGTGAGGCGCCTGATCACCGAGCAGGGGGGTACGACCTGCGGGGACAAGGTTGGGCCGACGCGCACCAGACGGCCTTCGGCGTTCGAGACCGTCGGTCCCCGTCTTTCGTCGGTTGCGCGCCGGCCCTTGGACCAACGTCCGCGGCCTCTCACCGTTGGAACCGCCGGTGACAGTCGCTGAATATGATGTCCAACATATTCTGCCCCGATGTCAAGGGTCGAGATATGATGACCGCCATGTCGTACCCGCCCGATCACAAAGCCAAGACGCACGCGCGCATCATCGAGTCCGCGGCGCGCTCCTTCCGCGAAAACGGCATGCTCGCGACCGGGATCGATCAGCTCATGGCCGACGCCGGTCTCACGCGCGGTGGCTTCTACGCGCACTTCGCGTCCAAGGCGGCGCTCTTCGCCGAGGTCGTGCGCCAGACCTTCGTCGAGTCGACGAGCAACCTGTTCTCGCGCGGCCTCGACAAGGTCCGCGGTCCCGCGTGGATCGTCGCCGCCACCCAGCGCTACCTCACCGCCAAGCACCGCGACCGGCCGGCCGAAGGCTGCGGGATCCCCGCGCTCGGCGCCGAGATCGCGCGCTCACCCGACGAGGTGCGCGAGGCCTTCGGCGCCGAGATCGAGGCGCTCCTCGGGCTCCTCGCCGAGCGCGGCGGCATGACGCACGACGAGGCGACGACCCTTCTCGCCACCTGGGTCGGCGGCCTGACGATCGCGCGCGGCGTCGCCGATCCCGCGCAGTCCGAGGCGGTCCTCGCCGCCTGCCGCGCCGAGATCGCGCGCCGCTTCGGCGCCGATCCCTCGCCGGCGAGCGCGCGCGCCGTCACGCCTTCCAACGATCAGTAGTTGGGGCCCTCGCCCAGCGTCGTGTCGATGTCGTTGCGGATGTAGACGTGCTCTTCGCCGTGGTAGATGCGGCGGTAGGCGGCGATGTGCTCGAGCACCGTCTTGGTGTAGCCGCGCGCCTGATCGTAGGGGATGTCCTCGATGAACATGTCCATCGGGATCTGACCGCGCGCCTTGAGCCACGTGGTCACGCGGTGCGGGCCGGCGTTGTAGGCGGCCGCCGCCAGCGTCTCCTGCCCGTGGAAGCGCGAGAGCAGGCGCGCGAGGTAGTAGCCGCCGAAGTAGAGCGAGACCGGCGGCTCGAGCAGGCGCTCGGGGGTGAAGTCCAAGAAGCCGAGCTCGCGCGCGAGGTTCTCGCCGGTGCGCGGGATCACCTGCACGAGGCCATAGGCCGACGAGACGCTGACGGCGCCCGGGTGGAAGGCGCTTTCGACGGTCATCACCGCGTAGACGTAGTAGGGCGGGATCCCGAGCTGCGCGGTGAGCGGGCGCACGACCTCCGGGTAGGCGATCGGGTAGAGGCCGCGGCCGCGCTCGGCGAGGAGCTCGGGGGTGACGCGCCATTGATCCTCGAGCACCGCGCGGCGCGTGCCGTACGGGTCGGCGAGCAGGACCTGCAGCGCGCGCAGGTCCTTGCGGATCTCGCCGTGTTGCCGGCGCATCGCCGCCGCCTGCTCGGCGCTCTTGCGCGAGCGGTCGTCGTCGCGCATCGATGCGCCGCCGCGCGCGCGCGGCTCGGAGCGGTTGTCGAGCAGATCGGAGCGGGCGCGCTTCTCCAGCGAGGCCCCGCGGAAGCGCATCGCGCGCATGTCCATGTCGATGACGCGGAGCTCGCCCACCGCCGCTTGGACGTCGCCGAGCGCGAGGAGCTCGTGCGCGCGGTGGGCCTCTTCGGCGATCCCACCCCAGCGCTCGGCGAAGGCCGCCGCCACCGGCGCGACCTCCTCGAGGGGGGCGGGCCGCGCGGCGTCGTCGAAGGCGCCCGCGAGCGACGCGGCGCTCCACGCGACGGTCGAGCGCCCGACGAGCGGCTCGTCGTTCTTGCGCAGGACCGCGAGCACCGGCGCCGGCGCGCTCTCGGGCACGCGGCCCTCGATCTCCATCTGGCGCGACCAGGCCTGTAGCCCGTAGTACTCGAGCGGCGCGTCCTCGATCAGCGCCTCGAAGATCGCCTTGGCCTCGGACTTGTCTCCGAGCTGCAGCGCGCGCGCGTACCAGTAGCGCTCGAAGAGGTTCCGGTTGAAGCCGCGGGTCTTGCCGAGCCGCTCCCAGTGTCGGGCGGCCTTGTCGGCCTTGCCCATGCGCAGGAGGCACCAGACCATGCGCTCGGTCGGCTTCTTCTTCTTGCCGATCACCTTCTCGTAGGCGGCGTAGGCCTCCTCGTAGCGCGCGAACTCGTAGGCGAGGTCGCCGAGCGCCTGGTGATAGGCCTTGCCGCGGTAGCGCTTCTTGAGCAGGCGGCGCGCGCGATCGAAGTCGCCGTTGAGCGCATGCAGCCGCGTCTCGCGCGCCTTGCTCAGCCCTTCACGCTTGTGCTTCTTGAGCTTCTCGCTCGTCTGCAGCGCGTCGTCGAAGCGGAAGTTCTCGTAGTGATCGTCGAGCGCGATCTCGAGCGCGTCGAGCCAGTCCTCGACCGCGTCCTTCGGCGCGCCGGGCGGCGGCTCGACCAGCCAGGGGGCGAGCGCGGGGCCGACGAGATCGAAGCGTCGCTCGCGCACCCAGAAGGCGATCTCCGCGAGCGGTACCGCGCGCGGATCGTCGAGGCGCTGCGGGGCGGCGTTGCCGAGGCTCGCCAGGAGGAGCTCGGCCTCGCGCGCCGGCGGGCTCAGCGGCGCCTCGCGCGCGACCGAGCCGAGGAGCTCGCGCGCGCGGTCGTGCTTGCCGTGGGCGACGTCGAGCGCGCCGAGCCGGACCTGGACCTCGCGCGCGAAGACGGCCTCGGGCCAGCGGTCGAGCACGGCCTTGTAGGCGCGCTTGGCGTCGTCGACGCGGCCGAGCGTGTCGAGGTGGCGCGCGCGCAGAAACGCCGCCTCGGCGTGCAGCGGGGAGTGCGGGCTGTCGTCGACGAGGTCGAGGAGCGCGAGCGGCTCGTCGTCGCGCACGCCGCTCTGCACGAGCGTGCGCGCCAGCCCGAAGGCGATGAGATCGGTGAGGTGCGAGGGCGCCTCGCCGCGCGAGAGCTCGAGCGCGCCGCGCCAGGCGGCGATCGCGTCGGCGAGCTGGTCTTGCTCGAGCTGGCGTCGCCCGAGCAGATGCAGGGCGTCGCGCCGCATCGCCGCGGGTGCGCTCGGGCTGGTCGCGACCTCGCCGAGCAGCGCGACCGCGTCATCGGCCCCGGCCCAGAAGGCCTCGCGCGCGGCCTCCCAGGTCGCGAGCATCGGCACCGGCTCAGCGGGCGGTGCCGGGGCCTCGGCGCGCGCGGCGTCGAGCGGCAGCGCGAGCGCGATCAGGGTCGACGACAGGAGCTGGAGGGGCCGGGCTCGCATGGAGGGAGCATGCGGGAGGGCGAGCGTGCACGGCAAGTATTCGGGTCGGTGCGCGTCGGTCGCGCGCTCGCCGATCACGACGCTGGCGGCGTGTCTTCGGCCTTCTTGCGCGCGCGGGTCGCGCGCTTGGGCTCGGGATCGCCCTCGGGCTCGGCCGCGACGCTGGCCTCGGCGGCGAGCTTCTTGACCCTGGCCTCGGCGTCGCGCGCGGCCTTGAGGGCCTCGGACAGCGAGCGCTCGGCGCGCTCGGCACGGTTTCGCTCTTCACCGAGCTGACCCTCGAGCCCCTGCACCTGGTTTTCGAGCTCGCGGATCTGGCGGCGCAGGACCTTGACCTCCTTGCGCGTGGCGAGGTTCAGGCGGCGCGCCAGCCCCTCGAGGCGATCGTCGAGCTGCAGGAGCAGGTCGCTGCGCAGGTTGACGGCGCGCCGGACGACGCCCTGCAGCGCGGGATGTGCGAAGAGCCCGCTCTTGGCTTTGTCTCCCAGGGCCTGCAGCATACGCGTCCTCCGTGGTCGAGCCGGACCGCGCCCGAGCCGGGGCGCTGCGTCGCGGCGGTTCGAACCGGTCCTATGACACACCCGCTCGCCGCCGGCTACTCGGAGCCGCGATCGACCTCACGCAGGTAGAGCGCGCCGCCGGCCGTCGCCGGATCGGTCACCTCGATCGCCTGGTCGGCGCCGCAGGCGTCGTGGGTGGGAAAGTGCGTGGCGGTCGAACCGTCGAAGAAGAAGTAGAGGTCGTCGGCATACAGCGCCGGGCCGGATCCGGAGAACGCGACGCCGCTCGGCACGACGTCCTGACAGCGATCGCTCAGGTCGAGGGCGGTGCGGCAGGCGAGCGCGCCGTCGCGCCCGTCGGCGAGGCTGCCGACGTCGGGCTCACACGCGATCGCGTCGGCGAGGTCGGACACGATCAGGATCTCGCGCCCGAGGTCCTTCCAGAGCGCCCAGTCGATCGCGCCGGGGGTCTCGGGCGCGAGCGGTGGCGAGGTCGAGACCGGCACGGTCGCCTCGCTCGCCGGCCAGCTCGGGATCGGCGTCACGGCGTTGACAGCGGCGCCGAACTCGTCGGCCGCGGTGAAGCGGTAGACCCAGGCCAGGGTCCAGCCGCCGCCGTCGAGATCCATGTCGCAGTGCACGCTGAGCGGCGCGGCCGGGCCATCGCCGTCGACGTCGACGACCCAGGTGTCGGTCGGCGGGGGCTCGGGCGGGAGCGCCTCGCCCGGCGCGCGGCCGGCGTCGCGCACGTGGAGGCAGCTCCGCGCGGGGCGCGCGGGGTCGCCGACCGGCACGAGGTCGCCCTCGCCGAAGAGGCGCTCGATCTCGTCGGGATCGAGCGCGCGATCCCATACGCGCAGATCGTCGATCGCGCCGGAGAACGGCTCGCGCGCGTCGCCGTCGCCGAGCCCGACGAGGAGCGCGGGCTCGCGGCCGAGGTCCTGGCCGGCATCGAGCGCGACGGTGCCGTGCGCGCGCCCGTCGATGTGCAGCGTGAGCGCGCGGCCGTCCTTGACGACGACGATGTGGCTCCAGTGTCCGGCCGGGGCGCAGACGCGATCGCTGACGACCTGCGTGTGGCTGCGCCAGGTCGCACAGCGTCGGGCGCCGTCGAGCGCGAGCGCGCTCGTGCGCTCGGGACGGGTGGGGTCGCCGAAGGTGAAGATCCCCGAGGCCGCGCCGGGGCCGGGATCGGGGTTGACCCAGATCGCGTAGGTCGCCGTCGCGTCGCCGCGCGGGTGATGGGTCGCCGCGACCGCGACGTGGTCGCCGGGCGAAGAGAGGCGCAGCGCGCCGGCCGGCTGGCCGAAGCGATCGGCGCTCGGCGTGGCGCCGACGATCACGCCGTGATCGCCGTGGGGGCCGCTGTCGATGGCGTCCCCGTCGAGGCGCCAGTGACCGACGAGGCCGCGCACGAGCGGGTCGCAACCCTCGTCGACCGTGCCGTCGCAGTCGTTGTCACGCGCGTCGCAGCTGGTCTCGTCGGGCTCGTGGTGGGCGACGGCGGTGAGATCGCAGCTCGGCGCGTCGAGGCCGTCGAAGCACATGACGGCGAGCGTCGCGCCGGGCGCGCCACAGACGCCCGTCGGCGCGGGGCAGAGCGCGGCGATCCGATCGGCGCTGGCGGCGTCGGGCACGTCGTTGTGCGGGTCGAGCTCGTCGACGAGGCAGTCGCGATCGAGGTCGGCGGTGGCGCTCTCGATCGCGTCGGGCAGGCCGTCGCCGTCGCTGTCGACCGGGGTGAAGGCCTGGCCGAGCTCGTCGGCGTCACCGCGCTCGTCGCCGTCGGAGTCGGGGTCGAGAGGATCGGTGCCGAGGCCGATCTCGAGCGCGTTGGCGAGCCCGTCGAGATCCTCGTCGCCGTCGGGATCGAGGCAGCGGTTGTCCGCGCAGAGACCGGAGGCGCACTCGGCGGCGAGCTCGCAGCGCGAGCCGAGGGGGCGGCGTGTGCTCTCGTCACCACAGGCCGGGGTGACGGTGAGCGCCAGCGAGAGGACGAAGAGAGATCGAAGGTGCGAGGACATGGGCACGCTCGAGGACGTTGAAGTTGTGTGATGCGCGCCGCTCGCGCGATCGCCCGCCATCGTGCCACGAACGCGCGCGCGGTGCGCCGAGATCGTACAGGATGATCGCAGAGCGTCGGCGCGCGGGAATATTTCTCGCGCCCGAAGGAACCAAATCGAGCGACGGGCGTCTCAGGAGCCTGTCCCGATCGCCGACAAGGGGACCGCCATGCCATCGCTTCATCGCGCGCTCGTCGCGCTCGGTATCACTTTGTCAGTCGCCCACGAGGCGCGTGCCCTCGAACCGCTCGACGCCGCCGCGCTCGGCGAGGGCGCGACGCTGGTGATCCGGCCGCGCGTGGCCGGCCTCGAGGTGAGCTTCCTGCCCGGCGCGGGTGCGCCGCGGCGCTGGACCCTGGCGCTGCTCTCGCCCGCGGGCGGGAGCTCGGCCGAGGTCGACGTCACCTTCCCGGCGGAGCGGGTTGCGCCGCTCGTGGTCGTCCTGCCGCGGCCGACGCGCGAGGTGGCCGATCGCGACCTGCGCCTGAGCCTCCGCGGCAAGAGCCCCGCGCGTGAGCTGATAGGGCTGGTCGGGCCGTGGCTCGAGGCACCGCGCATGCGGGTCTTCGGTGACCCGAGCGCGTACGCCGGCACGCGCTACGCGCCGCGGGTCGTCGTCGATGTGCCGATCGCGGGCTGCGTGAAGGCGCCGTGCACGCGGGCGCTCGTGGGCGCGACGATCGAGGCGCGCTGGGTGCCGCCGGGCGGCAAGAAGAAGCGGGCGGTCCCCGCGCGCGACGCGGCGATCTTCGAGGCGCGCGTCAGCGCACGGACCGACGCGTCGGGATCGGCGCCGCTCGCGATCGCGGTGCCCGATCGCTTCGAGGGCGAGCTCGCGCTCGAGCTCACGGCGCACCACCCCGACGGCAGCGCCTCGGCACGCCAGACGATCAACGTGATCGCGGGCTCGCGGATCCTGCTCTCGACCGACAAGCCGATCTACCAGCCCGGCCAGACGCTCCACCTCAGGCTGCTCGCGCGCGCGCGCGGCACGGGTCGCGCCGCCGGGGGCACCGCGGCGCGGCTCGAGGTCCATGACGCCAAGAACAACAAGGTCTTCCAGGCGCGCGGCGAGACGAGCGCAGAGGGCGTGTTCTCGGCGCAGATGGCGATCGCGTCGCTGGTCAACACGGGGCGCTGGCGGATCGTGGCGAAGGTCGGCGACGACGAGGTCGAAAAGACCGTCGAGGTGAAGCCCTACGTGCTGCCGAAGTTCAAGGTCGAGCTCGACAGCGAGCGCGCCGCCTACCGGCCGGGCGAGCGCGTCGCGGGCAAGATCTCGGCGCGCTACTTCTTCGGCGAGCCGCTACGGCGCGCCCGGGTCGTCCTGACCGCCGAGACCTGGGACGTCGCGGCGCGAGAGCTGGCGCGCGTCTCGCTCGAGCTCGACGAGAGCGGGCTCGGCACCTTCGCGTTCACGCTGCCGGAGATGCTCGCGGGCCAGCCGCTCCTGCAGGGGGGCGCGGCGGTCACGCTGACCGCGCGCGTGACCGACACCGCCGGCCAGACCCACGAGGGGCGCAAGGCGCTCACCATATATAAGGATGCGTTGAAGGTGATCGCGATCCCCGAGGCGGGCCGGCTCGTGCCCGGGGTCGACAACGCGATCTTCTTCGTCGTGACCACCCCCGACGGGGCGCCGGCGCCGCGCGCGAAGGTCGTGATCGACGGGCCGATCGGAGCCGGTGCACCGGAGATCCAGACCGACCGCCACGGGATCGCCGAGTGGCGCGTGGTGCCGCGCGGCGATCTCACGCTCGACGTGGTGGTGGCGACGCCGGACGGGGTGAAGGCGCGGCACGCGCTCGCGATCCCGAGCGCTCGCGAGGCGGCCGCGGCGGTGCTGCTGCGTCCGTCGGAGCTCGCGCCGCGGGCCGGTGATCGCGTCGCCTTCGACGTGCTCGTCGCCGGCGCGGTGCCACACGTCTTCCTCGATCTGGTGAAGGACGGGCAGACGCTGGTCACGCTCTCGGCGCCGGTCCGAGACGGGCGCGCGCAGCTCTTGACGACGCTCCCGCCCGACAGCGCCGGCACCGTGCTGGCGCACGCCTACGCGATCGGGCGCGACATGGACGTGTACGCCGACACGCGCCCGCTCGTCGTCAAGCAGGCCGACGAGCTGACGATCGCGATCGCCGCCGAGCGCGACGGCGCGTATCGCCCCGGTGAAGACGCGACCCTCAGCCTCGCGGTGACCGATCGCCATGGGCACCCGGTGCTGGCGGCGCTCGGGCTCTGGGCGGTCGACGAGGCGGTCTTTTCGCTCTCGGAGCTGCGGCCCGGCATGGAGCAGGTCTTCTTCCTGCTCGAGCAGGCGATCATGACGCCGAAGGTCGAGGTGCACGCCTTCGAGCCGTCGGAGGTCTTCTTCCCCCACGACGTCGAGCCGGGGCCGACGCCGCGCGATCCGGTGCGCGTCGAGGAGGCGCGGCGGCCGGCGCGGGTGCTGGCGGCGGCGGCGATGCCGGCGTTCTCGCACGCGGCGGCGGTGGACTCGCGCGCGGGGGAGGGCGAGGCGAGCCGGGCTCTGTGGGAGGGGGTCTTCGCGGCGCGGGTCAAGCGGCTCTCGAGCGCGGTGCGGGCCTTCGTGCGCAGCGAGTGGCGTTCGCCGTCGGGGCGTGAGCTGCATCGCATCCTGCGCGGGGCCGGGGTGACGGCGGGCAAGACGCGCGACTGGTTCGGCGTGCCCTTCGCGCTGAGCGTGGACGAGAGCACGGAGCCGATCGACTTCGCCGAGATCAAGTCGGCCGGGCCGGATGCGCACTGGGGCAGCGACGATGATCTGGTCGCGTCGCTCGGGCTCGAGGACGCGCTCGCGCCGGTCTGGGAGATGCAGTCGCGGCGCGAGGAACGACGCTGGCGGCGCGACGGGCGCGGGGGCGTGTTCGCGTTCGGCGCCGGCGGGGGTGGAGTCCAGCTCGACGTGGCCGCCAGGGCGCCGGAGCCGATGGTCATGAAGGCGGGTTTCGGCGCGGGCGGGGACAGGCCGCAGGGTGGGGCGATGGTGATGCGCATGCCCGGCCAGAAGCCCAAGGAGGAGCGGGCGCCGGCCGATCTGCCCGAGGTCGAGACGGACTCGGGCGGGACGGCCGGATCGCACGCAGGCGGAGCGCCGCGGATCCGATCGTACTTCCCGGAGACACTCTACGTGAACCCGCTGATCGTGACCGACGCGAACGGGCGCGCGCGGGTGACGATCCCGCTCGCGGACAGCATCACGACCTGGCGGCTCTCGGCGCTGGGCAGCGCGGAGGACGGGCGGCTCGGGAGCGCGTCGGCGGGGCTCAAGGTGTTCCAGGACTTCTTCGTCGATATCGCGTTCCCGGCGTCGCTGACGCGCAAGGACGAGATCAGCGTGCCGGTGGCGATCTACAACTACCTGCCCGAAGCGCAGACGGTCGAGCTCGAGATCGCCGCCGACGGGGGCCTCGCGACGCGCGGTCCGCTCGCGTCGGGTGGCAAGGTCCGGGTCGAGCTCGGCAAGAACGAGGTCAAGGGGATCGAGGTGCCGCTCGTGGCGACGAAGGTCGGGCTCGGGCGGCTGACGGTGACGGCGCGGGGCACGCGTCTTTCGGACGCGGTGCGGCGCGAAGTGCGCATCGAGCCCGACGGGTTCGCGGTCGAGCGGACGGAGAGCGGCCTCTTGAGCGACGCGATCGAGCTCGAGCTCGACGTGCCCGAGGGCGCGATCGAGGGCGCGTCGACGGCGCTCCTCAAGCTCTATCCGGGCATGTTCGCGCAGGTGGTCGACGGGCTCGAGAACATGTTGAAGATGCCGTCGGGGTGCTTCGAGCAGACCTCGTCGGCGACCTACCCGAACATCCTGGTCTTGCGCTACCTGCGCGACGCGAAGCGATCGAAGCCCGAGCTCGAGGCGACGGCGCTGTCCTACCTGCAGGCGGGCTGGCAGCGGCTGGTCACCTACGAGGTCGCCGGCGGCGGCTTCTCGTGGTTCGGCGAGGCGCCGGCGAACAAGGTGCTGACCGCGTACGGCCTCATGGAGTTCCACGACATGGATCGGGTCTTCGCGATCGATCGCAAGGTGATCGCGCGCACGCGCGCCTGGATCATCGCGCAGCAGGAGCACGACGGCAGCTGGGCGCCCGACCGCTCGCACCTGCACGCCGAGTCGTGGGGCGACATGCAGAAGAGCTCGCTCATCGTGTCGAGCTACATCACCTGGGCGCTCGCGCACACGCGGCCCGACCGCAAGGCGCTCGATGCGCCGCTCACGCGTGCGCTTGCCCACCTCGCCCGGCACGTCGATCAGGCCGACGATGCCTACGTGCTCGGCTACATGGCGATGGCCTTCGCCGAGGCGGCGGCCGATCGGCAGGGCGGTGACGCGGCGGCCTTGCGCAAGGTGATCGACAAGCTCGCCGCGCTGGCGGTGCGAGACGGCGATGGCCTCTACTTCCCGACGAAGCTCAGGACGGCGACCTACGGCAGCGGTGAAGCGGCGACGCTCGAGGTCACGGCGCTGGCGCTCAGGGCGCTGATGCGCGCGGGCCGCCACCTCGATCTCGTCAAGCCGGGCCTCGGCTGGCTCGCGGCGCGCAAGGACCAGCTCGGCAACTGGGCGACGACGCAGGCGACGATCCAGGTGCTGCAGGCGATGATCGCGTCGCTGTCGACCGCGGCCGAGCCGGTCGCCGGTGAGGTCCTGGTGCACGTCAACGGCGAGCTCGTCACGAGCGCGCGCTACTCGCCCGAGGACTTCGACGTCGTGCGCTTCATCGACGCCTCGAACAAGCTCGTGCCGGGCAAGAACCGGATCCGCCTCACGCCGAGTGAAGGCATGACGCCGATGTTCCAGCTCGCGGCGAGCTCGTACCTGCCGTGGGGTCATGCGCGCCAGCCGACAAAGCAGGCCTTCGAGGTCGCGGTCGACTACGACCGCACGACGATGGAGCGCGACGCGGTCGTCGGGGTGAAGGTGACGGTGCGCTCGAACCTGCCGGGCGTGGCGTCGATGGGGATCGTCGACGTCGCGGTGCCGCCGGGCTTCGAGGTGCTGAGCGAGGACCTCGAGCGCGCGGTCGCCGACGGGGTATTGCAGCGCTTCACCCTCGCGGGGCGGCAGATCATCATGTACGTGCCCGAGCTCCGGCCGGACACGCCGTTTTCCGTGCGCTACCGCGTGCGCGCTCGCTTCCCGTTGCGCGCGGCCTCGGGCGGGGCGACGGCGTGGGAGTATTACAACCCGGATCATCGCGGGCTGGCGGCGCCGGCGCCGATCCGCGTCGACTGAGGGCTCTCACCACGAGGCGCGCGCGGCGAAGAGTGTGCTCGGCCGCGCGGGTGAGGTAGTCTCCGCGCGCGTGGCGCGAGGAGGCGGTCGTGGGCGAGCGGGCGTTGGCGGTGGCGGTGGTGATGGTGACGGGCCTGGCGTGCGGCGACGACGCGGGCGTCGTCGAGCAGGGGACCGCGCCGCGCATCGAGGTGAGCGAAGGTGGCCGGCCGCTCATCGACAAGGCGACGCTCATCGTCGGGGCGAGCGGGCAGGTGCGCCTCACGATCGCCAACACCGGCGACGGGGATCTCGTCGTGCGCGCGATCGCGCTCAGCGAGACCGTGCCCGGGGCCTATACCTTGAGCTCGAACCCGCTGCCGTCCGCGTCGGCGGCGCTGACGATTCCGCCGGGCGGCGCGCCGCACGAGATCGCGGTGAACCTGCGCGCCGACGTCGTGGGCGCGCCGGAGCGTCCGCGGGCGACGGTGACGATCCAGACCAACATGACCATCGACGGCATCGACTCCTTCACGGTGCACCTCACGCCGGAGACCGTCGTCGCGCGTCTCCTGCTGCAGCCGACCGTGCTCGACTTCGGCGCGGTCGAGGCGGGCACGAGCGTGACCAAGCCGCTGAACCTCCTCAATACCGGCGCAGCACCGCTCGCGATCACCCGGGTCGCGCTCACCGCGCCCGCCGGCTATCGCGCCGACCTCGGGCGCCTGGGCGGGGGCGAGGTGCGCTCGGAGGGGCCGGCCGATCTCACGCTGGCGAGCCCGATCACGCTCGCGCCCGGCCACGCGCAGCAGGTCGACGTCACCTTCACCGCCGATGGCGGCGGCTCGGCGCGCGGCGAGCTGATCTTCTATTCGGACGATCCGGGCGTCGGCGTTGGCGGCGCGCGCGCGAGCCTCTACGCCAACCTCGTCGGGCCGTGCGTGCGCGCGGTCCCCAATCGCGTCGACTTCGGCGCGAAGCTCGTCGGGCAGCGCGCCGAGGCGGTGGTCGAGCTCGAGTCCTGCGGCGACCGCGACCTCGAGGTCAGCGCGATCACGCTCGGCGGCGGCGACGATGGCTTCGCGCTCGAGCTGTCGGGCCTGTCGCTGCCGCTGGTGCTGGCGCCCGGCGCGCGCGCGCAGGTGCCGGTCTCCTACGTGCCGGACGCGCTGGCGGCGCGCGGGGCCGATGGGCAATTCATAAGAGATTCCAATGTATTGCGTGTGATGTCCAACGCCTACCTCGAGGGCGCGCTGGAGGTGCCGCTCCTGGGCTTCGGCACCGACGGGAGCTGCCCGGTGGCGATCATCGAGATCGCCGAGGGCGACGAGGTCGTCGCGCAGACCGAGCTGCACCTCGCGAGCGCGTCGAGCTCGGTCGGCGGCGAGATCACCCGCTGGCAGTGGTCGGTGGTGCAGCCGGCCGGCTCGGTCTCGAGCTTCTACCCGAGCGCCGAGGTGTCGGCGCCGCGCTTCAAGCCCAACGTGGTCGGGACCTACATCTTCCGGCTCGAGGTCTGGGACGGCGCGGGTCGAGCGAGCTGCGCGCCGGCCGAGTACGTCGTGCACGTGAGCTCGGACGACGCGCTGCACGTCGAGCTCCTGTGGCGCACGCCCGGCGACATCAACGAGAGCGACGAGGGCGGCGGCGCCAACTTCTCGTGGGGCTCCGACGTCGACCTGCACTTCCTGCACCCGCTGGCCGAGGGGCGCTTCTTCGACGAGCGCTACGACTGCTACTGGCTCACGCCGCGGCTCGACTGGGGCCCCGCCGGGTTGGACGGCGACCCGAGCCTCGACCGCGACGACCGCGACGGCGGCGGGCCGGAGAACCTCAACGTCAAGAACCCCGAGCACGGCGCGAGCTATCGCGTCGGCGTGCACTACTTCAACGACTGGGGCTACGGCAACGCGTTCGCCACGGTGCGGGTCTACGTGCACGGCGCGCTGCGCGATCAGTGGAACGACGTCGAGATCACCAACGCCGCGCTCTGGGAGAGCCACGTCATCGAGTGGCCGAGCGGTCGCATCACGCGCGTCACCGACGAGGGCGGCGCTCCGAAGATCACGCGCGGCTACCCGATCCCCTGAGCGCGCGCGCGTCGCGTGCGGCGGCGCGTGCGCATCGCCTTTGACAGTGCGGGTGCGCGAGGGCTATACGCCAGCGCGTGGTGGTGAAGTTCCCGATCCTCGACAGTCCCCGGCCGACCGAGCGTGAGGCGGCGCCGATCGCGCCGCGCGCGCGCACGCCCAAGCCCCCCTGGCTCAAGGTGAAGGCGCCCGGCGGCGGCCGCTACGAGGAGATCCGGCGGCGCCTCGAGGGCCTCGACCTGTGGACGGTCTGCCAGGAGGCGCAGTGCCCCAACATCGGCGAGTGCTGGAGCGGCGGCACCGCGACCATCATGCTGATGGGCGGCACCTGCACGCGCGGCTGTCGCTTCTGCGCGGTGACGACCGGCAAGCCGGCGCCGCTCGACCCGCGTGAGCCGTACCACGCGGCGGCCGCGGTCGTGGCGATGGGCGTCGACTACATCGTCCTGACCTCGGTCAACCGCGACGATCTCGAAGACGGCGGCGCGGGTCACTTCGCGGCGTGCGTGCGCGAGCTCAAGCGCCTGCAGCCGGAGATCCTGGTCGAGGTGCTGATCCCGGACTTCCAGGGGCGCATGCAGGGGGTCGAGGCGATCGTCGACGCCGGCGCCGACGTGGTCGCGCACAACGTCGAGACGACGCGCGCGCTGACGCGTCGGGTGCGCGACGTGCGCGCGACCTATGATCAGTCGCTGGCCGTGCTCGCGCACATCCACGAGTACGGAAAGGGGCGCGGGCGCGACGGGCGCGACGTGCTCGCCAAGAGCTCGATCATGCTCGGCCTCGGCGAGCCGGACGAGGACGTGCGTCAGACCCTCGTCGATCTGCGCGCGGTCGGCTGCGATGTCGTGACCTTCGGGCAGTACCTGCGTCCGTCGGAAAAGCACCTGCAGGTCGTCGAGTTCGTCACGCCCGAGGCCTTCGAGCGCTGGGCGGACGAGGCGCGCGCGCTCGGTTTCCTCTACGTCGCCTCGGGGCCGCTCGTGCGCTCGAGCTATCGCGCGGGCGAGCTCTTCCTCGCCGGTCACCTCGGCCGTGCGCACGCGCCGGAGACGCCATGAACGCCAGCATGCAGCGGCCGGTCTTCGAGGCGATGCGCGGGCTCGGGGTCGATCCGAGCGAAGACGCGCGCATCCTCGGCCGCCTGGTCGAGCTGGTCGCGCACGCGCGCGGCGCCGAGGAGCTCTTGCAGCGCCTGGCGCGCGCGGGGCAGATCCGGCCGACGCCGGCCGCGGGGCGTGCGCTGCCGGCGATGGTCGGCGCGGGCTACGCGCTCGAGCCCGGCGACTGGCTCTTCGGCACGGCGCGCGACTGGCCGGCGGCGCTGGCGCATGGGCTGACGCACGACGCGCTGCTCATGCAGGCGTACGGGCGCCGACACGAGCGCACGATCCCCGGGGCGCTCTTCGATCGTCAGCTCGGGATCTCGCTCTCGGAGGGGTCGCACGGCGGGCACGTCGCCGAGGCGGTCGGCTTCGGCGCGGTCGCCGAGCAGCGCGGCACCGGGCAGATCGCGCTGTGCT
Source organism: Deltaproteobacteria bacterium (assembly GCA_011526585.1). GTDB lineage: Bacteria > Myxococcota_A > UBA9042 > PHBI01 > PHBI01 > WYBB01. The sequence goes on from WYBB01000177.1 coordinate 30,958, forward strand.
GTCTCGGCTCGGGCACGCTGACCCTGCCGGAGACGGTGGCGTCGATGGTGTGGGCGCTCGAGACGCGCGCGCGCGTGGTCTTCCTCCTGCGCGGGCCGCGGGCGTCGATCGAGCGGCTGGTGATGATGCACCGTGTGCCGGTGACCTGTGACTCGGCGCACCGCGTCTACTGGAGCGTGGCCGAGGCGCGCACCTCGCGGCCGGGGCTGCCGATGTTGATCGACGCGCGCCACGCCGAGGACGGGCACTTGCCGGTGCCGCTCGACGCGCGTGAGCTGCAGGAGCGCGGCCTGCTCTCGCCGGAGCTCGAGCGCGCGCTGGCCGACGAGGTGACCTCGGCGCTGGCGGCGGCGCGAGCCAGGGCGGAGGCGCGATGAGCGCGGGGATCTCGCTGGTCGAGGCGGTGCGCCAGGCGCTCGGCGAGGCGCTGGCCGAGGTGCCCGAGGCGGTCCTCATCGGCTGCGACATCGGTGATTTCGGCGGGCCGTTCCGCGCGACGAGCGGGCTCAAGGCGCGCTTCTCGGGCGAGCGCGTGCTCGACACGCCGCCCAACCCGGCGGCGATCCTCGGCTTCACGCGCGGGCTCAAGATCGCGGGCAAGGTGCCGATCTGCGAGCTGCCGCCCGAGCTGGCGGCGCGCGCGGCCGGCGCGGTGGTCGACGGGATCGGGCGCTTCGAGGCGCGCACCGGCGAGGCGGGCGGGCCGATGCTCGTGCGGATCCCGGTCGGGCGGGTGGCGCACGGCATGTTGTCCGAAGGCGACTCGCCGGAGGCGGCGCTCGGGTTCGCCAGCGGGCTCCGCGTGGTGAGCCCGTCGCGGCCGGCGGACGCGTGGTCGATGATCCGGCTGGCGGTCGACCCGCGGCACGCGCGCGACCCGGTGGTCGTGCTCGAGCCCAAGGCGCTCTATCGCAAGCTCGGCGCGCCGCTGCCGGAGGCGCCCGACGCGACGGCGCTGTCGGAGGCGCGGCGCGTACGCGCGGGCGCGGATCTGACGCTCTTGAGCTGGGGCGCGGCGGTGCCGGTGGCGCTCGAGGCGGCCGAGCGCATGACGGCCGACGGCTACGAGGTCGGCGTGATCGATCTGCGCGCGCTGGTGCCGCTCGACCTCGCCGCGCTGGTCGAGGCGGTCAAGGCGAGCGGGCGCGCGCTGGTGGTGCACGAGGGCGCGGGCGCGTTCGCGGGCGCGGTGGCGGCCGAGGTGCAGCGCGAGGCGTTCTTGTGGCTCGAGGCGCCGATCGGCGCGGTCGCCGGCGACGATGACGACTGGGTCGTGCGGGTGCGCGAGGCGGCGCTCGCGACCCTGGCCTTCTGACGCGAGCGGGTGGGGGAGTCGATGCGTTACGAGTTCATGTTGCCGGATCTCGCCGAGGGCATGGTCGAGGGCGAGCTCGTCGGGTGGCTCGTCACGGTCGGCGACAAGGTCAAGGCCGAGCAGCCGGTCGCCGAGGTCATGACCGACAAGGCGACGGTGGTGATCCCGAGCCCGGTGGCGGGCGCGATCCTCGAGCTGCCGTGGCAGTCGGGCGACATCGTCAAGGTCGGCCAGCCGCTGATGATCTTCGACGCCGAGGGCGCGGCGCCGACGCAGCGCGCGCACGCCGGCCACGTCGATCCGACGGCGGACCCGGCACCGCCCGTGCCGGTCGTCACGCCGTCGCCGCGCGAGGAGGCGGCGCGGGTCGAGGCCGTCTCACCGCCGCCGAGCGATCCGGTCGGCGCGCCCGCGATGGCGGCGCCGGCGGCGAAGGCCGAGCGCGGGCCGGGCGCCGTGCCGCGCGGGTCGCGGGCGTTGGCGGCGCCGGCGACGCGTAGACTGGCGCGAGAGCTGGGGATCGACATCGCGGAGGTCACCGGCAGCGGGCCGGGTGGGCGCGTGACGCCCGAGGACGTGCAGGCGCACGCGCGAGGGCAGGGCGCGATCGGATCGCCGGGCGCGCCGACGTCGGCGGCCTCGGCGGTGGTCGGCGCGATGGCCGCGGCGGGCGTCGCGGCGAGCGCGCCACCTCCGTCGCGCGTGCAGGTGCCGACCTGGAGCCCGAGCCCGCGCGAGGTGGGGGCGGGCGGCGAGGTCGAAGAGCGGCAGCGGATCAAGGGGCTCAGACGCGCGATCTTCGAGACGATGAGTCGCTCCAAGCGCAACGCCGCGCACTTCACCTACGTCGACGAGATCGACTGCGAGAACCTGGTCACCTCGCGCGACAAGCTCGCCAAGGCGGTGGCCGACCGGGGTGTGCGCCTGACCTATCTCGCCTTCATCGCCAAGGCGGTCCTGTGCGCGCTGCCGCGCTTCCCGAAGATGAACGCGGTCGTCGACGACGACAAGCTCGAGGTGGTGCTGAAGAAGCACGTGCACCTCGGGATCGCCGCCGCGACCGAGCCCGGGCTGGTGGTGCCGGTGATCCGCCACGCCGAGCGGCTGAGCCTGCTCGACCTCGCCTGGCACATCCAGGATCTCGGTGAGCGCGCCAGGGCGAACAAGCTCAAGCCCGAGGAGCTCAAGGGCTCGACCATCACCATCACCAGCCTCGGCAAGCTCGGTGGGCTCCTGGCGACGCCGATCATCAACCACCCCGAGGTCGCGATCATCGGCATCCACCAGATGCAGAAGCGCGCGGTGGTGCTCGACGACGATCGCATCGTCGCGCGGCAGCGCATGAACCTGTCGCTGTCGTTCGACCATCGGCTCATCGACGGGCACGAAGGCGCGGCCTTCGCGCAGGCGGTCAAGACCTACCTCGAAGATCCCGAGCTCATGCTGCTCGAGACGGTCTGAGCCGCAGCCAACCGAGGGAGCATCTTGCGAATCAGCACTGACACCGTCGTCATCGGCGCGGGCCCCGGGGGCTACGTCGCCGCCATCCGCCTCGGGCAGCTCGGGGTCCCCTGCGTGCTCGTCGAGCGCGGGCCGCTCGGCGGGACCTGCCTCAACGTCGGCTGCATCCCGTCCAAGGCGCTCATCTCGGCGAGCAAGCTGGTCGAGCAGATCCGCCACGCCGGCGCGCTCGGCATCGAGGTCGGCCCCGTCGCGATCGATCTCACGAAGATGATGCGCTGGAAGGACGGCGTCGTCGGCAAGCTCACCGGCGGCGTCGGCGGGCTGGTCAAGGGCAACGGCGGGCAGGTCGTGCGCGGGCATGCGCGCTTCGTGGCGCCGCACGAGCTCGAGGTGCGTGGCGAGGACGGGGCGCCGACGACGATCGAGTTCCGGCACGCGATCATCGCGACCGGCAGCGTGCCGACGGCCCTGCCGGGCTTCGCCTTCGACGGTGAGCGCGTGCTCGGCTCGACCGAAGGGCTGGCGTTTGCGCGCGTGCCCGAGCGCCTGGTCGTGATCGGCGGCGGCTACATCGGCATGGAGCTCGGCGGGGTGTGGCAGCGCCTGGGCGCGCGGGTCACCGTCGTCGAATATCTCGACCAGTTGCTGCCGGGCTTCGAGCCCGACCTGGTGCGCCCGGTGCAGAAGCGCTTCAAGGACGCCGGCGGCGAGGTGCTGCTCTCGACGCGCGCGGTGGGCTGGGAGCCGCTCGGCGCGGGCGTGCGCGTGCACCTGGAGGATCGGAAGAGCGGTGAGCGCAAGGCGCTCGAGGCCGATCACGTGCTCCTGACGGTCGGGCGGCGACCGCTGACCGACGGGCTCGGGCTCGAGGCGATCGGTCTCGCGACCGACGAGCACGGCTTCATCACCGTCGACGGCGCGCAGCGCACGGCGGTGCCTCACGTCTTCGCCATCGGCGACGTCGCGGGGCAGCCGCTGCTCGCGCACAAGGCCTCGAAGGAAGGCGAGGTCGCGGCCGAGGTGATCGCCGGGCGCCAGGCGGCGTTCGACATGCGCGCCATCCCGGCGGTGGTCTTCACCGATCCGGAGATCGCCACGGTCGGCCTCTCGGTGCGCGAGGCCACGACCCAGGGCTACGAGGTCAAGGCCGGCAAGTTCAGCTTCGCCGCCAACGGGCGCGCGCTCTCCCTCAACGACGCCGACGGCTTCGTGCGCGTCGTCGTCGACAAGGCGAGCGGCGTGCTGCTCGGCTTCGAGGCGGTGGGCCCCGAGGTCTCGAATCTCGTCGCCGAGGCGGCCTTGGCGATCGAGATGGGCGCGCAGGCCTCCGAGCTCGGCGAGACGATCCACGCGCACCCGACCCTGGCCGAGGCGGTGATGGAGGCGGCCAACGCCGCCCTCGGGCACGCGATCCACGCGCTGAACCGCTGACTTCGCTGCTACGACCGCTCGTGCCGCTCAGGGTGGCCGTTCGGTCCCGGCGGACCGGCAGGCGCGATCGATCGTGAGGCGCCAGCGCGCGCCCTTGTAGGCGCGGCTGGTCCCGGTCGGCCAGGACATCACCTCGACGGTGAGCGGCTCGGCCTTCTTCGGCGTGACGATGACGTGCGCCGCGCCGCGCCGGCCGGAGGCGCGCGACTCGAAGGCGACCTTGCGCCGGGCCTTGGGGCGGCTCAGCGTGCCGGTGAAGAGATCGTTGCCGTGGCGATCCTCGATCTGGATCCGCGGGGCCCAGCGCGTGCCTTCGACGCGCTCGAGCCGGAGCGACAGCGGGGCCAGCGGGTCGTCCGCCAGCGGCTCGATCTGCAGGCGGCGCACGCGCGCCTTGCCGTCGGCGAAGTCGCCTTCGATCGTCTCGACGCCGCACTGGGTGCGGGGCTCGGGCACCGTGGCCGCGAGCGCGCGCGCCTCGCGCAGCTCGCGCATCATGGCCTTGGCGGCCTTGGAGTAGCGGGCGCGGATCGCGGCGGTCTGGTCGCGGCCGGCGCGGCAGGGCACGCGCGTCGCGCCGATCCCGAGGATGCGCCCGACGTCGAGCGCCTTGCCCCGCGCGTCCTCGATCGACAGGTGCAGGTGGGGCGAGGCGTCGAGCACGGCGGTGCCGCCGATGAGGCCGAGCTCGTCGCCGGGGGCGACATGGTCGCCGACCTCGAGCCCGGGGCGTACGGCCGCGATGTGCAGGTAGTGCACCTCGTGACCTTCGAGCGGGCCGTCGGTGATCCGGATGGAGATCACGCCGCCGCTGCGATGGCGGCCGTAGTCTTCGGTGAAGAAGTGCACCTTGCCGTAGCCCGGGACCTCCTTCCAGGCGGGCAGCTCGCGCCCGCCGCGCACGACCGTCGCGGGTCCGACGAGCGGCTTGCCGAAGCGCGCCGGGTCGTCGGCGGGGAGGCCGATCTGGATGACGCGCCCTTGTCCCATCGCGCGCACGACCGAGCCGAGCCCGGCGTCGGGCCCGACGCCGCCGATGTCGAGCGCCTTGTGGTGGCCGCGCCCCGTGCACTCGACCCAGCCGCGGAAGAGGTTGTCGAGCGGGTAGGGCAGGACGAGGCCGTCCTCGAGGCGGAAGACCCCGTGCAGGCCTCCCGCGTGGTCGTCCGCGACAGGCTCGGCGTACGCCGTGCCCGCGCTCGCGACCGCCGCCGCTGCGATCGCCGCCCAGGCGACGACGCGATGGGCTCGAGCCTGCATCCGTCCTCCATACACGGGCGAAGCGGCGCGCGCCAAGCGCGAAGAGTGGGCCGGTGTACCCCCGTTCGCGACAGCTGCCGCGCGATCGGGTAGGGAGGACGGCGTGAAGGCACCGCCGCTGACCGTGCGCGACCTCGGCCGCGCCGACTACGCCGAGACGCTCGCGCTGCAGCACGCGCTCGTCGCCGAGCGCAAGGCGGGCGCGATCCCCGACACCCTCATCCTGGTCGAGCACCCGCCGGTCATCACGCTCGGCCGCCGCAAGGACGCGCCGGCGCACGTGCTCACGCCGGGACCGACGCCGGTCGTACAGGTCGAGCGCGGCGGCGACGTCACCTGGCACGGGCCGGGGCAGCTCGTCGGCTACCCGATCGTCATGCTCGCCGAGCCCGAGCGCGACGTGCACCGCGTGCTGCGCCGCCTCGAGGAGGCGTTCATCGCGCTCTGCGCGCGCGAGTTCCCGACGATCCACGCGTTTTCCCGCGCGGGACACACGGGGGTCTGGGCGCGCCCGGCCGCGAGCCCGAGCGGCGCCGAAAAGAAGATCGTCTCGCTCGGGATCGCGATCTCGGGCTGGGTGACGTTCCACGGCTTCGCGCTCAACGTCGACTGCGACCTCGACGAGTTCACGCGGATCCAGCCGTGCGGGCTCGAGGCCCGGGTCATGGGATCGCTCGCCTCGCTCGGCGCCGCGCTACCGCCGCGCGCCGAGCTGGCCGCGCGCGTCGCGGAGCACGTCGCCGTCGCCCTGGAGCGCACGCTCGTCTGAAGGTTCCAGGCGCGCACGCGCTCACGTCCGGCTGCGGCGCTGGCTCAAGACCACCGCCCAGATCAGGGCCAGCGTGCCGAGCACCGGGGCCAGGGTGGCGACCGCGCGCAGCGCGATCTCGAGGCTGCCCTGCCCGAAGCCGACCGCACGCAGGTGCGTGAGCGAGAGCGCGGCGTCCAGCGCGCCGAGCGCCGCCGCGGTGAGCAGGCGCCGGGTGCGGGGCCGACGCGCGGCGCGGTAGAGCGCGACGGCGAGCGCGGTGTCGAAGGCGACCCAGAGCCAGAGCTCGGCCGGCGAGAAGCCGAGGAGCGCGTGCTGGCCGACGAGCGCCAGGAGCGCGAGCAGGAGCGTCCAGGGTAGGAGCGGCAGCGCCAGCACGAACGGCGGACCGCTCGGGTGGCGCACGATCGAGCGCGCGGCGAAGGCGACGAGCGAGCCGCCGGCGAAGGCGCGCAGCGAGGCGAAGAGGCTCCACAGCCCGCGGCGCGGTGGGTGCGCGAGCCACACCGGCTCCCAGCGCATGGGGCTCAGGCGGCGTTTGTAGGCCGCGAGCCCCGCGAAGTCGTAGAGCGGTCTCAGCGCGCGGCGCGCGAGGCGAAGCGGAAGCGGCACGTCGCCCGAGAGCGGCGCGAGCCCGAGCGTGACGAGCGCCGCGTCCGGCACCGCGCGAAAGAGCGCGTCGAGCAGGCACTCGCTGGTGCCGTTGGGCGCGTCCGGCGCGCGATAGACGTCCTCGACCAGCCAGCCGTCGCGCGCGGGGATCGGCACGGCCGACAGGAAGGCGACCGCGCGGCCGTCGCGCTCGGCGACGAAATACTTATGAGATTCAGGATGGTAGAAGGAGTCGATTCCGACGATGAAGCGCATCGGCTCGAGGTGGTGGGCGTCGAGCCAGCGCCTGGCCATCTGGTCGATCACCTCGCGCAGCGGGGACCCGGGTACGAGCTCGGACGGCTCGACCGCGCGCACGCGCACCCCCTTCTTGCGGGCGCGGCGGAGCTGTTCGCGCAGGCTGCGCGAGGCCTTGAGGGTGTCCGGCCAGGCGCGCGGCGAGAAGATCGGCTGCTCGCCGATGCGCATCGTCTCGAGGAGGCGGCGCTCGGTGGCGAAGAAGCAGGCGTTGCGGCGCGCGTCTTTGGCCGCGGTGACGAAGCGCGCGGCGGCGCGCTCGACCTCGTGCTCCGGCCCGACGGGGGCGCCGATCGCCACCCAGGTGCGGCCGGTGTCGACGTAGGCGAGCGCGGCGCCGGTGCCCTCGGGGGGCGGGCCGTCCTGCCAGTGGGCGAGCCCCGGCTTGAGCCCGGAGAAGGCGAAGGTCTCGCGACCGTGTGCGCTCACCGCCGCGCGATAGGCCTCGGCGCTCATCGTGCGCGGTTCAAATGAGCGGCGTCGGGCGCGCGTCCTTGGCCATCAGGTGCTGGCGCGAGTGCGGTCCGTTGATGAGGTGGTGCAGCGCGAGGTCGTCGCAGATGTGGGTCTGGTGCGGGCGCTTGGGCTGGTGCACGCCGCAGAAGCCGCGGAAGTCGCCGCGGTAGATCGTCTTCATGCGCTGGTCGCCCTCGTGGCCGGGGTTGGCCCAGACGTGCGCCAGGTCCTCGTAGCGCACGCGCGCGGCGCGGCGCGGCGGGCGCGCCTCCGACCAGTAGTTGCGCGCGCTCATGCAGCGCTCGTCGACGCGCTCGAGGTAGTCGCGCACGGTCATGCCGGGCTTGCCGCGCACGGCGAGGAACTCGTCGAGGTCGACCAGCATGAGGTAGGAGGAAAACGGCAGGAAGCGGTAGCGCGCCATGGTGAGGAAGAGCGCCTGCGCGTGGTGCCGCTTGGCCGAGGCGCTGCCGAGCCAGTAGCGGAAGTTCCACTCGCCGTGCACGATCTCCGGCGCCGTGTAGAGCGCCTTGGGCAGGCGCGCGAGGCGCCCGTTGTAGAAGAAGTAGAAGCGCTCGACGCCCTGCTCCTTGTAGTAGCGGTAGCAGGTCTCGATGTCCTCGAAGTCGTCCTTGAAGAGGGTCGCCAGGGCGAGCTCGCGCTCGGGCGGGGCCGGCACCGGGGTCAGGCGCTCGGTGAGGCGCTGGCCACGGTAGTTGACGACGAGCTCGTAGGTCGCGCGGATCGGGATGTGCCCCATCGGATAGATCACCGCGCGCATCGGCTCGTGCTCGTCGCGGCCGACGTCCTCGAAGTGACGCAGCCGCTCGCCGTCGAGCGCGACCTCGACCTCGCCGAAGTCGAACTCGACGTCCTCGTAGTAGGTCGTGATGAGCACGAGCTGGCGGCCGTTCTCCTCGTCGAGCGTGATGAAGGCGTCGGCGAAGAGGAAGCGGTCGAAGAGCCCGTCGATCTCGAAGAAGACCGGGCGGATCACGGCGCCGGCGATCATGGCGTCGCCCGGCCCGTCGAGGTGATCGTGAAGCGAGTCGTCATGCCAAGGGCATGCACCGGGTCGGCGCGGCTCGTCAACCGCAGCCCCGGGGGACTGCCCGAGCGCCGCGCGGCACCGGTTACTTCAGGATCGGCGGCAGCATGAGGACCGTGCCGGGGCGCAGCGTCATCGGATCAGGGATGTCGTTGCTGTTGGCGATGCGGCGCCACTGGCGCGGGTCTTCGTAGGCGAAGGTGGCGATCCCCTGCAGGGTGTCGCCGCGCTTGACGGTGTAGATGCGCGCGTGGTCGGGCGACTGCTTGTTGCGCAGCTTGCTCTCCTTGGAGGCGGTCATGATCTGGCGCAGGCAGAGCGCGACCTTGGCGCGGCAGGGGCGGCCCGACGGCAGGAAGAGCGTGTACTCGACGGAGATCTTGGCGGCGAGGAAGGCGTAGGCCTCGTCGAGCTTGCTGCCCATGCTGAACTCGCCCCACACGAACTTGATGACGTGCAGCACGTGGGTGCCCGGCTGGTAGTCGAGCAGGGCCTCGAGCTTGTCGATGTACTTCTCGCGCACGCTCTCGCGGGTCTCGTAGGTGTCGAACCAGATCTCGCCGAGCTCGAGGCTCACCGGCTTGGTCGCGCTGTACTTGAGCTCTTTGGTGCTGTTGGCGGTGGCCTCCTCGGCGAACTCGACCTCCTTGTCCACCTTGATGGTGTGTGGGTTGAAGAGGAACGGGATCTCGTCGACCGGGTTGGTGAGCGACACGTCGCCGCTATTGCACTCGTAGACCATCAGGGTGGCCTTCTGGAGCTTGCCGCCGAACATCGAGGTGGCGGCGTTGTCGAGCGCGGCGGTGATCTTGGTGGCGACCTTGTTGGAGAGGGCGAGCATGGGCGGTGACCTCAGGGGAGTGAGAGGTGCGCGTGCGGCGGGTGCGACCGGCTTCGCGCGGGCGTGGGGTGACGATGGACCGACGCGACGCGCAGCTCGGCGACCTGCCCGAAGGGCAGCGAGCGGGCGCCGACGATCGGAGGGTGGTCCGTCGTGAACCACCGGGTCAACGCGCGAGCGCGTGTGGTCCGATCGGTGTCAGATACCTGGGCATGGGGCGCGAGCATGGGGGCCTTCGTGACGGTGTGCCCACCCTACACGTCGAGCTCGCGCCGCGGCGGGAATGTCAGACGCCGCATCGATCGGGGCAGCGGACCCCCTCGTGCTCGCGCGCCCTCGATCAGTACTGGGCGCCGTCGTTGCGCGCACCGGGGCTCGGCGAGCCGGTCGCGAAGGCGGCGTCGGGATCGAGCTCGCGCTCGCGCGCCCAGGCCGTGCCGGCGGGCAGGCCCGCGGCGAAGGCGACCTGCGCGACGACGAGGCCGTCGCGGTCGGCGAGCTTGACGCTGTCGCCGGTGTTGTTGAGCCCGAGCGCGCCGCTCGAGGCGACCTGCATGATCGTCGTGCCGGCAACGAGCTCGGCCGCGCCGCCGCCGAAGACGACGAGCGCGCCGCCCGGCGGGATCAGGGTGTTTGCCGGGAAGCGGTGGCGCACGGCGAAGCCGTCGCTGAGCGTCCAGCCGGTGAGGTCGAGGGTCGCCGCGCCGGCGTTGACGATCTCGACGTACTCGTCGTCGGTCGTGTCGTGCTCGCCGTCGGCGTTGGAGTCGGCGGTCGGGTTGGGCATGATCTCGCTGACCAGGGCGCGCGCGACCTCGAGCGCGGGCGCGGCGCAGGACAGCGACGCCGGGGCGCAGACCCGCGTGCCGAGCGTGTTGTCGGCCTGCACGTTCCTGCAGGCGTAGCCCTCACCGCAGCCGAGCGAGGAGGTACACTCGGCGGCGCAGACGCGCTCGCCGTCCTTGTCGCGCACGCAGCGCATGCCTTCGCCGCAGGCGGCGTGCGAGGTGCAGCGCTCACACGCCAGGGCGAGGTCGGCCCAGGGGTGCACGTGCGGGTTGTCGTCGAGGCCGTGTACGCCGTACATCGAGTCGAACCAGTACGAGTTGGCGTCGAGGTCGGCGAGCAGCTCGGCGTAGCGGGTCGGCGCGGCGACCTTCTTGCCGGGCGCGCCGAGCAAAACCGTCAGGACGTCGGTGACGGTGGCGGAGCTGGCGGCGTTCGAGAACGAGGTCGTCGTGATGACGTCGAGGTCCTTCAGGCCGGGCTTGGAGGGGTTGAGCGCGAAGGCCTGGCCGAGGCCGTAGGTGTCGCAGCCCTCGGCGACGATGAGCTGGTAGTGGTCCTTCCAGAGCGCGACGTCCTGGAGCTCGGAGTCGTCGAGGTCGCCTTCGGAGGTGAGCTTCCAGTTGGCGAGCGCGAAGCCGTAGAACGGGCCGGAGTGGCCGCTGAAGATCACGACCTCGCGCGCGGCGAGGCTCTCGAGCATGTCGGCTTCGAGCTGGCGGCCGCCCGCGGCCGTGTCCGGATCGGTCGCGTCGCCCTTGCGTCCCCAGAAGAGCGAGACCTTCGCCGTCACGGTGCGGCCGCGCCAGGTGACCTTGCCGGTGAGCGGGCCGGCGTCGTGCGTGAGCGCCTCCCACGAGGCGACCGGGCTCTCGAAGCCCTTGCGCGAGACGAGCCAGTCGTAGACCTGGCGTGAGTGCTTCTCGTGATAGGCGCCGTGGTAGTCCCAGCCGAAGTGGATCCCGATCGTGAGCTCACCGTCGTCCATGAGGCGATCGAGCTCGAGCCAGGCGTCGTCCTCGGCGGGCTGCTTGCGGATCGTCAGCGGCATGAGCTCCTTCTGGGCGTCGGCGACCTTGCTCGGGTCGAAGGCGCTCCACGGGGCCTGGCGATACCACTCGCGGTCGGTCTCGAGGCGCTGCATGTCCGCGGTCGTGACCTTGCCGATCCAGAGATCGAAGCGCCAGGTGCCGTCGCCGAGCGGCTCGGCGTCGGGCAGGGCGGCGACGAGGTCGTTGTCACCACCGACCTCCTGACGGAAGGAGAACGACCAGGTGAGCTCGTCGACCTGCGCGAGGTCGAGATCTTCATAGGAGCCGTTCTTGGTCAGCGCCTTGAAGCCGCCGTAGCTGTCGTCCTTGTCCTTGTCGACGAGGTAGCGGTTGAGGAACCAGCCGATGACGATGTGGCGCGCCGGGATGAGGCGGCGGATCTCGGCCTCGCGCTCCTCGAGCGTGCGCCCGGCCCAGGCCGCGTCCAGCGTGATCGAGGTCGTGCCCTCGACCCAGTACTCGCTCGCCGAGAGCGAGAGGAAGTCGTCGGCCTTGCCCGGCTCGACGAGCGATCCGATCGGCTCCTCGGGCGGGGCGGCATCGTCGCCGCAGGCGAGGGTTGGGAGGGCGAGCGCGATCGGGGCGACGAAGCGGACGAGGCGGTGCATGGGCCGTGGCTAACAGCACAGCGACCCGAAATGCAACAACGGTGTCGCCTGGCGACGGGTCGTGGTAGGCGTGCAGCGGCGCCGCGCGTGGCGGCGCGAGGTTGGGCAGGTCTTGAGCAACATGACGCTGGCGATGGGCTTCACGGGGCGTGGGATCGGGATCGGCGCCGTCATGGTGGCCGCGCTCGCGGCGGCGGGATCGACGGCGCGCGCCGCGCCGCCCGCGCCTTCGCCGCGCCCCATCGTCCTGCCGTGGACCTTCGCGCCGGAGGTCGAGGGCGCCGACGCGACGGTCACGCACGCGGCCGGCCTCGGCTTCCTCGACGGATTCGAGCTCGGGCTCGGTGTGACGACGCGTCTCTCCGGCGAGGACACGGTCAACGGGCTCGTCGGGCTCGCGGCGTTGCGCCTCGGGCCGCTGGCCGTCGGCATGGGGATCTCGGGGATCGGCGACGGTCCCGGCACCGACACGACGACGAGCCGCTTCGACGTCGGCCTCGCGCTGAGGCTCGGGGAGACGGCGGCGCTCGGCCTGCACTGGATGGACCTCGGTTCCAAGGTCGATCCCGTGCTCGACGACTACGGCGCCTGGACGCTCTCGACCTCGCTCCGGCCCTGGCGCTCGCTCTCGCTCTCGCTGGCGCTCGAGCACTTCGACCGGCCGGTGGCGCCCGGCACCGACGGCCTCGAGGAGGACCCGGTCCTGCGCCTCGGCATCGGCATGCGACCCGGCGGCGAGCGCATCGCCTTCGGGCTCGAGGCGGCGCGCACCCTGACCGACCGCGTCGGCCTCTGGCAGGCGATGGCGACCGCGCGCCTCATGGTCGTGCCGGGGCTCGCGCTCGGTGGCTACGTCCGCTACGAGAACACCGAGGACGGCGGCGCCCAGCACATCGCCGGCGGGGCCTTCCTCGGCCTCTACCAGGACGCCTTCGGCGTCGAGACCGGCTTCGACGCCTCCGATCGTGGCGGCGGGCCGACCTCGCTCTCGGTCCTGATGCGTGTCGGCTCCGAGCGGCGCCCTTCGCTCGTGCCGAAGAGGAAGGCAGTGTATCACCTCAAGCTCGCGGGCGAGCTCCCCGAGCGCCCAGGGACGAGCCTCTTCGGCGACCCGCGCCCGGGCTTCGGTCACTGGCTCATGGTGCTCGATCGCGTCGCGCGCGATCCCGACGCCGCCGGCCTCGTCCTCCAGATCGACCAGGCCCCATCGTGGGCGCAGTGCTGGGAGCTGCGCGCCGCCATCGCCAGGATCCGCAAGGCCGACAAGAAGGTCATCGCGCTCGAGACCGTCGGCGACATGCGCGCGCACTACCTCGCCTCCGCCGCCGACGAGATCCACCTCTACGCCGCCGGCGGCCTGATGCTCCAGGGCCTCGCCATCACCCAGACCTACTTCCTCGGCCTCATGGAAAAGCTCGGCGTCAAGGCGGAGTTCATCAAGTTCGACGCCTACAAGACCGCGCCCGAGCCGTTCTCGCGCACCGGCCCCTCCGACGCCTCGAAGGAGCAGACGCGCGCCCTCCTCGACGGCATCACCCACGCCTGGCTGACGGCCGTCGGCGAGGGGCGCGCGCTCGACCACGCCACCCTGATGCGGCTCCTCGAGTCCGGGCCGCACTCGATGCACGTCGCCAAGCAGGAGAAGCTCGTCGACGGGCTCGTCGAGGCCGACGCGCTCGGCGAGCTGGTCGAGTCGGTCTTCGGGCGCGACGTGCGCCTGGTCGATCGCTACGAGCCCGAGCCGGACGGCTGGCGGCGCTGGGGCACCCGCGAGCGGATCGCCGTCCTGCCCGTCGTCGGCTCCATCGTCGATGGCAGCTCGGCGGGCGACTCACCGCTACCGATCCCCTTCGTCGGCGGCGAGACGACCGGCGACGCGAGCTTCGCGGCGGCGCTCTCGCAGGCGCTGGCCGATCCCCGGGTCGCCGCAATCGTCGTGCGCGTCGACTCGGGCGGCGGCTCGGCGGTCGCGTCGGATCGCATGCACCGCGCCCTCATGAGCGCGAAGAAGGTCAAGCCCGTCGTCGTGAGCTTCGGCGACATCGCCGCCAGCGGCGGCTACTACCTCGCGGCCGGCGCGCCGATCGTCGCGACCGGGGTGACGATCACCGGGTCGATCGGGATCTTCACGGGCAAGGTCGATCTCTCCGGGCTCTACGCGCTCGTCGGCTTGAGCACCCACACCGAGAAGTCCAACGAGCGCGCCGACATGATGAGCCCGTACCGGCCCTTCACCGACGCCGAGCGCGAGCACGCGAAGAACACCTTGCGCGCCTACTACGATCGATTCCTCGGCGTGGTGGCCGAGGGCCGCGCGCTCCCGCTGGCCACCGTCGAGGAGGTCGCCCAGGGGCGGGTCTGGCTCGCGCCCGACGCGATCGATCGGAAGCTCGTCGATCGCCAGGGCGGCCTGTGGGATGCGATCATGATGGCGCGCGAGGCCGCCGGGATCGACGAGGACGCCGAGGTCGATCTCCACTACGTCGGAACGCTCGGCCCGCTCTCGGGGTTGCAGCGGCTCATCGCCGGCGTCTTCGGCTTCGCCGATCTCCTCGCCGAGGAGCCCCAGGTCCCGGCGCGCTCCCCCGAGCTCAGCGAGCTCGGCCAGGTGCTCTCGGCGCTGGCGAGCGACGGGCCGCTGGCGCTCATGCCCTTCACCCTGACGATCGAGTGACACGATGACCAGCCCCGCCCGCTTCTCGACCACCTCGCTCTGCCGCTCGACCTCGGCGCGCACCGGCGTGCTCGAGCTCCGCCGTGGCAAGGTCGAGACGCCGGTCTTCATGCCCGTCGGCACCCAGGGCGCGGTGCGCGCGCTGCCGCCGCACCACCTGCGCGAGGTCGGCGCGCAGATCGTGCTCGCGAACACCTATCACCTGCACCAGCGGCCGGGCGAGGTGCTCATCGAGAAGCTCGGTGGTCTGCACCGCTTCATGTCGGTCGACCTGCCGATCCTCACCGACTCCGGCGGCTTCCAGGTCTTCTCGCTCAAGAAGAAGGAGCTGTCCGAGGACGGCGTCGCCTTCGCCTACGAGCTCGACGGCAAGAAGACCTTCCTGTCGCCCGAGACCTCGATGGCGATCCAGCAGGCGCTCGGCTCGGACATCGCGATGGCCTTCGACGAGTGCCTGCCCGCCGAGGCCGACCGCGAGGTGGTGGAGCTCTCGATCGACCGCACCGCGCGCTGGGCCGAGCGCTGCATCGCCTCGCACACGCGCGCCGATCAGTCGCTCTTCGGGATCGTGCAAGGCGGCATGTTCGGCGATCTGCGCCGCCGCTCCGCCCTGCAGATCACCGCGCTGCCCTTCGACGGCTTCGCGGTCGGCGGGCTCTCGGTCGGCGAGGGCCCCGACAAGATGAACGAGGTGCTCGCCGAGACGATGCCGCACATGCCCGCCGACAAGGCGCGCTACCTCATGGGGGTCGGGCGCCCGCAGGACCTCGTCGACGGCGTCGCCACCGGCATCGACATGTTCGACTGCGTGATCCCGACGCGTCATGCGCGCGGCGGCGCGCTCTACACCTTCCAGGGGCGGATCCGCATCACGCACGCGCGCTATCGCCGCGACGCCTACCCGATCGACACCGCGTGCGGCTGCTACACCTGCCGCAACTTCAGCCGCGCCTACCTGCACCACCTCTTCGAGATCGGCGAGGTGCTCGGCGCGACGCTCGCGACGATCCACAACCTCGCCTTCTTCTCGGATCTCATGGCCAGGGTGCGCAGGTCGATCGCCGACGGCACCTTCCACGCCTTTCGCAAGGACATCCACGCGCTCTACCCGGAAAAGGACGACGACGGCGGCAAGGACGAGGCGCGCCGTCGCTTCGCCGAGGACGCGCTGCCCTATCGCGAGGCCCGCGGAGGCGCCGAGACCGCGGACGCGAGCGCGCGCGGCGGACCGCAGGGCCGACCCGGCACGCGCGCGACGGTGCCGGCCACGCGCCCCCATCCCGGTCAGCGCCCGGGCACCGAGCCGCGGACCGGGCCCCACAAGCGCGGCGAGAGCGCCGAGCGCACGCGCGGCCAGCACGGCCACGTGCAACTGGCGCGCGGCCCGGCGACCAAGCCGGCCAAGCGCCCCAAGCGGCGATGAAGGGCGAGCGCCGCGGCTTCTTCCGCGAGGCGTTGGCGAGCTTGAAGAAGCTCGTCGACGAGGACGAGGCGCCGCTCACCCCGACCTTCGTGCCCGGGGCTCCGGCCGGCGACGACGAAGCCGCGGAGCCGAGTGCGCCGCCCGCGACCCGACGACCACGGAGGCCGCCCGGTGCGCTGCCCGAGGAGGCCTTCCTCGCGGCCTGTACCCGCTGCGGCGCGTGCATCGAGGCCTGCCCGGAGTCGACGCTCGTCGCCGACGAAGCGGGGCTGCCCGTCGCCGACATCGAGCGGCACCCGTGCATGATGTGTCGCGACGTGCCGTGCGCGGCGGCGTGCGAGCCCGGGCCGGGTGGTGTGCGCGCGCTGGTCGTCGGGCCGATCGCCGAGATCGCGCGCTTCGGCACGGCGCGCCCGCTCTTGCGGCTGTGCCTCAACGCGGGCTGGGCCGAGGCGCCGGAGGAGGCGCGCGAGGCGCCGTGCGAGCGCTGCGTCGACTGGTGCCCGGTGCCCGGCGCGCTCGCGCTCGATCAGCGCGCGCTGCCCGTCGTCGACGGCGCGCTGTGCACCGGCTGCGGGCTCTGCGCGGCGCACTGCAAGGCCTACCCGCGCGCGCTCACCATCGATCCGGCGTGACGTTCAGCGCCCGCTGCGTGGATCAATAGATCCTGAGGGCGAGCTCGAAGACGGGGAACCAGCCGCTCTGGCCGAGGAAGCTCGGGCCGTAGCCGCCGCCCAGGCGCACGTTGAGGCTCTCGTAGACGAGCTGCAGCGACAGCCGCCCGGTGAGGAAGTCGAGCGCGTCGTCCTCGTCGTCGTAGCGCAGGGTCGCGTGGTGCAGGATGAAGGGCGCCTCGAGCTCGGCGATGAGCGCGACCAGCTCGTGCACACGCCACTCGAAGCCGAGCTGCGCGGCCAGGCGACCGGTCGGGCCGAGGTAGCGCTGGATGCGCTTGACCGTGTCCGAGGTCTCGCCCTCGGGGCGGGCCGAGAGGAACTCGACGGCGAGGTGCACGCGCATGTTCTCGTTGGGACGGCCGGACGCGCGCAGCGAGACGGGGAAGGCCCAGACCGAGAAGTCGTCGTCGATGCCGACGAGCTCGGGGTCGAAGCGCAGGAGCCCGGCCTCGACCGCGACCGCGATCGCGTCATCGTCGTGGATCGTCCACTTGGCGTCGGCGTTGAGCGCGCCGAAGAGGTTGAGCGCGAAGCGCGTGCCGATGTGCACGAGGTCGAAGAGGCCGTAGCGCACGGCGGTCGGGCCGATCTCGAGCTCGCCGTCGCGCAGGGTCCAAGCGGAGATGTCGGCCAGCTCGAAGCGCGGCGCGCCGAAGCCGGGCAGCGACGGCTCCTCGCGCACGAGCACGCGCGGCGGCGGCTCGTCTTCGGCGCGTGCGACCTCGGCGCCGACGCCCGTCGCGCCGAGGGCGATCACGAGCAGCGTGAGCGTGGGCGCCATCGCGTGTCGAGCGCTCAGGCGGCGGGCGGGTTCTGGCCGTGGCGCGCAAGCAGCGTGCGCTCCGCATCCTGGAAGAGGACCTTGATGCGGTTCCAGGCGAGCTCTTCGGTGACGAAGCCGAGGCCGAAGTCCTTGTGCTCGATCACGTCCGCGGTGTTGTAGCCGGCGGTCACCTTGTAGCGCTGCGCGGCGGTGCCGGCGTGCTTGCCGACGAGCTCCTCCCAGCGCTTGTAGAGCGCGGCCGGCGAGGGTGCCGACGACTTCGCCTCGGCGGACTTGCGCGTGGCGCGCGCCGGGCGCTTGGTCACCTTCTCGCCAGCTGCGCTCTTGGGGGCGCGGTACTTGTGCTCGCCCTTGCACGAGCGGCACAGGACCTTGGCCGGCGTCTTGCCGGTCGCGTCCATCGCCACGATGTTGTGCAGGGTGTCACGCTTGCACTTGGTGCACCACGCCTCGCATTCTCCACCGGGGGTAAGGGCCTTGCTCATGATTTATCCTTGAAGACGACGTGGTTGCTGATGAGATAATTGACGACGGTGCCGACCGCGATGCCCGCGGCCTGGGCGAGGTAGACGTGAGCGTCGAACACGGCGCGGAAGAGCGCGGCGACGGCGAACTGGATCCCGGCGGCGATCCCGGCGCCGACCGCGTAGGTCGACAGGCGCAGCGCGAAGTCGCGCTTGCGCGTGCCCTTCTTGCGGTCACCCCAGGTCCACACGTCGTTGAGCAGGAAGTTGGTCGCGATCGAGACGGCGATGCCGAGCGCGCTGGCCGCCGTGTCGCGCGCACCCTCCGCCAGGCCGCCGAAGATCCACAGGCCGAGCGTCAGGAAGGCGAAGTTGACGAGCACGCCGCTGGCGCCGACGACCGCGAAGCGCAGGAAGCGCTGGCGCTCGGGCCCCTGGCGCTCCCAGAGCGCGGACAGCCGGGCCCTGAGCCCGTCCGCGGGAGCCGCCTTGGGGGCGTCCGGCACGGGGGCCATCAGCGGATGTCCTCGACCCTGAGATAGCACGTCGGCTCCGTCACGAAGGGAAGCGAATCGATCACCGCGAGCGCGCGCTTGACGCTGCCCTCGCGCGCCTGGTGGGTGAGCAGGACCACCGGCACGGGCAGCCCGGGCTCGTACTGGTCCTGCACCATCTTGCGAATGGAGATCCTCTCTGCGCCGAGCGCGGTCGTCAGCTGGGCGAGCACGCCCGGCTCGTCGCGCACGGTGAAGCGCAGGTAGAACGGACAGAATGCGTCGTCGGCGGGCTGCAGCCGGGTCGGGCGCACCAGCTCCTTGTGGAAGGCCAGGTGCGGCAGGCGCCCGTAGGTGTCGCCCATGATGTTGCGCGCGGCCTCGATGATGTCGGAGACCACCGCGGCGGCGGTCGGCATCATGCCCGCGCCCTTGCCGTAGAAGAGCACCGGGCCGAGCGCGTGCGAGGTGACGCGCACGGCGTTGAAGACGCCGTTGGTGTGCGCGAGCATCGAGTCCGACGGGATGAGGTGCGGCGCGACGCGCGCCTCGATGAGGGTCACGGCGGCGGGGTCGTCGCCGTCCTCGGGCAGGTGCGCCTTGGCGACGGCCAGCGGCTTGACGGCGTAGCCGAACTGGCGCGCGAAGGCGAAGTCGGCCGGCGTCAGGCCCTCGATGCCCTCGGTGGTGATCTGGTCGAAGGGGATGTCGGCGCCGAAGCTGACCGAGATGAGGATCGACAGCTTCTGCGCGGCGTCGAAGCCGCCGACGTCCATCGTCGGGTCGGCCTCGGCGTAGCCCTTGGCCTGCGCCTCGGCGAGCACGTCGGAGTAGGCGGCGCCGCGCGACGACATGCCGGTGAGCATGTAGTTCGAGGTGCCGTTGATGATCGCGTGGATCGAGTCGATGCGGTCGGCGGCGAGGCCCTCGCGCAGGGTGCGGATGATCGGGATGCCACCGCCGACGGAGGCTTCGAAGATCACGTCCTTCTCGACCTCGTCGGCGGCGCGGAAGATCTCGGCGCCGTGCTTGGCGAGGAGCGCCTTGTTGGCGGTCACGACGTGGCAGCCCGCGGCGAGCGCGGCCAGCATGTAGGTGCGCGCCGGCTCGTAGCCGCCGAGCACCTCGACGATGATCTTCGCGCCGGACTCGATGACCTTCTGCGGGTCGGTCGTCAGGAGGGCGCGCGGGATGATCGGGTCGCGCTCACGGTCGGGGTCGCGCACCAGGATGGCCGTGACCTCGATGTCGGAGCCGAGGCGGGCGACGATGTCGCTGCGGTTCTCGGTGAGGATCCTGAGGATGCCGGTCCCGACCGTTCCGCATCCCAGAAGCCCTACCTTGATGTGATCCGACGACATCCGACGCTCCCACCGGCGTGGCCATGTGCAGGCGGCCGGCGTGAAAGGAGCGGGATGATACGCCAGAAGCGGCCCATTTGGAAGGAGGATGCACCGCCGCCTTGCGCCAGGCGGGTGCGGGGTGGTGGGTGTGGCGTGGCTGGGGGTCGGAGACTCAAGTCCTCCCAGTAGCCGAGTTGAGTTCGCCAGCGAGACTCGCGCGGCCAAGGAGCAAGCGTCGGGAGGGAGGAGGCGTACTCAAGTACGCCGCACGACCGACCAAGCGAAGCGACGCCGGCCCCGCGAGTCGTAGCGGCGAACTCACTCCCATTCGATGGTGCCGGGTGGCTTGGAGGTGATGTCGTAGACGACGCGGTTGATGCCGCGGACCTCGTTGACGATGCGGGTCGCGATGCGACCGAGGGCCTCGTGGGGGATCGGGAAGACGTCGGCGGTCATGCCGTCGACCGAGGTGACGGCGCGCACGGCGCAGACCTCTTCGTAGGTGCGCGCGTCCCCCATGACACCGACCGAGCGCACCGGCAAGAGCACGGCGAACGATTGCCAGATCTCGTGCTTGTTCGGGAGCCTGGCGAGCTCGGCCCGCACGATGGCGTCGGCCTCCTGCAGGGTGTGGATGCGCTCGGGCGAGACCGGGCCGAGGATGCGGATGGCGAGGCCGGGGCCGGGGAAGGGCTCGCGCATGAGCACGCGCTCGGGCAGGCCGAGCTCGCGCCCGACCGCGCGCACCTCGTCCTTGAAGAGCTCGCGCAGCGGCTCGATGAGCTTGAGGTGCATGCGCTCGGGCAGGCCGCCCACGTTGTGGTGCGTCTTGATCGTCGCCGACGGGCCGCGCACCGACACCGACTCGATGACGTCGGGGTAGAGCGTGCCCTGGCAGAGGAAGGCGGCGTCCTTGAAGGCGCGCGCGGCCTCCTCGAAGACGTCGATGAAGACGCGGCCGATCGTCTTGCGCTTGAGCTCGGGGTCGGCGGTGCCGGCGAGCGCGCCGAGGAAACGCTCGCGCGCGTCGACGGTGGTGAGCGAGAAGGCGAGCTCGGCGCCGAAGGTGCGCTCGACCTCGACGGCTTCGTCTTTGCGCAGCAGGCCGGAGTCGACGAAGATGCAGTGCAGGCGCTTGCCGATGGCGGCGTTGACGAGCGCGGCGGCGACCGCGGAGTCGACCCCGCCGGAGAGGCCGCAGATCACGTGGCCGTCGTCGCCGACCTGGGCGCGGATCCGGGCGAGGGTCTCGGCGATGAAGTGGGCTGGCGTCCAGTCGGCGACGAGGCCGGCGACGTCGAAGAGGAAGGCGGCGAGGATGTCCTTGCCGCCCGGCGTGTGATGCACCTCGGGGTGGAACTGCACGCCGAAGCGGCGGCGGCTCGGGTCCTCGATGGCGGCGACGAGGCCGTCGCTCGTCTTCGCGGTGACGGTGAAGCCGGGCGGGGTGAGCTCGACGTGGTCGCCGTGCGACATCCACACGGGTGAGTCGGAAAACCTCGAAAAGAGGCGGGAATCCGGCGCACGTGGGCCGAGGGCGGCGCGCCCGAACTCGCGCAGCGGCGAGGCGGCGACCTTGCCGCCGAGGCTCTGGGTGAGGAGCTGGCAGCCGTAGCAGATCCCGAGGATCGGCAGGTCGAGCTCGAGCATGGCCGGGTCGGGGCGCGGGGCGTCGGCGTCGGTCACCGAGGCCGGGCCGCCGGAGAGGATGAGCGCGCGCGGGGCGAGCGCGGAGACCTCGGCGGCCGGGCGGTGGTAGGGGTGGATCTCGCAGTAGACGCCGAGCTCGCGCACGCGGCGCGCGATGAGCTGGGTGGTCTGGCTGCCGAAGTCGAGGATGACGACGGGCGCGTGGTTCATCGCGTTCCTTTGTAGTTCGGCGCTTCGATCGTCATGAGCACGTCGTGCACGTGGCTCTCGCCGAGGCCCGCGGAGGTGATGCGCACGAAGCGATCGTAGGCGCGCAGGGCCGCGATGTCGTGGGCGCCGACGTAGCCCATGCCGGCGCGCAGGCCGCCGGTGAGCTGGTGGATCACCTCGGTGATGGCGCCGCGGTAGGGCACGGCGGCCTCGACGCCTTCGGGCACGAGCTTGTCGGGCTCCTGGGTCTTGCCCTGGAAGTAGCGGTCGCGCGCGCCCGCGCCCTGGGCCATCGCGCCGAGGCTGCCCATGCCGCGGTAGCGCTTGAAGCGGCGGCCGCCGTGCTCGAAGACCTCGCCGGGCGCGGCGTCGGTGCCGGCGAGCATGCCGCCGAGCATGACCGCGTGGGCGCCGGCGGCGATCGCCTTGACGATGTCGCCCGAGGCGCGCACGCCGCCGTCGGCGATGACGCGCACCGGGGTGTCGGCGAGCGCGCGGGCGGCCTCGGCGATGGCGGTGAGCTGCGGCACGCCGACTCCGGCGACGACGCGCGTCGTGCAGATCGAGCCCGGCCCGACGCCGACCTTGACGGCGTGTGCGCCGGCGTCGGCCAGGGCCAGCGCGGCGTCGGCGGTGGCGACGTTGCCGGCGACGATCACCTTGTCGGGGTGGCGGCGCGATAGCTCGCGCGTGGTGGCGACGACCCCCGCGGCGTGCCCGTGCGCGGTGTCGACGAAGAGCGCGGCGGCGCCGGCCAGCGCGAGCAGCTCGGCGCGCTCGAGGGCGTCGGGACCGGCGCCGACGGCCGCGGCGGCGGTAAGGCCCTGCGCGACGACGTGGCGGACCTCGTCGGCCTGGGCGGCGGGGGTGAGGTTGCGGTGGATCACGCCGAGGCCGCCGAGCTGGCCGAGCGCGATCGCCATCGCCGACTCGGTCACGGTGTCCATCGCCGCCGAGATGAGCGGGATCTCGAGGCGCAGCGAAGGCGCGAGCGCGGTGGCCAGGCTGACCTCGGCGGGCAGGACGCGCGAGGGCCCGGGCACGAGCAGGACGTCGTCGAAGGTCAGCGCCACGGGTGGGTCGTTCGGGAGCATGGGCGGGACATAGCGAAGGGTGGGGTGGGAGGCAACAGGCGGTCGCGGTCGCGCGCGCAACCGGGCCTTGCAGGTCTCGACGCGATGCGGGATGACGCGCGCGTGGACCTCTTTTCCAAGGAGCTCGCCGCCGATCGGCCGCTGGCCGAGCGCATGCGTCCGCGCACGCTCGACGAGGTGCTCGGTCAGGACGGGCTCGTCGGCGAGGCGGGGCTGCTCAGGCGGTTGAGCGCGGGCGGTGAGGTGCCGAGCCTCGTCTTCTGGGGACCGCCGGGCAGCGGCAAGACGACGCTGGCGCGGGCGCTGGCGGGGCTGGCCGACGCCGTCTTCGAGCCGTTCTCCGCCGTCCTCGGGGGCGTCAAGGAGGTGCGCGAGATCGTCGAGCGCGCCCGCGACCGGAGGAGGCGTGGGCTCGGCAGGACGCTGCTCTTCGTCGACGAGATCCATCGCTTCAACAAGGGGCAGCAGGACGCGTTCCTGCCCCACGTCGAGGACGGCACGCTGATCCTGGTCGGGGCGACGACCGAGAACCCGTCCTTCGCGCTCAACGCGGCGCTGCTCTCGCGCTGCCGGGTGATGCGACTCGAGCCGTTGCACAAGGCGGCGTTGGTGGCGCTGCTGGAGCGTGCGCTCGCGGAGCCCGAGCGCGGCCTCGGCGCCGAGCCGGTCGCGCTCTCGCGCGAGGTGCTGGAGGCGCTCGCCGAGACGGCCGACGGGGACGCGCGCCGGGCGCTCAACGATCTCGAGGTCGTCTGGCGCATCGCCAGGCGGCGGGCGCCGGAGGACGGTCCCTTCGATCTCGCGGCGCTGGGACAGGTGCTCGCGCGCGCGCCGCTGCGCCACGACCGGGACGGCGATCAGCACTACGACGTCGTGTCGGCGTTCATCAAGTCGCTGCGCGGCTCGGATCCCGACGCGGCGCTCTACTACATGGCGCGCCTCATCGAGGCCGGCGACGACCCGCGCTTCATCCTGCGGCGCATGGTGATCTTCGCCGCCGAGGACGTCGGCAACGCCGACCCGCGGGCGCTGGGCGTGGCGGTCGACGGCGTGACGGCCTATCAGCTCGTCGGCATGCCGGAGGGGCGCATCATCCTCGGGCAGGTGGCGACCTATCTCGCGACCGCGCCGAAGTCGAACGCGAGCTACCTGGCGATCGACGCCGCGCTCGAGGCGGCGCGCGGCGCCGGCACCTTGCCGGTGCCCGCCAGGCTCAAGAACGCGCCGACCCGCCTCATGAAGGAGATGGGCCACGCCGAGGGCTATCGCTACCCGCACGACCACGGCGGCTTCGTTCCCGAGCACTATCTGCCCGAGGCGCTGCGCGGCCGGATCTTCTACGATCCGCCGGACGCCGGCTACGAACGCCAGATCGCCGAGCGGCTCGTGCGCTGGCGCAAGGCGCGCGACGAGCGCTGAGGCGGTCGGGGGAGATCAGCGTCGCTTCAGGCGCTTCCACGCGTTCTCGACGTCGGGGCGCTCGCCGCGCAGCCAGGCGTCGGCGGCCTCGTCGAGGAACTCGTTGCGCAGGTCGCCGCGCGCGAGCACTTCGACGTCGCCGAAGCGGTGCGGCTTCCAGTCGAGCGGCAGGTAGGCGTCGCGCTCTTCGCGGAAGTACTCGCCGACGTACCAGTCGAGGAAGTCGAGGCAGATGTCGATCGCCTGCGGCTCGCTCATCGCCTTGTACTTGGCGCGCTCGATGGCGGCCTCCATCCGGTAGACGTGCGTGCGGTCGTCGCTGCGCAGGGTGAGGCAAACGACCGCCTCGTCACCTTCGCGGCGGACGTCGAGCTCGAAGGCTTCGTTCCTGAGCGAGCCGGCGTGGCGCTCACGCAGGAGCGCCAGCACGCGCAGGCGGTAGTTCTGGTCGATGAGAGGTCGGACGGGTCGCAGAGCCATGGTGCTCCATTCTAGGCACGCTCACGCGCCGAGACCAACGGTCTTGTCGTGGGTCCGAGGCACGCCGCGGTCAGGCGACGGAGCGCAGGCGGCCGAGCACGTGCGCGAGCGAGTCGCCGGCGCCGGCGCCGACGAAGCGCGCTCCGGCCGGCTTGAGGATCGCCTGGGCGGCGCGCAGGTTGTCGGCGGCGCGCAGCTCGGCGACCTCGACCAGCGCCGTCATGAGGCGCGCGTCCTGGGAGCGCCGGACGAAGCTGCCCGCGGGCAGGACGCCGCGCTCGCCGGTCGGCATGACGAAGACGAGGTTGTGGCGGTGGCGGCGCGCGATGAGCGCCACGCGTCTGAGCGCGTCGAGATCATCGGCGCTGTGGAAGTCCGACAGCGACAAGAGCGTGTGCGCGCCGCCGTGACCATGCGACGAGAGCACCGCCTGCAGCGCCGCCTCGAGGCCGTGGCTCTGGCCGCCGGGGCGCGGCGTCGGATCGCGCGGCAGGGCGAGGCCGGCGTGGCGCGCGAAGGCGCGCAGCGTCGAGCGCTCCGGCTCGAGCGCGTAGGCGGTCAGCGGGATCACCGGGCGCTGCCTGGTGAAGCGGCGGCTCAGCCGCTCCTGGCAGGCGTGCACGAGCGCCTGCTCGTCGATGCGCAGCGCGCGCGGGTGCGGCTCGCGCACGGGCAGGGGGCGTCGATCGGACAGCGGCCCGGCGCGAGCGCCGAGGCTCGGGCCGGCGAGCGCGTCGGGCGCGGGCGGCGGCGCGGCGGGTGGAGCGCCGGGGCGCTCGGGCAGGTAGAAGGTCCGCCGCTCGTGGACCTCGAACCAGCGGGCGACGCGCAGGGTGAGCTCGCTCTCGGTGAGCTCGGTGCGATCGTCGTGCACGAGGTGCGGCACCTCGAGCAGCGCCTGGATGAGGCGCATCATGTGGGCCGAGCCGCGGCCGGGCTCGACCAGGTGGCGGACCTCGTGGTCGTGCAGGACGAGGCCGACGCGATCGCGACCGGTCGACAGCGTGCGCGCGAGATCGGCGGCGAGCTCGAGGGCGTGGTCGATCCGCGCGGTGCCGGGCGGTCCCCAGAACATCGACGGTGAGCAGTCGACGAGCAGCCAGACCGAGAGCTGGAGGTCGCTCTCGAACTCGCGCGCGATGAGCTTGCCGCGCCGTGCCGACGCGCTCCAGGCGATGTGCTTGAAGGGGTCGCCGACGACGAAGTCGCGCAGCTCCCGGATCTCCATGCCGAAGCCGCGCTTGTCGCGGTGCACGAGGTCGGCCTGTTCGTCGGCGGCGGCGCGCGTCGCCTGGATCGGCGGTTGGCCGCTGCCGAAGTGCAGCGGCAGGACGGTCGTACGCACGAGGCAGGGCGAGAAGGCGCGCACGGCGTAGAGACCGAGCGCGACGCCGGCGGTGAGGTCGAAGCCCTGGAGCCACGCGTCGCCGAGCCGGCGGCCGCGCAGCTCGAGCGTGAGCCCGATCGCCGCGCGGGGCGGCGCGCCAGGATGAGGCTCGGCGGCGCCGGCGGCCTCGGCCCAGGAGAGACGGCCCTCGAGGGTCTCGGACAGGCTCGGCCTGAGCTCGAGCGCGTAGACGGCGATCGTCGGCGGCAGGGTGAGCTCGAGCGCGAGCGAGCTGGCGCGCCCCTCCCAGAGCTTGAGCGCCGAGGCGTCACCGGTGAGGCGCACGGCGACCTCGCTCACGCGGTGGCGCGCGATCACGGCGGCGAGGTGCGCGACGGCGAGGAGCCCGGTGACGAACGCGCCGAAGGCGGCGATACCGGGCGCCTCCAGCGCGGCGCCGACGGCGAGGAGCACCAGCGCCGCGAGCCCGAGCCAGCGGCCCTCGGCGGTGAGCGCGAGGCGCGGGCGCTCGCCCTGTGTGTGGCGGCCCGGCGTCAAGGCTCGCGGTCGTAGGGGGTCTCGGCCAGGCACTCGGCGATCACGTCGTCGACGCGGATCTGATCGAGCTCGGCCTCGGGCGAGAGCAGGATGCGGTGGTTGAGCACGTGGCGCACCAGCTCCTTGACGTCGTCGGGCAGGACCATGTCGCGACCGTGGATGAAGGCGCGCACCTTGGCGCAGCGGAGCAGCGCCAGCGAGGCGCGTGGGCTCGCCCCGAGGCGAACGGCGGCGTGCGCGCGCGTCGCTTGCACGAGGCGCACGATCCAATCGAGCAGGGTGGGCGCGACATGGACGCGCTCGGCGGCTTCGGCGCCGCTCTCGATGAGCTCGGGCGACAGCACGATGCCGACCGGCGGCGGCGTGGTGTTCCAGGTCGTGAGCACGCGCCGCTCCTCGTCGAAGCTCGGGTAGCCGAGCAGCACCCGGAAGAGGAACCGGTCGACCTGCGCCTCGGGCAGGACGTAGACCCCCTCCTGCTCGATCGGGTTCTGCGTCGCCAGCACCATGAACGGTGCGGGCAGACGATGCGTCTCGCCCTCGATCGTGACCTGGCTCTCCTGCATCGCCTCGAGCAGCGCGCTCTGCGTCTTGGCGGGCGCGCGGTTGATCTCGTCGGCCAGCACGATGTTGGCGAAGATCGGCCCCTTGCGCAGGATGAAGCTCTGGTCGCGCAGGTTGAGCACGTAGGTGCCGGTGATGTCGGCGGGCAGGAGGTCGGGGGTGAACTGGATGCGCGAGAACTGACAGCCGAGCGTCTCGCTGAAGGTCTTGACCAGGGTCGTCTTGGCGATCCCGGGCACGCCCTCGAGCAGCACGTGGCCGCGCGCGAGCAGCGCGATCAGCAGGAGATCGATCGTGTCGCGCGAGCCGACGTAGTGCTTGCCGACCTCGGCGGTGAGCTCGGCGCGGACGGTCTGCGCGGGGTGGCGGGGCTCGAGCATGGCCTTGGCGCCCTGGGGGGTCGGGAGGGAGTCGCTGGGAGCGGTCATCGGCGCGCGTCCTCGCGATCACCGCGGATGCGTGGCAGAGCCCCTCGGCGCGCGCTGGAGTGCAGGAGCACCTGCACGTCGTCGTACAGGCGCAGGAATCGGTCGGCCGACCACACCGTCGGCTGCTGCGAGCGGAGGCTAGCGGTCTCGGTCTGAACGCGCAACAGCGCCGCGCGCAGGCGGTCGCGCTCCGTCGGAGCGGGCGGGCTCGCGGCCGAGGTGGTCCGGGTCGGGTCGGCGGTCGGCGGCGGCTCGGGGTCGGGGCGGCGCACGAGCGCTTCGAGGTCGGCCTTCCTGGCGCGCTCGAGCGCGAACTCGCCGAGCGAGAGCGCCAGGTGCGAGAAGTCCGCCTCGCCGCGCTGGGCGACGAGGCCGCGCGCGTCGTCGAGCGCGGGCGACGAGATCTGCGAGGGCACCGAGGGCACGAGCCCGCCGACCCCGAGCCTCTCGCGACCGCGCACGCGGGCCATGACGAGCACGAGCGCGGCGCCCGCGAGGAGGGCGATCACGACGGCGACCGGCGGCACGGCGGCCTCGGCGCTGAGCTCGGCCAGGACCTCGTCGAGCTCGTCGACGCGCGCCTCGATCTCCTTGGGCAGCCCGCCGAGACGCGCGCGCTCGGCGTCGAAGCGCCCCGACCAGGTCGCGTCGGGCCCGATGAGGCGCGCGGCGCAGGGCTCGCGCTGGCAGTAGACGCGCAGCGCGTTGGCGATGAACTGCTTGTCGCCATAGAAGCGCCGCAGCATGTCGTTCAGGAAGATCGACGGATCGGCGAGCGCGAGGAGCTTGCCTCGGCCGAGGCTCGCCTCGATCGCGAAGTGCTCACGTCCGCCGTCGTAGGAGAGCACCGGCACGAGCGTCGGGTTTGGTGAAGAAATTGTCAGTGAAGCCGGGTAGTTGGCGACCACCTCGTCTACGTTGTAGAAGAGGAAGTGCTTGCCCGCGGGGCGCATCAGGGCGAAGCCCTCCTGGTGATCCCAGTAGGCGAGGTGCGAGCTCGGGCCGGCTTCGCGGCGACCGATGCCGAGGCGCTCGAGCAGGGGGCGCGCGGCGCCGTGGTCATCGGCGAGCACGACGTAGCCGCCGCTGTCGACGAAGGCGAGGAGGTCGTCGACGGGCAGCGGGCGCGTCGGATACAGGATGACGAGCACGTCGTCGGGCTCGAGCGCGGCGAGATCGATCGCCGGCTCGGTGTCGAGAGTGACGCGGGCCTCCGCGGCGGTCGTGAGGAGGTAGCCGAGCCCGTTCCAGCGATCGGGATCGAGATCGTAGTCGCGCGCGTGCGCCGTGGACAGCCCGAACGCGAGCGCGAGCAGCACGCCGGCCGGCACCTGGGGCTTCATCGTGCGCTCCCGCCGGGTTCGCCGGGAGGGGCCGCGGGCGCGCGCCGGACCGCCTCGCGCAGGGTGCGCGCGCGCTCGACGTCGGCGGCGCTGCCGGCATGCGCGGCGAAGTGGGTGCGCTCGACGAGGTGGGTGAGCTCGGCGAGCGGGGGCTCGACGACCGGGCGCTCGGCGCTGGGATGCAGGGGCTCGAGCGCGTCGCGCGCGGCCTCGCGTGGGGTGGCATAGCCCCAGGCGAGGGGGCGGCCGAGCGCGTCGAGCGCGCCGGCGAAGAGCTCGCGCACGCTGCGATGCACGGCGACGAGCGCCCAGTGCGCGCCGTCGTAGTCGCCGTCGTGCGGGAGCTCGAGGGCGAGCTCGCGCGCGAGGTAGCCGGGGGACTCGACGGTGACCGAGCACGGACCGGGCGGGAGCGGGCCGATCGCGAAACGGCCGTCGGCGGTCGCCTGCGCGACGCGTTCGTCGGCGCCGGCGCGCACGGTGACGCGCCCCGGGATCGGGTGGCGGGTGTGGGCGTCGACGAGCCAGCCCGAGAGCCGATCGCTCGTGCGTGCGAGCGGAGCGCCGGGAGGATCGTAGCGGGTGACGAACGCCGGCACGTCGGTCGGCGTGGCCGGGCGGAGGCGACCTTCGCGCAGGCGGCGCGCGAGCCGGCGCAGGGCCTCGAGGAGCGCCGCCAGCGCGCGCGCGAGCGCCCCGGAGCGCAGCGCCCGGGTCAGGGCGATGACGGCGACGACGACGCCAAGGCCGGCGAGATACCAGCTCAGCGGCACGCCGGGAGGGTGGGGGATGTCGAGGGCGACCGACGCGCTGCGCGCGGGCGCGTGCAGGCCGTCGGCGGGTCGGAAGGCCGCCTGGATCTCCAGGCGCACGCGGCGGCGGTCGTCGGCGAGGCGCTCGCGGATCGCCTCGAGCTCGGCCGCGCCGAGGGCGGCGACGAAGACGCCGTCGCGATCGGTGGCGGCGACGAGCTCGAAGGCCGGCCCGGATCCGTGCAGACCGGCGACGGTGACGATCTCGCCGGCCAGCGGCCGGTGCTGGTCGGAGACGCGGCCGCTCATCCGGTAGCGGCCCTGTCGCTCGTCACCCTCGCGCACGACGCGCAGCGTGACGCGGGTCGGCAGGAGCACGACGAGCGCGGCGCCGGCGCGACTCGCGGCGTGCATGGCGTCGCCCGAGAAGCGCGCGCGGATGGGGTAGCGGCCGCCGCCGGCGAGCGCGCTCGGGCGGACGACGAAGGTGACGGCGCCGCTCGTGCCGGTGGCGCCGACGAGCTGGCTGCCGCGGCCGACCTCGAGCGCGACCTCGGCCTGCGGGATCGGGCGCGGGGCGCGACCCGAGGTGTCGGTCAGCGAGACGCTGATCGCGATCGGCTGCTCGCCGAGCACGACGCGCGCCTCCTGTCCGGGTGGGGCCGTTCCGACCTGCACCTCGAGCCGGGTCGAGCGCTTCGAGAGGTCGAGCGTTCCCTCCTCGGTGGCCTCGCCCAGGCGCGAGCTGCCATCATAGCGCACGGTCCAGGTCACGAGCTCGCCTTCGCTCCGGAGACGGGCGAGCTCGCGCGTGGATAGCGGCACCTCGAAGCGGCCGGCGTCGTCGGTGATGCGGTTGAACGGCGTGAGCCCGGGCAGCTCGAGCGTGATGCGCTCGGCGGCCACGGGCTGCGCGGCGTCGTCGAGCAGGCGACCGACGAGCACCGCGCCGCTCGGGCTCTTCTTGTGCTCGAGCTCGACGCGGGTCTTGGCGCGCACGCCGATCGGCACCGCGGCGGCCGGCGGCGCGGACGCGCCGAGCGCGAGCGCGGCGGCGAGCGCGACGACGGCGAAGCGGCGGGCGGAGCACATCCGACGGATGATGGGCGCGCGGCCGACGCGGGTCAATCGCGTACTCCGCGGCGGGGAGGCGGCACGGCGACGCCCGAGACGCCCGGCGCGGCCGTTTGACACCAGTTGCCTGGACGTCGGGGCGCTCGCTTGGTATCCGCGCTGCGGAGGACTCGCCGATGTCGATCATACCCACGCTGTCGCTCATCGCCTCGCAGGCACCCGCGCCGATGCCGTCCGAGCAGGTGCTGCAGGCCAACACGGCGGCGATCGTCGTCGTCATCGTCATCTTCGTCGTCATGGTCCTGCTCGTGATCTCGGGGCGCAAGAAGAAGCAGCCCGAGCCCGCCGAAGCGGCCGAGGCGCCGCGCGTCGAGAGCGCGGCGGCGCCTCAGCTGAAGCTGCCGGCGAGCAAGGAGTCGTTCGAGCCGCTGCCGACAGCGGCCGAGCCGCACAAGGCCGAGTCCAGGGCCGGCGAGGCGAAGAAGGCCGAAGCCAAGGCGGCCGAGCCCGAGCCGGAGGAGGAGGACGAGGGCGAGGTCGAGGCGGCCTGGGAGCTCGCCGAGGACGAGGCTGCCGCCGAGGCGCTGGCCAAGGCCGAGGAGGCGGTGAAGAAGGCCGAGGCCAAGAAACAGGAGGCCGAGGAGCGCGCGCGCGAGAAGGCGCGTGAGGCCGAGGACAAGCGCAAGGAGGCCGCGGAGAAGACGCGCGAGGCCGAGGCCAAGCGCAAGGCGGCCGAAGAGGCGCTGGCGCGGGCGGCCGACGAGGAGTCGAGGAAGAAGGCCGAGCAGTCGGCGGCCGAGGCCAAGGCGGCTGCCGAGCAGCAGAAGAAGGTCGAGCAGGAGGCGCGGGCCGAGGCGGCGCGCGCGGCGGAGGCGCGCGACAAGGCGATCAAGGAGGCGGCCGAGAAGGCCAAGGCCGAGGCCAAGGCGGCGGCCGAGGCGGAGGCGCGGGCCAAGGCCGAGGCCAAGCGCAAGGAGGCCGAAGCCAAGGCCAAGGCCGAGGCGGAGGCCCGAGCCAAGGCGGAGGCCGAGGAGGCGAAGAAGCGCGAGGCCGAGGCCAAGGCGAAGAAGAAGGAAAAGCCGGTCGAGGACGAGGGCCCGGCCAAGACCCTCAAGGACGGGCTCGGCAAGACGCGCAAGGAGGGCTTCATCGCGAAGCTCTCGGGCCTCTTCGCCGGCAAGCAGATCGACCAGGATCTGCTCGACGAGGTCGAGGAGGCGCTGTTCACGGCCGACATCGGCGTGCGCACGGCGGACCGGCTGTTGAGCGCGGTGCGCGAGGCGCTCTCCAAGAAGGAGCTCAAGGACGAGAGCAAGGTGTGGGAGGTCCTGCGGGGCGAGGCGTTCAAGATCCTCGAGGGCGCGCAGAGCGGTGGCAAGGTGAGCCCGCCCAAGCCCGGGGAGCCGTTCGTCACGATGGTGCTCGGCGTCAACGGCACCGGCAAGACGACCTCGATCGGCAAGATGGCCCACAAGCTGCTCGCCGAGGGCAAGTCCGTGACGCTGGTCGCGGGGGACACCTTCCGTGCGGCGGCGACCGAGCAGCTCGAGCACTGGGCGCGCCGCGTGGGGGCGCCGTGCATCAAGGGCAAGGAGGGTGCCGATCCGGCCTCGGTCGTCTTCGACGGGGTCAAGAAGGCCCTGGAGGACAAGGCCGAGTTCGTGCTCGTCGACACCGCGGGCCGCCTGCACAACAACGTCAACCTCATGGAGGAGCTCAAGAAGGTGCGGCGCGTGATGGGCCGCGCCATCGAGGGCGCACCGCACGAGGTCCTGATGGTGCTCGACGCGACGACCGGGCAGAACGGGATCGCCCAGGCCAAGCAGTTCAAGGACGCCACCGACGTGACGGGGATCATCCTGACGAAGCTCGACGGCACGGCCAAGGGCGGTGTCGTGCTCGGCGTCTGCGACGAGCTGAAGATCCCGATCCGCTTCATCGGGATCGGCGAGCGCGTCGCCGACCTGCGGGTCTTCGATCCGAAGGAGTTCGTGGACGAGCTCTTCGCTCCGCCCGCTTGAGCCCGCGGCGGAGAACCATCGAGCGCCGCGTCACGGGCGGCCACGAGGGCCGCCCCTACGAGACCGGATGATGCGCCTCGAGACCTGCTGGCACGCTGCGGGCTGCCGCAAGGGCCGCCCTACGAGACGTCGCGTGAGGACCCGCCGGTTGCGCCGTAGGGGCAGGCCTCGTGCCCGCCCGCGGGCGTCGAATCCATCCTGGATGCCACGCCTTACTTGAAGACGCGCTCTTTGCGGGCCTGGAAGATGAAGGGCAGGAGCTCCTTCTTGAGGCTCAGCATGCGGCTGAACTTCGCCTCCTGGCGCACGTTCGAGTAGAGCGTCGTCGGCTTGCGGATCTCGCCGTCGATGAGCTGGTCGGAGAAGTCGTAGAACTTCGACTTCGGCTCGGCCGCGATGGCGGCCGTCGGGGCGCCGATCGAGGCGGCCAGGATCAGGGTCGTCACGAGCTTCTTCATGTCGTCGTTCCTTCGCGGGCGCAGCACACGCCCGGACTTATACATTCACCTCGGTCGGCTGACCATTCCGCGGTCGCTGCGTGCCCGCCTACTGCGCGTCGGGCGCCGGAGCCGGGGCCTCTCCCTCGGGTGCCTGGGCCTCTCCCTCGGGCGCCGGGGCATCGCCTTCGGGGGCCGGCTCTTCGCTGGGAGGGGGCTCCTCCAGCGCCTTGAGCCCACCCTTGGCGATGATGTCCTTGAGCACGGTGATGATCTTCTGGTTGCGGTCGGCGTCGGTCGCGCTGAGCTTGGCCTTCTTGCCGTAGAGCTCGAAGTACTCGACGGCCTTTTCCAGGTTCTGGAGCTTGTTCTGGTAGGTCTCGGCGATGCGCTTGTAGAGGTCGGGTCGCTCTGGGCTCTCCTTCAGGAAAGCGTCATAGCAGCCGATCGCCGCCGCGAAGGCCTTCGGCTTGTCCTCGGCCGCGCCCCCGACGCCATAGAGCGCGTCGCAGCGCCCGATCTTGGCCTCCATGTTGTTCGGCTGCGTCTGCAGGATCTTCTCGTAGTGGCCGAGCGCACCCGCGTAGTCGAGGTGCTCGAGCAGCATGGCCGCGATGTTCTGGCGGGTCTCCATGTTCTCGGAGTCGTGCTCGAGCGCGAGCTGGAAGTGCTTCATCGCCAGCGGTCGCTGGTCCATCTTGATGTAGGTGTAGCCGAGGTTGGTGTGCGCTTCGGTCGAGGTCGGGTCCTCGCGCAGCACCTTGTTCTCGAAGACCCACTTCGCCAGGAGGAGCTTGCCGCGCTTGAGGTTGATCAGGCCACGCGTGTTGAGCCCGGTCACGTTCGAGGGCTCGACGTAGAGGACCTCCTTCACGAAGCGCTCGGCGGTGTCCACGTCGCCCTGCAGCAAGTGGTAGAGCGCAAGCGCGTTGTTGGCCGCGACGTTGGTCGGGTCCTTCGAGATGATCGGGTCGAGCAGCCCCTTGGCCTTGGCCATGAGGTTGTCGGCCTCGGCCGTCTGCCCGAGGAGGCGGGCGGCGCGCGCGCGCCCGAGGTAGATCTTGGCGATGTAGGCCGTCGCCGACGGCTCGCCCGGGTTCTTGTCGAGCGCCTTCTGGTAGACGCCGAGCGCCTCCTCGCCGCGCCCCAGGCGCTCGAGCGCCTGGCCCCAGTTGAAGTAGGCCTCGAGGAAGTCGGGGGCCTTCTCGGAGGCCTCCTTGAACTTGTCAGCGGCCAGCTTGAAGTCGGGTCGCCGCGAGGACACCGCCGTCACGCCCTCGCGGAACGAGTCCTGCGCGGCGCGGTCGATGCCGTCGAGGTAGACCGGCGCCTTGACCTCGACCACGTCCTTGCGCGTGAAGTCGTCGTCATCGAACCCGACCTGCTGGCCGTCCTTGTCGACCTTGCCGGTCCGCGGTTCGTCGCCGTCGTCGCCCTTGACCTGCCCGCCGCTCGAGCCGCACGCCGAGAGTCCCACGAGCGCCGCCAGCGCTCCCATGCCGATCGATCGATTCAGAGCCCGCATCACTTGTTCTCCTTGCTCGGCTCGTCGCCTTCGTCATCGGCCTCGGTCTTCTTGGTGTCGGTCGACGTCTGCTTTTCGTAGTCGACGACGATCGAGCCGCGGCGCACCTGCTTGATGAAGCTCGTCGACAGCACGGTGTCGCGCGTCTTGTCCGGCTGCACCGTGAACTCGGCGATCGGGAACTCGTCCTTGTTCACCTTCGCGGCGAACACCGCCGAAAGCCGCGACCACTTGTTGTAGACGTTGTCCTTGACCGCCTGCCTCAGCGCCGCGGTGAATGCGGCCAGGGCGCGCTCCTGCACCGGCGCGTAGAGCTCCTCCAGGGTGAAGCGGTACTCGTCGACCTGGTCCTCGGTGAGGCCTGGCGGTGGCGGCGCGTTGGCGAGGCTCTCGGCGAACTCGTAGAGCACCTGGCCGAGCCGGAACGCGGCGGCGGCGGCCATGCCCTTGTCCTTGAACTCGAGCACCTTGTCGAAGCCCTTCTCCGCCTCGCGCAGCGCCTCGGCCTTGGCGATGAGCGTGCGCTTGAGGAGCTGGATGTCGAAGCCGCCCGCCTTGTTGATCGCGTCGACCGTCAGCTTCGCGTAGTCGTCGTAGAGGTACTCGGCGCTCTCGAAGGTCGCGACCGCGGCGAAGTACTTGGTCGCCGCGTCGGGCTCCGCCCCGCCCTTGGCGACGCCCTTCATCATGCCCTCCCAGCCCTTCATCACCGAGCGGAAGTGCCCCTCGACCCGCTTGCGGTTCTTGACCTTGTCCGCCTTCTTGTAGGCCAGCCCGGCCGCCGCCAGCGCCCTGAGCTCGTACTCCTTGTCCTTGCGCCCGTAGGCGCGCGCGATCTTCTCGAAGTGCTTGGCCGCCTTCTCGTAGGCCTCGGGCGTCTCCTTGAGCTCGAGCGTGAGCCCGGCCTCGAACGCCACCGCCGCGACGTCGTCGCGCGTCTTGTAGAGCGTCGTGTACTCGTTGAAGACGTCGTAGGCCTTGTCGTAGTCCTCGAGCGCCCGATGGAGCAGGCCCGCGTCGCGGAACGCGTCCGCCGCGCGCTTGGCCACCGCCGGGTTCTTGGCGAAGGTGTTCTTGAACTTCTGCATCGCCTCGAAGGCTTCGGCCGCCTTCGCGAACTCGGTCTGCGACTCGTACAGGATGCCGATGGCCGCCTGCGCCTGCACCGCGACCTCCATGTCCTTGTAGGTGTCGATCACGGCCTCGTACGCCTGCACGGCCTCGGGGAAGCGGCGCGCGACCTCGTGGATCGCGCCGACGTTGAAGAGCGCCTTCGAGGCGATCTCCTTGTTCTTCCTGCCGAACTCCTGGACGATGTCCTGCTGCACGGTGATCGCCTCGTCGTAGCGCCGCTGCAGCGTCAGGTCGCGCGCGTGCTCGGTCTTGGCGATGGCGATGATCAGCTCCCAGTCCTCCTTCTTGCGCGTGGTGAAGTTCTTCTTCTCGATGACCTCACGCGCCCACTTCTCGATCTGCACCCAGTTCTTCAGGCGCTTGTACGCGTCGATGATCAGGTTGACGGCGTAGGACGCCATCTCGTCCTTCGGGAAGAGGTCGAAGATCACCTGCAGGCGCGTGACCGCCTCGCGGAACTGCCCGTGCCGGTAGAAGATCTCCGCCGCGATGTACATCATGTTGGGGATCTTCTGGCCGCGGTTGGGGTACTTCTTCTTGAACTCCTCGTCCTTGAGCGCCGCCGACAACACCTCGACGTAGCGATCGGCCGCCCCGATCATACGCTTCTCGAGCGGGTCGAGGTCGGTCCGCTTGATCTCCTCCTCCTGCTTCTCCTTGAGGTCCGCGTCGATCTCGACCTTGGTGATCTGGATCTCCTTGTCCCCCTCGGCGCACTTGCGCTTGCCGGTCCGGCACAGCTCGCGCTCCATCGCGAAGACCACGCCGAGCGCCGCGTCCTCGACGAACTCGCCCTTGAGGTCCTTCTGCAGCGTCTTTTCGTACTGCTCGGACGCCTCGAGGTAGCGCTCTCGATCGTAGAGGATCTCGGCGTAGAAGAAGTTGAACTTGTAGGAGTCGGGGTGGTCCGGGTAGCGCTCGAGGAACTTGGCGTAGTAGCGCGCCGCCGCGTCGTACTCCGCGGTGGCCTCCTTGCGCTTCTTGTCTTCCGACTCCTGCGCCTGCTTGTGGTAGGTCGACGAGATCCACGCGAGTGAGCCGGCGACGAGCTCGTCGGCCTTGGTCATCGCCTCGCTGTTGCCCTTGTTCGCCGTCACCCAGGCGCCCTTGGGGTCGAAGAAGTCGACGACCTCGTTGATCTCGCGCTCGGTCTCGCGGATGTCGGCGAGCTTCCTGCGCACCTCCATGACGGCGTCGTAGTACTCGGCGACCTTGGGCGCGCTCTTGTCGTGCTCGATGAGGTGCTTGTAGAGCTCGATCGCGTCCTCGTCGCGGTCCTTCGACACGAGCAGCGCCGCCATCTTGTCGAGCTTGGCGTAGGTCTCCTTGTCGCCGATCTCCTTGAGGAAGTACTGGCGCGCCTCGCGCCAGCCGTTGTCGACCTCGGCGTAGGCCTGGATGAGGTCGTTGAGCGCCTGCTCGCGGAACTCGATGAGGCCGCCACCGTCCTTGCCCTTGATCGCCGCGATCACGTTGTGGAAGGTCTCGATCGTCTTGTCGAATTCGGCGAGGTTGAAGTAGACCCACCCGAGCTTGTACAGCGCGTAGTTGAACATCGAGTGGTTCTTGAACTTCTGGATGATCGCTTCGTAGTTGGTCTTCGCGTAGAAGAGCGAGTCCTTCTCGAAGTAGTATTCGGCCAGGGTCAGGTGCGACTCCGGCACGAAGGAGCTCTGCGGGTACTTGGTGACGACGTCCTTCAGGTACTTCTCGCCGTCGAGCTGGAGCTGACGGTCCTTGCGCGCCTTGCCCGACTCGATCGAGGCGCGCCCGAGGAAGTAGGTGACCTGGTCGAGGCGGTCGTAGTTCGGGTTCGCGAGCAGCACCTGCCGGTAGTAGTCGATGGCGACCTTCTGGTCCTCGACCGGCTCCTTCGGCTCCTCGGCGCAGCGCTGCTCCTCGAAGCAGGCGTAGGCGGCCTCGTACTTCTCGCGCTCCATGAAGTACTGGAACTTCGCCTCCTGCCAGTGGGTCTCCGCCAGCCGGAACAGGGCGTCGGCCTTGTTCGGATAGGTCGGATCGGCGATGAGCGAGTTGAGGCTGTCGATCTTGCGCTTGCGCGCCTCGGACTTCGCCACCTCGGAGCGGCGCTTGTCGGGCGTCCA
The DNA here is from genome assembly GCA_011526585.1 of Deltaproteobacteria bacterium. Lineage (GTDB taxonomy): Bacteria > Myxococcota_A > UBA9042 > PHBI01 > PHBI01 > WYBB01. The sequence goes on from WYBB01000177.1 coordinate 68,877, forward strand.
CAGCGAGTTCTCGAGGTCGGTGATGCTGAAGCCCTTGCCCTGCAGCGGCTTGTTCTCACCGGGCGGCGGCTCGGCCGGCTCGGCGGCCAGGGCGGGGCCGATCCCTGCGGCGAGGCCCATGACCAGCGCCAAGGGCCTGGCCAACGAGTAGAGTCCATGAGGTCGCATCAGTGTCTCCAGCCTGGGGCTCTGTCGGGCGAGCGGGAACCGCTCTCATGTCAAGTGGCGTCCGGGTTGTCACGTTCGGGGCCGGGGCGGCGCGCCGGCGCCCGACCCCGGACCGCGATGAAAGCGACGCCTATTCGGATACTTCTCGCGCGCACTGGTCCTTGATCATCGACCGATAGGTCCCGATCTCGTCGGACCAGAACTCGTTTTCGAACTCCCAGCGCCAGGTGTCGGACCCGACGATGGTGCCGGTGCCGCCCGAGGCCGCCTGCTTTTCCTCGGGCTCCTCGCCGAGGTCGAGCGCGCGCTGGCGGCGGTCCGCCTCGTCGATCTTGATGTCTTCCATGTCGACGCCGAGCTCGGTGAACTTGGTGCGGAACTTCTGCAGCTCCTGGAGGCTCTCGCCGAGGATGAGGCGGATGGTCAGCCCGATCTCGCGCACGCGATCGCGGTGCAGCCTGGCGAGGTTGTCGCGCAGCTCGACCGCATAGTTGCCGAGCGCGCCGCCCTCCTTGTCGATGCGCGCCTGCTCCTTCTCGATCTGCTTGACGGTGCGGTAGAGGTTGTAGAACTCGACGTTGGCCAGCACGTTGGGCACGAGCTTGTCGGGCATCTGGTTCGCCATCGCCTTGCGCCCGTTCACGGTCGCGACGAGCGCGGAGTAGAAGTCCTCGGGCTTCTGGGTGTTGGCGATGAAGCTCTCCAGCGGCGGGATGAGCGGCAGGATCTCCTCCTCGAAGCGCTGCAGCGCGAGCGCCGTGCGGTCGAAGTGGCAGAGGTTGAGGTAGGCCGTCGCCTCGAGGATCCACACCTCGGGGTAGAAATAGTGCTTGAAGTACGGGGAGTCGAGCGTGTGGAACGTGCCGAGCGCGCGCGAGTAGTCGCCCTTGAGGAAGTACACCCACGCGCTCTCGTAGAAGGCGGTCGCCTGCTTGTACGAGCCCTGCGGGATCTTGCGGTAGTAGTAGATCGACGCGTCGTAGTCGCCGATGCGGTAGGCGATACGCGCCAGCGCCAGGTAGGCGAGGTCGCGAACCTCGGGCGCCGACTCGTTCTCCTCGGTGGCGATGATGGCGCGCTGGAACGACTCGACCGCGGACTTGTAGAGCTCGTTCTGCACCTCGATGTAGCCCTTGAGGTACTGCGCCTTGCCGTAGTCGGGCGCGCGCGAGTCGACCGCGTCGAGGAAGCTCACCGCGCGTCCCCAGTCCTGCCCCTCGTGGAAGAACTCGCCGAGCACGTAGTTGAACTCGTCCTGGAAGCCGCGCGAGAAGCCTCCGACCTTGCCGGCGAACTCGGCGAGGCGCTCGAGCTGCGGCGGCGAGTAGTCGACCTGCTTCCTGAGCGTGCGCAGCTGGGTGAAGGCGGTCTGGAAGAACGGCTTGTCCGGCCCCTCGAGCACGAGGTCGACGAGCAGCGAGGCCGCGCTCTGCAGGAGTCCGGCCTTCACCAGCGCGTTGGCCGTCCCGAACTTGGCGAAGTACGCCTCCTCCGAGTCGGGCGCGAAGTTGCCCTGCGCCACGAACGCCTGGAAGGCCTGGATGGCGTCGACCCACTTGCCCTCGTCGCCGAGCTTGCGCCCCTTGGCGAGCACGCCCTGGGCGAACGCCTTGCGCTGCACCTCCTCGGCCTTGCGCTTCTCCTCGAGGAGCTTCTGCGCCTCGACGCGCAGCCGCTCCTCGCGGGCGCGCTTCTCCTCCTCGGTCTCCTCCGGCTCGGCCGGCGTGACCGGCTCACCCGGCTTGGTCCCCCCACCGTACATCTTGGGGGTCTGGAGCATGTACTTGATGACCTTCTCGGGTACGTTCGCCTTCTTGAGCTCCAGGATCTCGGCGACCGAGAGCTCGAAGACGGACTTGTCCTTGTCGATCGCCTTGATGATCTCGTCCTCGGCGATGCCGAGCTTGGCGAGCGTCATGATCTCCTCTTTGGAGATCGCCCACGCCGCCGGCCCGAGGGACGTGGCGAGCACGCTCGCGCCGACCGTCGCGACGAGCCATTTCCTGATGCCGGATCGCTTCATGCTGCTGCCCTCCAGTCGTGACGTCCGGGATTCATTCCGGAGCGGCGGTCATGAACGAGATCCCGAGCGTCAGCTCGGCCGGGTGCGAGAGCCCGCCGCCCTCGGCCGCGTAGAAGAACTGTCGGTAGTCGAAGCGCAGCGCGATGCTCTGGCTCAGGAAGAAGCGCATGCCGAGGCCGACGTTGCCGGCGACGTCGACCTTGCTCTTCTCCTCGTTGAGGCGGCGCACGGTCGTGCCGATGACGCCCGCGCCGAAGGCGAGGTGCACGTCGAAGTGGCCGAGCGTGTCGGCGAAGATGCCGAGCTTGCCGTGCACCGGGCTCCACAGGAAGTTGGCGCCGGCCAGCCACTGCAGGGACTGCGGAATGTCGACGATCAGCGACTCGTTGAAGTTGTCCTCGAGGAAGTCCTCGAGCTCGCTCGAGACGCGGATGAGGTAGCTGCCCCAGACCTCGACGCCGAAGTCCTCGGCGAAGAAGTAGTCGATGCGCCCGCCGAGGGGGTAGTAGCTGAAGAACTCGTCGTTGGGGATCACGCCGGAGTAGAGCTCGAACTCCCAGCGCTGGTCCTTGCGATAGAGGCGCTTCTGCAGGGTGTCGACCTCGCGCATCTCGGTGCCCCAGTACATCTTGAGGGCGTCGTCGAGCTTGCGCGTGTCCTCCAGCGGATCACCCTCGGCCGCGCGAGCGGTCGACGTCATGCCCGGGGCGGCCATGGCGGCGGCGGCGGTCAGCGCCAGGACGAGCGTGCCGACCCCGCGGTGGAGAGGGCGCGTGCTCTCGCCCGTGGCGCGGGTGGCTCGAGGAAGGGAGAAGCTGTTCATGGGCGTCCTTGTGGCAAGTTCGAGTGCTGATGTGTGCAGGGGTTGGCGGCCGTGCCGACCGCGTGATCCGAGGTCGAGGCCGCGTCAGTTGGAGGTGCAGGCCGCGCAGGTGCCCGAGCTCTGGCAGGAGCCGCCGCAGCAGAAGCCCTGCACGCCGGGGCTCGCCTCGCAGGCGGCGAGGTCGGGGAGCTGCACCGGGGCGGCGCCGGCGGCGCAGGTCAGGGTCTCCGGCGAGCAGACGACGTCGCATGCGCCCGGGGCGGCCGCCGCGCCGCAGTCCCCGAAGCCGCCGCACGGCTTGCGCACCGTCGGCCGACGGTCCCAGGTCGTCGCGTTGGGCGCGCCCTGACCCTGGCCGACGCCGAAGACGAACTGGCGATCGGCGGTGACCATGTTCGAGGACTCGCGCAGCGTGAGCGCGCCCTGAAGCGCATAGAGCGAGCCCGGGGGCACGCCCGCGCCGCCGCCCGCGTTGCTCGCGTAGGCGGGCACGCTGGCCGCGAGCTCCCAATGGCCCATCAGGGCGTAGCGCACGTTGGCGACCGCGGTGTCGAGCGCCTCCTGGAAGGCGGCGGTCTGCTGGCGCGAGAACGAGTTGGAGTTGAGGAACTGGTAGTGCCCGCCCGAGATGCAGGCGGTCTCGACCTGGCGCGCGTCGCGGCCGGGGTAGCCGAGCGATTCGAACTGCACGAAGTGAATCCGGATTTTCGGCGCGTTGGGGTCGGCGTGGTCGGCCTCGAGCTGGTCGATGAAGGCCTGGTAGTCGGCGGTCGTGCACGGGGTCGTGCAGGTCAGGCGGTTCTCGCCCTGGCAGGTGTCGGGCCCGTCGGTGAGCACGACGATGTGGTTCGAGCGCTGGGTGTCGCGGAGCTCGCGCAGGTAGTCGTAGCCGGTCTTGACCGCGCTCCACAGGTTGGAGCGGCCGCCGGTCGTCGCCTGCAGGCCGTCGATGCCGGCGGTCCAGATGTCGCGGTTGCGCGCGCCGAAGCAGGTCTCGAGGTCCGCCTGGACGTCGTTGATGGCGCCGGTGCACGGCACGCTCAGGGCGATCGTCTCGCCGAAGGCGAGCGCGCCGAAGCGGTCCTCGGGGTTCAGGATCCCGAGCAGGCGACGCGCGGCGGCGAGGCGGAGGCCGGTGCGGTCGGAGGCGACCTCGCCGAAGTTCTGGGGCAGCGGGTTGGGGATCCGCTCCTCCTTATAGATCTGATCGCGGACGAGGCCGCCGACCGATCCGCTCTGGTCGACGAGCAGCATGACGTTGTGTCCGCGTCCTCGCGCCGGGGTGTTGGCGGCGTAGCGGATCTGCTCGAGCGTCGCCGCGGGCACCGTGCCGGCGCAGTCGTTGCCGGGCGTGGACGCCGGGTTGATGCAGTCGATCTGTAGGCCGATGTTGCCGGTGCTCGACAGGTTGATGTCGTCGGGGGTGTTGCCATCGATGACGCGCGTATCGATCACGTCCAGCGGGCGGATCGAGACGTCCTGGTCGGACGGCGCGCCGGTGCCGCTCGAGCGGCGCTGCGACGAGAGGTAGGCGACGTTGGTGATGAGGCCGTCGGCCTGGCCGGTGCCGCAGACGCGCTCCCAGCTGCCGTCGGGCTGCTTCTTGGCCGGGTAGGCGCTGACGATCTGGACCTGCTGGAACCGCGGCGTCGAGATGTAGATCGTCGCGGTGGAGTCGCAGGCCGCCGTCGCGGACAGGCCGAGCGCGAGGGCTAACCCTACGAGGGGCCCCACGATGGGCCAGGGTGATCGAAGAGCGGAATAGAGCGTCACTCTCTTGTTCTCCGGCGCTGCGCCTCGCTCGTGTGTGGTCCCGGGGGGCCGGATGAGGCGGCAAAAGGCGCCCCATACAAGGGAAGTGAGGGGCGCTTGTCAAGGTGGTTGTGGCGCCGGCCGGGCATTGCGCGAGACAGCGGCCGGACCGGCACCGAGCCCTGTGTATCGAGGCTCTCCTCCATGCGTAGCGAAAGCGTCCGCCCGGCCGCGGTTCGTGCTCGCGAACCCCCTTGCGCCAGGGTGGATTGCGGACTTGCGACGAAGGCATCCTCCTCATTGACTCACGGGAGGCGCCCCCATAGATTGCGCGCCAACCTTCGCACCGGGGCTCGAGGACAGCATGAAGACGGCGTTGAACATCGGTTGGATCGCGGCGGTGGCCCTGCTCTCGGCGTGCGGTGATGACGGCGGCACCAAGGCGGGCGCCATCGCCACGCTCGAGGCCTTCGACGACGGTCTCACCCTGCCGGCCGGCGGCGTCATCGGCGTGTCGGGGGCCGCGGTGGCCGTCGGCGAGGAGGACTCGGTCTCCGAGCTGCGCTTCATCAACACCGGCGACGGTGAGCTGGAGATCACCTCGATCGCGATCGAGTCCGAGCCCGCCGACGCCTTCCGCCTGGCGGGCGACCCCGACGGCGGCGCGCTGCCGGCGTTTCCGCTCACCGTCGCCCCGCAGAGCGACTTCGACGGCCAGCGCAGCGCCTACGTCTACGTGATGTTCCGGCGCCCGGCCTCGGGGGTCACGCCGCAGGCGACGATCCGCGTGCGCTCGAACAGCGTGTCCTCCAATGGTGAGGTGCAGCCGGAGATCACCTACGACGTGCGCCTGCAGAACGCCGCGCCGACGATCCAGGTCACGCCGCGCACCGTCAGCTTCGGCACCGTGCAGCAGGGGCGCACCGGGCTCCAGTCGATCAACATCCTGAACCCGGGCGCCGACACGCTGGTCATCGACAGCTTCACCCTGAGCGGGCACCCGAACTTCGAGCTCGTCATCGGCTCGCAGCAGTACCCGGTGACGGCCGAGTCGGCCTCCTCGGGCGTCGTGCTCGAGCAGCCGCTCACGGTCGAGCCGGGCATCACCGTGCCGGTCTCGGTGCGCTACACCGCCGAGGACGGCAGCGAGGCGCGCGGCCAGGTCGTCTTCTTCTCGAACGACCCGCTGGCGGCCTCGGGCACGCCGGTCGTGCTGCAGGCCAACGTCGGCGGGCCGTGCATCTCGGTCAACCCGCGCAAGGTCTCCTTCGGCGGCAAGAAGATCGGCAACCTCGCCAAGATCGATGTCGAGGTCACCTCGTGCGGCGACCAGAACCTCGAGATCACCGAGATCGGCCTCACCCCGGACAGCTCGAGCCTCTATGCGCTGTCGTTGGCTGCGCTGCCGGGCGTGACCGGAGCGCCGAGCGCGATCGGCCCGGCGGACGCGCCGGTCGTGCTGCAGCCCAACCAGAAGGCGACGATCACCGTGCAGTACGTGCCCGAGGTCGAGAGCCCGCTCGATGGCAACGGCCAGCCGATCTACGACACCGGCGTGCTGCGCATCCGCTCGAACTCGTTCCAGCCCGAGCTCCTGACCGAGATCACCGGCTTTGGCGTGATCAAGGAGTGCCCGACGGCGGTCATCGTCGTGCCGCAGGGTGAGGAGGTCATCCCGCAGACGAAGCTCAACCTGATCGGCTCGCAGAGCACGTCGGCGACGGGCGAGATCTCCAGCTATCTCTGGGAGGTCGACCCGCCCGAGGGCGCGGTGCCGGTCTTCGTGCCGTCGAACATGGCGGCCGATCCGACCTTCGAGGTCAACGTCGCCGGTCGCTACGTCTTCCGCCTCTCGGTGGTCGACTCGGCGGGCGAGCCGAGCTGCGTGCCCGCCGAGTACGAGGTCTTCGTCAACCCGGACGAGGCGATCCACATCGAGCTCCTCTGGGACACGCCCAACGACCTCGACCAGGCGGACGAGGTCGGCGCGGACATCGACATGCACTTCACGCACCCCCTGGCCATCGGCGGCTACGACGGCGACGGCGACGGCGTGCAGGACGGCTGGTTCGACCTGCCGTTCGACTGCTTCTGGCACAACGACCAGCCGAACTGGGGCTCGATCGACCAGACCGTCGACGACAACCCCGGCCTCGACCGCGACGACACCGACGGCGCGGGCCCGGAGAACCTCAACCTGAACATGCCCGAGAGCGGTGCCACTTATAAGGTGGGCGTGCACTACTGGGACGACCACGACTTCGGCACGAGCTACGCGACCCTGCGCGTGTACATCTTCGCCAACCTCGTCTTCGAGGTGACCGACGTCGAGCTCTTCAAGCACGACATGTGGACCGTGACCGAGATCGCGTGGCCGCCGAGCGGGACGCCGCCGGCCCTGGTCAAGGTCTGCGGCGGCACGACCGACGCGTGCGAGACCGACGCCGAGTGCGGCGCGGCGCGGTGCGGGTTGCGCATCGCGCCCAACTACCGCCATCCGCGGTTCTTCCAGCCCTGAGGGCGAGCTGCGGGGCCCGTCCGTCCGACGACACGACAACCGAACCACTATCGAGCGAGGTCATGATGCGCTTTGGGAAGGAGCACCTGTCTGCCTGGTTTCTTCGTCTTCGACCGGCAGGTGCGCTGGCTGTCCTGTCTGCCCTGGCGGTCGCGCTCGGCGGTTGCGGCGACGACGGAGGCGGGGGTGGCTTCACCAAGGGCGGTGATCTCCTCATCAACGTGCGCCCGAACCCGGTGACCTTCGGGTCGGTGGCGACCGGCCAACACCAGGAGCAGGTCGTCACGATCGAGCACGACGGCTCGAGTGGCACGCTGAGCTTGCGCGACGTGCGCTTCGAGTCGCAGAGCGCCGAGCTCAGGATCGAGCCGCCGGCAAAGACCTCGCTCGAGCCGGGCGAGTCGACGACGATGCGCGTGCTCTACGACCCCGTCGACACCGTGCCCGACAACGGCCGCATCTACATCGAGACCAACGTGCCGAGCCAGGCGACGGGCACGCTGACCGTCGAGGTGCCGGTGCAGACGGTGGCGCAGTCGGGCTTCATCCGCGCTCTGCCCGAGCCGGTCTCCTTCGGGGACGTCGAGGTCGGGCAGGACAAGAAGCAGACGGTGACGCTGCTCAACATCGGCTCGGACGACGTGACGATCGAACGGATCGACGTCAAGAACGGCATCGACGGCGAGCCCTTCTGGGCGAGCTTCGTGCCGACCCTGCCGACGACCTTCGCGCCGGACGAGTCGATCACCTTCGAGGTCGCGTATGCGCCCGACGGTCACGGCGGCGACTCGGGCCGGGTCGAGATCGGCTTCTCGGTCCAGGGCGAGCCCAAGGACATGGCGCCGCTCACGCTGAGCGGCAACGGGGTCGGCCCGCAGATCCAGGCGTTCCCGAACCCGGTCGACTTCGGCTGGCGCGCCCTCGACGTGGCGCACACGCTGCCCTTGACGATCTCGAACGCCGGCAGCCGCGATCTGGTGATCGAGCGCATCGAGCTCGCGCAGGGCTCGAGCTCGACCGTCAGCTTCGAGGGGATCGCCGACGGCGCCTCGGTGGCGCCCGGCTCCGTGGCGAGCCTGTCGGTGCGCTTCCTGCCGACCTCGGACATGCCGCAGACGACCGGGCCGATCGCGACCCTGGTCTTCACCTCGAACGACCTGACCAACGACGGCCGCTTCGAGGTCAACGTCTTCGGTCGGGCCGAGGTGCCCATCCTGACGGTGAACCCTGAGCTGCTCGACTTCGGCTACGTGGCGCAGAACCAGACGATGACGCGCGTGCTCTCGCTCTTCAATGCCGGCTCGGCGCCCTTGACGGTGCAGGCGATCACGCTGACCGACAACGCGACGGGTGAGTTCGCGATCGAGCCGGGCAACTGGGGGCCGACGGCGGCGGCGCCGACCGCGGCGACGCTCGGGCCGAGCGAGGCGCGCGAGGTGCGCGTGACCTTCACCAACCGCGGGGCGAGCTCGGGCGTGCAGTGGGGCGAGCTGCGCGTGGTCTCCAACGACGGCACGCGGCCGGCCTGGGACGTCGAGCTCAAGGCGCAGCGCGCCGGCTCGCCGACCTGTGACTTCACGCTGGTGCCGGCGCAGCTCGACTTCGGCACGGTCGCGCGCGGTTCGCGCCGCACGATGACGGTGAACCTCGTCAACACCGGTTCGGGCGAGTGCTCGTTCGACTCGTGGCTCGTCAACGACTGCGCCAGCTTCTTCGGCTTCTTCGAGGGCGCGTGCACCGACCCGGCCGACACGGTGCTCACCAACGGCACCAGCACCTACTACCGGGCGACCTCGTACCCGCCGGCGATCCAGAACGGGCTCAAGCCGGGTGAGTCGTACCCGATCGAGATCACCTTCACGCCGCCCGAGACGGCGCCGATCATCGGCGACGAGATGACGGACTACGCGGCGCTTCTGGCGGTGCGGATCTACGATCCCTATCTGCAGCAGGAGGTCACCTTCCCCAAGGCGACCGGCGGGGTCTACCCACCGAACCTGCACGCCAAGTCCGGCATCGCCCAGCTCGCGGTCCTGCCGTCCGAGGTCGACTTCGGCCTCACGACGATCGGCTGCCACAGCCAGACGATCGAGGTGACCGCGTACAACGTCGGCAGCGCCCCGCTCGACCTCAGCGACATCAAGCTGCAGGGGTGCTCGCCCGAGTTCCGCATCAAGAGTTCGCCCGGGTTGCCGGCGACGCTCGGCGTCAACGGCAGCGAGAAGGTCTCGATCGTGTACGTGCCGCAGGACACCGGCGGTGACGCCTGCGGTCTGGCGTTCTACACCAACAACGAGGTCACGCCGACGATCGTGGTGCCGCTCGAGGGCGCGGGCACCTACGAGACCGAGCACACCGATCGCTTCACCCAGACGACCGGCCAGAACGTCGACGTGCTCTTCGTCGTCGACGACTCGGGCTCGATGGGCGAGGAGCAGTCGAACCTCGCCGCCAACTTCCAGAGCTTCATCGCCGGCGCGGCGACGTGGCAGAACGACTACCACATCGCCGTCACCACGACCGATCTCGAGTCGGTCAACGGGCGCTTCGTCTCCGACGGCAACAACGCGCGCTTCGTCACGAGCGCGACGCAGGGCCAGTTCCCGGACAACGTCAAGGTCGGCACCAACGGCTCCGGCGACGAGAAGGGCCTCGCCTGCGCCCAGGCGGCGCTGTCCCTGCCGCACACCGCGGGCTCGGGCAACCCGGCGTCGCTGACGGCCTGCAGCACCGACGCGCAATGCACCGAGCCGGAGCGCTGCTGGGACGGCTACTGCGGGGGGCGCAACCGCGGGTTCTTGCGCGAGGACGCCGCGCTCGAGGTCGTGATCGTCTCCGACGAGGAGGACAACTCCCCGGCGGACGTGAACTTCTACATCAATTTCTTCAAGAGCATCAAAGGCTTCTACAACGACAACCTCTTCCACCTGCACGCGATCGTCGGCGACGTGCCCAACGGATGCGACTCGAACGCGGGCAACGCCTCGCCGGGTCATCGCTACACGGCCGTCGCCAACGCGACGGGCGGCGCGGTGGTCAGCGTCTGCGACGCCAACTTCGCCTCGGGGCTCTCGTCGATCGGCGACATCGCCTTCGGTCTGCGCACGCAGTTCTTCCTCGGGCGCGTGCCGGAGCCGTCGACGATCACCGTCGCGGTCGCGGGCACGGGCTGCACGAGCGCGGGGGGCGCGAACTGGGTCTATCACGAGACCAGCAACTCGGTGATCTTCAGCGAGAGCGGTGCGTGCATGCCGGGCGCGGGGCAGGAGGTCGTCGTGCACTACAAGACGATGTGCTTCCTCCCGTGATCGAGGCCTGATGGGGCCGAGGTTCGTCCTCCGACGACCCCGGGTCGCGGGTGCCCTCGACGTTGACACCGTGTAGAGAATCTCTACGGTCGTGGGCGGCCCTTCCCGGCGTGGGGGCCGCGGGGCGGCGAATGTGCCGTTGGCACGCGCGCTGCTTGGATCCGAGCCGGCGTGCCCCGGACACGCCGTTACTCTCGCGTACCGAGGATGAGCCATGCTGACCCGAACCTTGATCTCGATCTCGCTCCTGACCCTGCCCGCGACGGCGCGCGCCGAGGGCGAGTGTGAGGCCGACGCCGACTGCGAGCGCGGCTACGTCTGCGAGGTGACCGGCGGCTCGGCGTGCGCGTGCGAACCGAACACGCCGTGCGATTGCGCGCCGGTCGAGTACCGCTCGTGTGTGCCCGGACCGTGCGCGAGCGACGCCGACTGCGGGGACGGGCTCGTGTGTGTGAGCTACGAGGTGCCGTGCGCGTGGGACGTGCCGTGCAGCTCCGACGGCGAGTGCGGGGAAGCGCCGCCGTGTGAGCCGACGCAGGAGAGCGTCTGCGCGCCGAAGTGGGTCCTGCCGTGTGAGAGCGCGGCCGACTGTGGTGACGGCTTCCGCTGCGAAGAGATGGAGATCTGCACCTGCTCGGGTGGCGGGGGGATCCCCACGCCGACCGATCCGAGTGTGCCTGCAGAGGGCGGTGGCAGCTCCGACGCGAGCGAAGGCGGCGGCAGCTCGGACGGGAGCGAAGGCGGCGGCAGCTCGGACGGGAGCGACGAGCGCGAAGGCGCGCCGCCGCCTCCGCCGGAAGAGGCGGACTGCAGCTGCGAGCCGAGCGGCGACAAGGCGTGCATCGCCGAGGAGATCGCGTGCGAGAGCGATGCGGCCTGCCCGAGCGGTTGGACCTGCCAGCGCTATACGACCGGTGTCGGCTGCGCCGAGCCCGATTCCCCGCCGCCGGCGGAGCCCGGGTCGGGCAGCGGGTCCGATGGGGGCGCGGAGGCCGAGGAGGCGGCGCCGGCCTGCGGCGAGCCGAGCGAGCCGGAGCCCACGACCGGGCTCTGTTTCCCGGCGCACGGTGGCGACTTCGACACCGGGATCCCGCGCGGCGAAGGCGCGGCCGACCCTCAGTACGAGAGCGGTACGGCGACCCCGAACGGCGGCGAGCCGGCCCCGACCGATGAAGACGGCGCGGCGGCGACGAGCCCGGAGCCGTCGAGCGGCTGCGCCGGCGCGGGCGAGGGGGGCGCGCTGGCCGGCGGGCTCGCGCTGCTCGTGGCGGCGTGGTGGCGGCGACGCGGCCTCGACGCGGCGTGATCCTGTGGCGCCCGGGCGGCGCGGACCGGGTCGGCTGACCGGGTCCGCTCCCGATCGTGGATTTCAGCGCGCGGATTCGCTATCGAAGCCGTTCGTTCAACCGGGAGCCCGTCGCCGATGTCCGTCCTCTTGCGTGTCCATAGCTTCTCGATCGCCATTGCACTCGTCTCGTTCGCCTGCGGCGAGGACAAGGTGGACGGCGTCGTCGACCCGGGCGACGCCGACGCGGCGCTCGAGATCCTGGTCCCCGACGGCGTCGCCGAGACCACCGCGCCCGATGGCGTGCCGGACACCTCCGGCGAGGACGTGGCGCCGTGCCCGGGGTGCACCGGCTCGCCGTGCACGAACAACACCGACTGCAACTCGGGCTTCTGTCTCGAGGGGCCGAACGGGCTCGAGTGCGTGCGCACCTGCTCGGACGAGTGTGCGACCGGCTATGCCTGCCGCGGCGTGACCAACGCGGGCGGCGATCCGACTTTCCTTTGTCTTTACGAGCACATCACCCTGTGCGCGCCGTGTGACGTCGACGGTGACTGCGAGACCGGGATCGGCGGACTCTCCGGCGCGAAGTGCCTGCCGGGCGACGACGCCGCACCCGGCGAGGGGCGCTTCTGCCGGACGCCGTGCACGCCCGGGAGCTGTCCGAGCGGAGCGACCTGCGAGGAGGTCTCGGTCGACGGCCAGGCGCTCATGCTGTGCCGGCCCGGCGCGCCCAACGCGCCTGCGGAGTGCACGTGCTCGGCGCGCTCGGTGGCGCTCTCGCTCGGCACCTCGTGCAACGTGGCCAACGAGCTCGGCACCTGCGAGGGCGAGCGGGTGTGCGCGGCGGTCGGGCCGGTGCCGGCGTGCGACGCGGCCGAGCCCGTCGCCGAGGCGTGCAACGACCGCGACGACGACTGCGATGGCGAGACCGACGAGGACTTCACCGATCGCGGCGAGGCCTGTGACGGGGATGACACCGACCTCTGCGACGGCGGGATCTGGGTCTGCGCGCCCGATGGGACCTTGCGCTGTACCGACGATGCGAATTCGGAGGTCGAGCGCTGCAACGGGCTCGACGACGACTGCGACGGCGAGACCGACGAGGACTTCGCGGGGATCGGCGAGGCCTGCGACGGGCCCGACACCGACACGTGCGAGGACGGGGTGATGGCCTGCGACGGGCTCGCGCTCGTGTGCAACGACGGGCCGGAGACGGCGACCGACGGGGTCGAGCTGTGCAACGGCGTCGACGACAACTGCAACATCGAGGTCGACGAGGGCTTCGAGGACAAGAACCAGCCCTGCGACGGCGACGACGCCGACGGGTGCAAGGAGGGCTTCTTCGTGTGCTCGCCGGACGGGACCGGGCTCGTGTGCAACGACGACGCCGCGAGCCGGGTCGAGCTCTGCAACGAGCTCGACGACGACTGCCAGAACGGGCCGGACGACACGTTCGTCGGCAAGCTTCAGCCCTGCGACGGCCCGGACGACGACCAGTGCCCCGATGGGATCTGGGTGTGCAGCCCCGACCAGACCGGGCTCGCCTGCACCGACGACGGGATCTCGAAGATCGAGGTGTGCAACGACCTCGACGACGACTGCGACGGCGAGACCGACGAGGACTTCGCGCTCAAGGGCGAGGCCTGCGACTCCGAGGTCGACACCGATCTCTGCGCGACCGGTACCTGGGTCTGCGGCAACAACACGCTGGTGTGCGATGACGACGCGGCCTCGGAGGTCGAGGTCTGTAACGGCGAGGACGACGACTGCGACGGGCTCACCGATCAGATGGACGGCGACCTCGCCGACGAGCTCAACACGAACCAGCAGGGCGCGTGCGCGGGCTCGCTCAAGGCGTGCGCCGGGGCGTCGGGCTACGTCGACGACTACTCGGGCGTGCCGACCTACGGCCTCGCGGAGACGCCCGATAGCAGCTACTTCGACGAGAACTGCGACGGGATCGACGGCGACGAGGCGCGCGCGGTCTTCGTCAAGAAGGCCTCGCCCGACAGCGGCACCTGCACCAAGGCGGCGCCGTGCGGCAGCATCAACTATGCGCTCTCGCACACGAGCCCGACGCGCAACCACGTCTACGTGCAGGCGGGCCGCTACGATGAGATCGTCGCGGTGGGTGATGGTCAAAATATCGAGATCTATGGGGGTTTCAACGCGAGCTGGGTCCGCAAGGCGCGCACCGAGCTCGGCCACAAGGTCGAGCTGCGCGGCGGCAAGCACCCAGGCGACGGCGAGTACGTCACGGTGCGCGTGCGCAACGCGACGCTCAAGCTCGCCGACCTGGTGGTGATCGGCGTGAGCCCCGGCAGCGACGAGCGCAGGAACGGCCAGGGGCTCTCGAGCTACGCCGTGCACGCGGTCGGCAGCCAGGTGCGCCTGGAGCGCGTGGAGGTGCTGCAGGGCAGCGGCGCCACGGGCGCCGATGGGGCGGCGGGGCAGGACGCGCCGAGCCTGACGGCGCCGGCCAAGGCGGCCAAGGGCGGCGACGGCTCACAGGTCTTCGAGTTGCTCTTCTGCGACTTCACGACGCGCGGTGCCGGCGTCGCGGGTGCGCGCAATGCTCAATGTGACGCGGGTACGGCGGGCGGCACCAGCGGTGACGGCGGCGTCATGGACGACCAGGACGACTGCACGTGGCTTGGAGAATGGGTATGCCTCGAGGATCCACACTGCGACGCGACCGATGGTGAAGACGGGCAAGCCGGCAGTGGTGCCAACGGAGGGACCCCCGGCGACGGAGGGCGTGGCGCCACGACCTGCAGCGGTGTCGGTCCAGGCGGACCAGGCGGTACGGGCCTGCACGGCTCCGGCGGGAGCGGCGCCGGCAGGGGAGGTGCGCTGGCGTCCGACTACTGGTACGGGCACGCGGGTGGTTCCGGCACCCTCGGCGGGCATGGCAGCGGCGGCGGCGGCGGCGGCGGCTCCGGGGGGTGCGACAAGAGCGACGTCTTCTCGCAGAATTCGACCGGCGCCGGGGGTGGCGGCGGCGGTGCCGGCGGCTGTCGCGCGCAGCTCGGCGGCGACGGCGGGCGTTCCGGTGGCTCGAGCTTCGGAGTCTTCGCGACCGGCGGCGATGTGCGTGTTCGAGAGAGCCGCTTCGTTCTGGGCAACGGCGGCGCCGGGGGGCGCGGCGGAGTCGGCGGTAGCGGACAGCCCGGCGGAGACGGAGGCGATGGGGGCAACGGCGCGGGTACGGCGCAGGCCGGCGGCGATGGCGGCGACGGAGGCGACGGGGGGGCCAGCGGTGGCGGTGGCGGTGGCGCTGGCGGCAACAGCTTCGGCGTCTACACGCAGGGCAGCTCGGTCGACGTCGACGGCACGAATGACTTCAGCGGTGGCTCGCCCGGTCCGCGCGGCGAAGGTGGCGACGCGCCCGCGCCCGCCGGCGTCAACGGTGACGGCAAGCCGGGACAGGCCGGCCGCGTCGAGTCCGTCGCGACCTGCGCCAGCGCCTCGGCGTGTGGGGACTGAGCCGCGTATCCGCGACCGAGCGAGGACCAGTCATCGTTCGAGGCAGATCAAGCCATCCTCCGAGTTGATGTGCGTCAGGAATCGCTCACCTTCGGCGACGCCGGTGCTCGGCCCGCCGATGACGTCGTAGTCACCGCGCGCGGCTTCTCCAGCGACCAGAAATCCGTGTGGTGTTAGCGAAAAGGCGCTTATCGCAAGCGCTGGATTGGTGTGCGCGCCGCGCAGGGCTGCGACGGTCTGACGCCAAACGGGGTCGCTGGTTCCGAGGTCGACGCCAAGCAGGAAGTGAGCCGCTTCGTCGATGGGGATGCCATCGATCGCCAGGCCCGAAGACACGGCGACAAACGTCAAGAGCGCGTCTCGACGGAACGCGAGTCCCCATAATGCCAGCGCCTCCGCCGAGAAGACGTGCTGGATCTCACCCGTCCGCGAGGCCACCAGCACGGCGCTGGTGGCGTCGTCGTCGATCCAGGGAATCGGTGTCTCCCCCTGGGGTCGAATCACGCTCGGAGCGCCTGACACCGCAAACTGCGTCGCGATGCGCTGCCCGTCGTCGGACACCCGAAGCCACAACGCCCCGACAGTGGGGGCCATGACGATGCGCTCCTGAAACCGCGCGTTGACATCGATACGTTGGGCGAACGCTCCGAAGCGTTCGCCGACGTCGGGCAACTCATCGACGATCTCCGGTGAGTCGATCCGCTTCCATACCGCATGCTTGGCGTACCCGCCGGCCATCCAGAGGTCGCCGTCGTCGGTCATGGTAAGCCATGAGAGGCGCAAATAAGGAAACGGCGACGGGCTGCTCTCGAGCACCCTGCTCCAGAGGATCGAGCCTGCAGCTGTGCGTACGACCCAAAACGAGGCGAACCCGGTAAGCGAGCCCCGAATGCTCGCACGACCGACGATCTCAGCCGTCTCATCCGCCGCGACCGGAATCGCGAGCGCGACCTGCCCATGGTGATCGATGGCGACCGATGGATAGTTGAACGACTTGAAGTCGAGTGTCGCGCTGAACAGCGTGCTCTCTACTTGTATCGGTAGGTTCTCCACGCGACCGCCATCGTCGAAGGTCCCTACGAAGTAGGTCACGATCGCGCCCTCCCGAGGGGGCATTGTCCTCGGGTCATCGCCCTGCATCACCTCGATCGGACCCTGAGCGAAGAGCACGACGACGGCGCGTTTCGATTGGTTGCTCTCGTCGGTGATGATGCGGGCGATCGGCCCGAGCAGACTTCCGACCCGCAACGTGCTCGATGAAGTAGCGAGCATGGTTGCGCCGAGGGGGCGGCCGCGCAGGTCAAAACGCACCATGCCGACCCCGTGGCTGGCACCTGCCGGCAAGCTCAGCGACACGCTCTGCCCTGAGGGCGATGTTCCGAAGTTCGTGAGCGGCTCGGTCAGGTTCACGAACCCCCAGACGTACCCATCGTCGTCGAAGACCACCTCGTCCACGACAGCCGGCATCGCGGCGAAGAAGTCGTCGCTGTCGTCGGGCACCTGACCGCCGCCGCACACGCCGGCTGTGCAGGACTCGTGCTCGGTGCACGGATCGGCGTCGTCGCATGGGGTCGTGTCTGGCTTTCGTGGGTCGGAGCAGAGGCCGGTCGCCGGGTCGCACACGCCGGCGATGTGGCAGGCGTCCCTGGCCTCGCAGATCACCGGGTCGCCGATGCAGGCGCCCTCGACGCAGCGGTCGAGGGTCGTGCAGCGCTGGCCGTCGTCGCAGGGACCATCGAGAGGCTCGGAGTCGCAGCCGAGCTCGGTGCAGACGCCGCGCCTACAGGCCTCGTCGAGGTGAGCGCAGCCGCCCGGGCAGGGATCGATATCCGGCTCGGTCGTGTCCGCGGCGTCGAGCGTGTCGGGCTCGAGCAGATCGGGCTCGGTCGTGTCGACCGGCTCCGACGTGTCCGCAGGCGCGGTGTCGGCCGGCTCGGTGGTGTCCGCAGGCGCGGTGTCGGCCGGCTCGGTGGTGTCCGCAGGCGCGGTGTCGGCCGGCTCGGTGGTGTCCGCGGGCGCGGTGTCGGCCGGCTCGGTGGTGTCCGCAGGCGCGGTGTCGGCCGGCTCGGCCGTGTCCGCGGGGACCGTGTCGGCGGGCGAGGTGTCGACCGGCTCGCCGGTGTCGACGGGGATCATCGTGTCCGGCTCGACCGTCTCCGGCGTGACGACCGTCTCGGCGATTCCGGTCTCCGTCTCCTCGGTCTCCGCAGCGGCGCTGTCCTCGACCCCGTCGATCTCCGAGAGCGCGGTCTCGTCGCCATCCTCGATGACCCCGGGCGGGTCGGGGAAGCACGCGCCGAGGGACACGGCGCACGCGCACAGCCCGATCAAGCGTCTCGTCGCCAACATCGTCTTCCCCCGGGCTCGAGCTCGTGTGAAGCGATCTTGCCGAGGCGAATCGGGTGCGTCAAGCGCGTCGTCCGTCGTTGTCGCCGGTCGGCCCAGCGACGCTCAGTCTTCTTCGAGCGGCTCGTGAAGGTGGCGCGGGCCGTCCATCTTGTTGCGCTCGCCGCCCTTGCCGCGCAGGCACTCGGGGCGCTCGTCGCCGAAGCGCTTGTCGAACGGGACGTAGAGCATGCAGCTGCCGGAGTGGCAGAAGGCGTCGCAGGGCTTGAAGACCTTGCTGTGCTTGACGACGAAGGTCTTGCCGGTGCGGGTGTCGGCGAGGCGGTTGTAGCTCTCCTTGCGATCCTCGGCGAGCGGGTCGTCGTCGTCCTTCTCGTCGATCGAATGCACGCTGGTGACGATCGCGCGGGGGATCCCGTAGCGCCACATGCCCCGGCGCTCGTTCTGGGCCTTGAGCTGGATCTCGATGAGCGCGGGGTCGGGCTCCTCGTCCCCGTAGGCGTAGACGTGGGCCAGGCCTTCGGCGATGAGGCGCCTGCGCAGTCCCTCGCACAGGACGAGGATGCGGCCGTAGCCGTCGACGTCGCCCTGGGACTCGCACTCCCAGCCTCCCTCGCGCACGAGATCGAGGTCCTTCTCGTTGACGCGGTAGAAGTCCCAGCCGTTGCCGTCGCCCCAGAAGTGCACCGGGCCGTAGGCCTCGAGGGTGTTGTAGCCGACCAGACGCGCCTTCTGCCCCTTGCGCGGCCCGTCGAGGATCCGGAACGAGTCGCCGTCGTTGAAGTTCACCGTCTCGGGCAGGCCATCGAGGATGATCTCGACCTTGCCGGACTTGGACTCACGCGCCACGGCCTCGGACGGGGCGGCGGCCGGGGCGAGGGCGAGCGTGGACAGGGCGACGACGAGGGAGCGCGGCTTCATGACGTGGTGCTAACACCGCCGGGCCGCGGACTCCATCCCGGGTGCACGAACATCGGTTGACGGCGTCGGACAGGGTGCCTATGAATGCCGGCACTCGACGGCCGGGAGTGCCAGGCTGGCCGGCGATAAAACAGTAATCTCGGGATCTTGGCGCGATCGATTCACGCGCCGGATGCCCCAGTGGAGGAACCGACATGAGCTTCAAGCCGCTGTATGACCGCGTCCTGGTCAAGCGCGTCGAAGAGGAGTCCCGCTCGGCGGGTGGCATCATCATCCCCGACTCCGCCAAGGAGAAGCCGCTCCGCGGCAAGGTGCTGGCCGCCGGCCAGGGCAAGCTCCAGGACGACGGCAAGCTCCGCCCCCTCGCGGTCAAGGAGGGGGACGTCGTGCTGTTCGGCAAGTACGCCGGCACCGAGATCAAGATGAACGGCGAAGAGCACACCATCCTGCGCGAGGACGACATCCTCGGCATCGTCGAAGGTTGAGGAGACCAGCACCATGGCCAAGGAAATCCAGTTCGAGACCGACGCGCGCCGCCGCGTGCTTTCGGGTGTCAACGCGCTCGCCAACACCGTCCGGGTGACGCTCGGGCCCAAGGGTCGCAACGTCGTGCTCGAGAAGAGCTTCGGCGCCCCGCTCGTGACCAAGGACGGCGTGACCGTCGCCAAGGAGATCGAGCTCGAGGACCCGTTCGAGAACATGGGCGCGCAGATGGTCAAGGACGTCGCGTCCCAGACCAACGACAAGGCCGGTGACGGCACGACCACCGCGACCGTGCTGGCGCAGGCCCTCTTCGAGCAGGGCGTCAAGCTCGTCGCCGCCGGAGTCGATCCGATGTCGATCAAGCGCGGCATCGACGCCGGTGTGGACAAGGTCGTCGAGCAGCTCAAGGCGATGTCCAAGCCGGCCGAGGGCCGCGGCGACATCGAGAAGGTCGCGACGATCTCCGCCAACGGCGAGACGCAGTTCGGCGTGATCCTCGCCGACGCGATGGAGAAGGTCGGCAAGGACGGCGTCATCACGGTCGAGGAAGGCAAGTCGATCGAGACGACGCTCGACCTGGTCGAGGGCATGCAGTTCGACCGCGGCTACCTCTCGCCGTACTTCATCACCAACGCCGAGACGATGAAGTGCGAGATCGCCGACCCGTACATCCTGTACTACGACAAGAAGATCTCGAACCTGCGCGAGTTCCTGCCGCTGCTCGAGAAGGTGGCGCAGTCGGGCAAGGCGCTGTGCATCATCGCCGAGGACGTCGAGGGCGAGGCGCTGGCGGCGCTGGTCGTCAACAAGATCCGCGGTGCGCTGAAGGTGACGGCGGCCAAGGCCCCGGGCTTCGGTGACCGCAGGAAGGCGATGCTCCAGGACATGGCGACCCTGACGGGTGGCCAGGTGATCTCCGAGGAGCTCGGCATGAAGCTCGAGAACGTCGGCCTCGACGTGCTCGGCCGGGCCGAGAAGATCGTGCTGACCAAGGACGACACGACGGTCGTCAACGGCGCGGGCAAGGACGCCGACATCAAGGGGCGCATCGCTCAGATCAAGGCGCAGATCGAAGAGACCACCTCGGACTACGACCGCGAGAAGCTGCAGGAGCGGCTGGCGAAGCTCTCGGGCGGCGTGGCGGTGATCAAGGTCGGCGCCGCGACCGAGACCGAGATGAAGGAGAAGAAGGCCCGCGTCGAGGACGCGCTGCACGCGACGCGCGCGGCGGTCGAGGAGGGCATCGTCCCGGGCGGCGGCGTCGCGCTCATCCGCGCGGCGGCGGGGCTCGACGGCATGTCCTTCGGCGACGACCGCGACTTCGGCGTCAAGATCCTGCGGCGCGCGCTGGAGGAGCCGGCGCGCCAGATCGCGGGCAACGCCGGCGTCGACGCGTCGGTCGTCGTCGGCAAGATCAAGGAGGGCAAGGACGGCTTCGGCTACAACGCGCGCAGCGACGTCTACGAGGACCTCCTCAAGGCGGGCGTGCTCGACCCGACCAAGGTCGCGCGCACGGCGCTGCAGAACGCGGCGTCGGTGAGCTCGCTGCTGCTCACGACGGGCGCGATGATCGCGACGGCGAAGAAGAAGGGCAAGGGCGGCGGCGCGGGCGCCGGCGCGGGTGACTTCGGCGACGACGATTGATTGAGCTCGTCCGGTGACGAGTGTAAGGGCGCTGCGCGAGCGGCGCCCTTGCCGTTTATGGGGGATCGAGGACGCGATGAGCACGAACGAACCGAACGAGCCCAACGCCGACCAGGCAGGAGTCCAGCCCGGCGAGGCCCACGCCGAGCTCGTGACCGAGGGCGACAAGCCCGAGGCCCAGGCCGCACCCGAGACCGGGGCGGACAAGAAGCCGGAGGCGCCGCCACCGGACTACCGGGAGATCCGGATCCAGACGCTCGAGCGTGCGCTGGCGGAGCGCGAGGCGACGCTGCACAGCTACATCCGCGCGCACAAGAAGGCCGAGGCGGACTTCGAGGCGTACAAGCAGCGGCTCGAGCGCGATCGCGAGCGCGAGCTGGTCGCCGAGAAGGCGAAGTTCGTCGAGCGCCTGCTCGACGTCGACGACAACCTCGAGCGCACGCTGAGCGCGGCGAAGAAGGCCGGCGGTGACCCGGCGCTGCTGACCGGGATCGAGATGGTGCACAGGCAGTTCGTCGAGCGCCTGACCGAGCTGGGGCTCGAGCGGATGGATCCGACGGGCCAGCCGTTCGACCCGAGCTCGATGGAGGCGCTGGGCATGGTGGCGGTCGACGACCCGGCCAAGAACGGCACGGTCGTCGTGACGCTGCGCACCGGCTACCGGCTGGGCGAGCGCGAGATCCGGCCGGCGCTCGTGCAGGTCGGGCGCTTCTTCTCTTGAGGCGCAACGGGATGTAGCCCGCGGGCGGCCACGAGGGCCGCCCCTACGACCGAGGGCCCGCCACGAGGGCCGCCCCGACGACATCGGTAGGACTCAAGGCGTGTAGAAGATCGAGTTCGCGAGCGAAACGTGCGCGGCCAAGGAACGAGCGAAGGGAGCGACGAGGCGACCCTACGGTCGCCGCAGGAGCGACCGAGCGAAGTGACGCCGGCCCCGCGCGTTGCAGCCGCGAACTCAGCGGGCGAGGAGCGCGCCGAGGAGTCCCGCGAAGAACGCGAGCGCGACGATGATCCACGTCTCGGGCTGGCGCACGCGCTGGAGGATGCGCGCCTCGAGCGAGGGCCTGGCGCGCCGCGGCCGGCGCGCGGCGGCGAGCGCGCGGCGGACCTCGCTCATCGAGGCGAAGCGATCCTCGGGGCGCTTGGCGAGGCAGCGGGCGAGCAGGCGCTCGAGCTCGCGTGACAGGCGGGGGTGGCCATCGCCGTCGAGCGGGCGCGGCGGGGCGACCTTGACGTGTTGCCAGGCGAAGCCCTCGGTGGTCGTCGAGCGGAAGGGCAGCTGGCCGGTGAGGAGCTCGTAGGCGAGCACGCCGAAGGCATAGACGTCGCTGCGCTGGTCGGCCGGTTCGCCGAGGACCTGCTCGGGGCTCCAGTAGGCGGGCGTGCCGTGCATCGGGCCGGTCTTCGTGGTGCCGGCCGGATCGGGGCCGGCGCGCACGAGGCCGAAGTTCGTGAGCTTGACGTGCTCCCGGCCGTCGCGGCCCTGGCCGAGGAGCACGCTCTCGGGCTTGAGGTTGCGGTGCACGAGGCCGACCTCGTGCACGGCCTGGAGCGCGCGTGCGAGCTGGTCGAGGATGCGCAGGGCACGCCGCTCCGGGAGGTGGCCCCAGCGCTCGAGGGTCTTGCGCAGGTCGTGGCCGTCGACGTGCTCGACGATCATGTAGCGGCGGTTGTCGGCGGTCCGGCCGTAGGCGATGAGGCTCGCGACGTGGTCGTGCGAGAGCCGGGAGAGCGCCTTGGCCTCGCGCTCGAAGCGGCTCCTGACGCGGGCGTCGGCGGACTCGTGCATGAGCTTGACGACGACGAGGCGGCCGAGCTCGCGGTCGCGCGCGAGGAAGGAGCGGCCGGTCAGCGAGCTGCCGATCGGGCCGAGGATCTGGTAGGCGCCATCGAGGTCGTGGAGCTTGTCGGCGGGCGGCGGGGCGCGGCGGGGTTCGAGCGGCGGGGGCATCTCACTCCTTGGGGACCGACCGGATCCGGAGCATGCACGAACCGACGGGACGAAGGAAACGTTCCGGCGCAAAAAGCGTCCGCCTGGTCGTCAAACCGGCGCGAGGTGGAGGGTACGGGCCTTCGGGCGCACAGGGGACGAGCGCCTGGCCTGCAACGAACGAAACTCGGGAAAGCAGGAGGCGAGGAGAGCAGGAAAACGCCTCCTGCCTTCCTCGGTTCCTGGGTTCCTCAGCGGCCTGCCTGACCCCTGCGACTCGTGGCCGTGCGCGAGGACTCAGGGATCCAGATCGGCGTCGTCGGCGGGCAGGAAGGTGCCACCGCCTTCGCCCCAGGCCTTGAGCACATCGGCGGCGCGGCGCGGACAGCGCAGCTTGACGAGGGCCTTGGCCTCGATCTGGCGGATGCGCTCGCGCGTGAGCTCCATGTCGCGGCCCACCTCTTCGAGGGTGTACGAGCGCCGCTCGCAGATCCCGAAGCGCTTGGCGAGGATCTTGGACTCGCGCTCCGAGAGCGTGCCCAGGAGCTGGCGGGTCGAGGCCCGCAGCGCCTCGCGCTCGGCCATGCGCTCGGGATCGATCGCGTCCTCGTCGGCGATGAAGTCGCCGAGCTCGGAGTCGTCGTCGCCGACGGGCGCCTCCATCGAGACCGGCGAGCGTGCCAGGCGCAGCGTGCGCGAGACGACCTCCTCGGGCATCTCGATCGCCTCGGCGATCTCGTCGTTGCTCGGCTCGCGCTGGAGCTTCTGCTCGAGCTGCACGCGCGCGCGCCCGATGCGGTTCAAGAGCTCGACGAGGTGGATCGGGATCCGGATCGTGCGGGCCTGGTCCGCGATCGCGCGGGTGATGCTCTGGCGGATCCACCAGGTCGCGTAGGTCGAGAACTTGTGGCCGCGACGCCACTCGAACTTCTCGACCGCCTTCATCAGCCCGATGTTGCCCTCCTGGATGAGGTCGAGCAGCGGCAGCGAGCGGTTCATGTAGCGCTTGGCGATCGAGACGACCAGGCGCAGGTTCGCGAGGATCATGACCGCGCGGCCCTGTTCGGCCTTGAGGTGGCCCTCCTCGAGGCGCTTGCTGGCGGCGAGGAGCTCGTCGCCGTGCAGGCCGATCAGTGTCTCGACCTCGTCGAGGGTCTGCACGATCGCCTTGATGCGCTTCTGCGAGCTCGCGCCGATCGTGCGCGGCAGCGTGTTGTCACGGGCGTGGGCGATGAGCGCCTCGGCCGGGAACCCGACGCTGCTGCCCAGGCGCGCGAGCTGCCGGTGCGCGCGGCGCAGCTCGTCAGCCTGTTGACGCACGGTCGCCAGCACCTTGACCAGCACGCGGAAGCCGAAGCCGAACTCGCGGAAGAGGCGGAAGAGGTTGCGCTGGGCGTTGCGCCACGCCTCGCGGTCCTCCTCGGTCGAGCGGCGCTGGCGCACCTTCTTGCCGGCGCGCTCCCACTCCTGGCGGGCGATCCTGAGCTGCTGCTCGAAGCGCTCGAGATCCTTGTGCGCCGAGGTGTCCTCGTACTCGTAGCCGTCCTCGCTCTCCATCACGTCGCAGCGATACGAGAGGTCGTCGAGCAGGCGGCGGCCGGAGTCGAGCAGCTCGCGCCGCCCGAAGGGCATCGCCAGGAGCGCCTCGAAGACCTCCTCGGTGCCCTCCTCGATCTGCTGGGCGACCTTCTGCTCGCCGAGCCGGTTCAGGAGGCGCACGTCGCCGACACGCTGCAGATAGACGAGGATCGGGTTGAGGTCCTCGAGCGGCTCGTCGTTGCCGATCGACGGCGGTGTCTCGCCGAAGGTCTCGTCCGGGCCCGGCTCGCGCACCTTCTCGCCCTTGGCGAGCCAACTCGCCGTGCGCGCGCTCGCCCGCTTGCCCTCCCGCTTCATCCGCATCGTCGTTCCGAGCTGCGTCGTCATGCGTCCCCCGCTCCTCTCACCGTGCTCCCCGCACCTCCGGTGAGCTCCGGAGGCGAGACGCGGCTCGTCGTGCAAGGCGCGATCCAGCGACCCGGGGTGTGGCGCGGCGGGGTGGCGATGACGCGGCGCGGCATGCTCGTGAACGCATGAGAGGCCGACCCGACGGAGGTCGGTGCCCGACGGCGCGGTGCCACGTGAGCCGGCGCGAACTGAGAAAGGCCTGTCGGACCCTGACATCGATGTCAGGGTCGGAAGGCGGTCGTCCTTGCAGACCAGCGATGACGGGTTATGCTCACTGCGCCTTTGGCCGCGCACCCGCGCGCGTCGTAACGCCACTCCGCAATCGGGGGTTCCATGCTCTGGGTCGGGCTCGTGCTGCTCGCGGTGGCCGCGCTACTCTTCTTCTTCTCGAGGCGCTCGCGGAGCAAGGTCCACTACGTCAAGGCGACCGAGACCTCGAAGATCGGGGTGATCGAGAAGCTCGTCGCCGAGGTCGCCGCCGACATGCCCGATGGACTGGCGACCGGCTACAAGGACTACGTGGAGGTCAAGGGCCGCGTCGTCTGCGACGAGCCGCTGCAAGGCGAGATCTCGGACCAGACCGGCGCCATCGTCGAGACCGAGGTCGTGCGCGTCTGCGAGCGGCGTGAAGAGCGGCGCGACGCCCAGGGCAACATCCACACCGAGTGGCGCAAGCACGAGGAGACCGTCTCGTCGAACCGGCGCGAGTCGCCGTTCTGGGTCGACGACGGCACCGGCCGGCTGCGCGTCAAGCCGAAGGGCAGCCGCGGCGTCGAGCTGATCAAGGTGGTCGAGCGCTTCCAGCCGGCCAGCGACGGGGGCGCCGGTGGGCAGATCACGCTGTCGATGGGGCGCTTCCAGATGTCGGTCGGCAGCGGGCGCTGGGATCTCACGAGCTCGCGCACGCTCGGCTACCGCTTCATCGAGCGTGTGCTGCCCGTCGGCAAGCCGATCTATGCGATCGGCGAGGTGGCGGCGACCGAGGACGAGGGGCTCGTGCTGCGCCCGCCCACCGAAGAGGACAAGAAGAAGCCCTTCATGGTCACGCCGAAGACCGAGGAGGAGATCGTCAAGAGTGCCGAGAAGTCCGCGAAGATATTGCGTATCATCGCGATCGTCGTCGGCGCGGGCGGGGTCGCGCTGGCGGTGATCGGCGCGATGCGGCTGTAGCCGATTGTATTGGCCGCGCCCGCAACGGTAGCTTCGCGCGATGTCTCGTCACACCCGCCTGGCGCTCGTCGCCTTCGTGGCGCTCGCCGCCTGCCCGGACACGCCGCGCGGCGAGCCCGACCTGCCCGAGCCGGACGGGACCGTCGTCGGGACCGAAGCCGGGATCGAGGTCGAGAGCGAGGTCGAGCCGGAGGTGGAGACCGACGACGGCGAGGGTCCCGAGGCGGCGTCGGGCGACCCTGACATCGAAGTCACACCCCTGGGATGCGCGCCGGGAGCGGCCGATCCGCGATGCGACGACGGCGACCCGTGCACCGACGACCTCTGCGGCGAGCGGGGCGAGTGCGTGCACGTGCCGAACCTCGCCCCTTGCGACGACGGCGACGCGTGCACCGAGCTCGACCGCTGCACCGGCGGGGTCTGCACGGGGCAGGCGCGGTCCTGCGACGACGGCTCGGACTGCACCGCCGACCGCTGTGACGGCGGCGCCTGCGTGCACGAGCCGCGCGCCGGACCGTGCGACGACGGGGACGTGTGCACCGAGGGCGACCGCTGCGAGGGGGGCCTGTGCGCAGGCTCGGCGCGCGAGTGCCCCGGGGCGGGTCCGTGCGCGGTGGCGCGGTGTGAGGCGCGCGTCGGGTGCGTGGTCGAACCCCGCGGCGAAGGCGAGGACTGCGACGACGGCGAGCCGTGCACGACCGGGACGCGCTGCCTCGGCGGCGTGTGCCGCGGCGCGCTGGTCGACTGCGACGACGGCGAGGTGTGCAGCGACGACTACTGCGACCCTGCGCTCGGCTGCGTGCACCGCGACAACCGCGTCCCGTGTGACGACGGTGACCCGTGCACGGTCGGCGACACCTGCGACGCGGGGCGCTGTGTGCCGGGCGCGCGCGAGAGCTGTTGCGGCTGCGACGACGGCGATCCGTGCACGGTCGATCGCTGCGAGGAAGGCGCGTGCGTGAGCGAGCCGGGGGCCGCGCTGCCGGCCGACGGGCAGCTCGTCGACGACTTCGAGGGCGGGCTCGACGCCTGGACGATGAGCTCGGACAACGCCCTGGTCGGCTGGCGCCTGTCGACGAGCTGGGCGGCGTCGGGAGGCGCGAGCCTCTACTGCGGCGACGCGAGCGAGGGCGGCTACGATCACGGCGCGACCCGAGCGCGCGCGACCACGAGGGTTTGGGTGCCGCCCGGCGAGCCGCACCTGCACATCGTCGCGAGGCGCGAGGTCGCGGACGCGCCGAGCTGCGTGTACGATGTCTTGAGGGTGCTCGCCGACGAGCAGGTGATCGGCCTGATCTGCGCCGATGGCGTCCGTGAAGAAGCGTTTTCGCTGGCGGCGTACGCTGGGCGGGAGATCGCGCTCGGGCTCGAGCTCGACACCGTCGACGGCGTCGACAACGAAGGCGCGGGGGTGTGGGTCGATCGGGTGCGCGTCACCGCGCCGGGGTGCGCGCGCGCGAACCCGTGATTGTTTCGCCGCGCGAGTGGGACTAGGATGCGCGCCTCGTCCGCCCGCGCCTGGAGGTGAGTCATGCGGAACGTGTCGTACGTCGCGCTCTTGGGCTCGATCGTCATCGCCTGCTCGGACCCCGGCGGTGGGGGCGGCGGCGTCTCCGTCGACGCGACGGCGGACGGCATGGACGTGAGCTTCGTCGACGTCGGCGGGGACGTCGCGACGCCGGGCGACGTCGCCGGCGCGTGCACCAACGGCGAGCGGCGCTGCGCCGGGCAGGTCGCGCAGCAGTGCGTCAACGGCGCCTTCCAGGACCTCTTCGAGTGCCCCTCCACGCAGATCTGCGAGGCCGGGGCGTGTCGAGCCAGCGAGGTGACGAACACCGAGACGAGCGACACGAGCGACGTGATCGTGCCGCCCGATCCGTGCCTCGGCAAGGAGTGCGGGCCCGATGGACTCGGCGGGAGCTGCGGCACCTGCGACTTCCCCGACGCGTGCAGCCCGCAAGGGCAGTGCGTGCAGGGCTGTACGCCCGATTGCACCGGCAAGGAGTGCGGCTCCGACCTCTGCGGCGGCACCTGCGGGAGCTGCGGCGCGTTCGAGCAGTGCGTGCAGGGGCAGTGCGAGCAGACGGAGGTGTGCGACTGCGCGGGCGCGGTCTGCGGCCTCGACAACTGCGGCAACTCGTGCGGCACCTGCACCGGCCAGACGACCTGCTCGGGCGGGCGCTGCGTCTCGATCGCGCAGGGCGGCACCTGCGTCGATCTGATCGACTGCATCTACGACCAGACGCTCGGCTGCTTCCTCGAGCCCGACGAGCCGAGCTTCCAGGCCTGCGTCGACGCATGCTACGCCGCGTCGAGCGACACCGGGATCGCCGAGTTCGAGGCCTATCTCGGGTGTCTGCAGGGCTGCCCCGAGCCCGACGGCGACCCGAACACGACCGCCGACGACCTGGCCTACGATCGCTGCGCCTACCAGAACTGCAGCGACGAGGAGGCGTTCTGCGTGCTCGAGACCTCGGGCGCGAACACCTGCTTCGGGATCGTCGATTGCTACTCGGCGTGCGCCGACGGCGACGACGCCTGCGTCATCGCTTGCTACGAGGGCGGGAGCCCCGCGGCGCAGGCGGCGATCTGGGGGATCAGCAACTGCCTGTCGGTCGAGTGCCCCAGCGGCGACGACCTGTGCATCGACGCGGCGCTCCAGGACCAGTGCCTCGATCACCTCATCGCGTGCGAGAACAACTGAGCCCCCGATGAACGAGGCCGAAGCCGTCGAGAGCCTGTCGGCCCAAGCCGCGGCGCGCCCAGGCGATCCGGTGGTGCGCGCGCGCCTGGCGGTGGCCAGGGCGGCGCTGGCCGAGGCGTCGGGCGCTGGCGCGGATGGCGCGACCGAGGCGGTGATCGACGAGGCGCTCCAGCTCGCGCGCACCTGCCTCGAGCTCGGGATCGGCGAGCCCGCGTACGAGGCGGCGTCGATCCTGTACGAGCGCTTCGCCGGCGCGCGCTTCGCGAGCGCGGAGCTCGGCACCGAGATCGCGCTGCTCATGGCGGACGCGGCGCTGCAGCGCGAAGGCGGCCAGGAGATCGAGCGCGCGCGCAGGTTGCTCGAGGCCGCCGTCGCCGCGCGACCGGACGCGCTCGGCGCTCGGACGCGCGCGGCGGCGCTGGCGCTGGGCCTCGGTGAGCTCGACGCGGCGCGGCGCTGGATCGAGCCGGTGGCCCGTCGCACGAGCGACACATGGACGCTCTACGTGCAGCTCCTGCTCGCCGAGGGCGCCGCCGACGAGGCCGCGAGCGAGGCGCGCCTGGCGACCGAGCGCGCGCCCGAGGTGAGTGTGCTGCACCAGCTCCTCGGGATCGCCGAGCTCACGCGCGGCGAGCTCGATCTCGCGATCGAGGCGCTCTCGGAGGGGCTCAGGCTCGCGCCCGAGGATCCGGTCGCCTACTACAACCTCGCGCTGGCGTTCGAGGCGTCGGGCAGTCGCGCCGCCGCGCTCGGGGTGACCGACGCGGGGCTCGAGCTCGCGCCGGCCGACCCGCGTCTTCGCGCGCTCAAGGCGAGGCTTGCGACGTAGACCGGCGCACCCTATCCTCCGCGCGGCCATGGCATACTTCCAAATCCTCGGAACCGGGCCCTCGACGCCGATCACCGACGCCACCGGGCGCAACTACCGCCGGCGGAGCTCGGCGCTGGCCCAGCACATCTCGACCTGGATCCTGATCGACGTCACCCACGACTTCGACGAGCAGATCGAGCAGGCGCTCTCGGTGACGGGCGTCGTCCTGACCAACGCGTCGCGCGACGCCGCCGGCGGGCTCGGCAACCTCGACAAATGGCTCGATGCCAAGACCCCGCTCTACGCACCCGAGCCGTTCTGGCAGGAGCTCGTCGAGCGCTACGGCCCGTTCCAGAAGCTCACCCACCAGCGGATCCAGCCGCACAAGGCGTTCACCGCCATCGACCTGCAGGTGACCTGCTTCCCCGTCGAGACCTCGAGCGGCGCGTCGGCTGCGGCGACCTGGGGCTACCGCTTCGACAACGGCAAGAAGAAGGTGTGCTACGCCTCGGACGTCAAGGTGATCCCGCCCGAGTCGGAGGTCTACTTCAAGGGCAA
Source organism: Deltaproteobacteria bacterium (assembly GCA_011526585.1). Classification (GTDB taxonomy): domain Bacteria; phylum Myxococcota_A; class UBA9042; order PHBI01; family PHBI01; genus WYBB01. The sequence goes on from WYBB01000177.1 coordinate 98,757, forward strand.
CGACCTGCTCGTCGTCGACGCCGCCGGTTGGGACAAGGACCTGCCGACCCACCGCGGCGCGCTCAACCACCTGTCGACCTACCTCGGCTGGAACAACGAGCAGGTGATCTTCACGCACATCGGCCGCGCCGCGCCGCCGCACACCCTGGCCGCGGCCGCGGTCAAGAAGATGTCGCACCGCGCCGACGTCGCCTACGACTTCATGAAGGTGCCGCTCGGGAGGTGAGGTGGGCGAGGCGATCGCGCGAGCGCTCGACCGGCTGTGGGTGCGCATCGCGCTGAGCGTGCTCATCCTCGCGAGCCTGGTGCCTCACCCCAGCGACACCCTGAGCGATCTCGTCTTCCTCGCGATCTTCGGGGTCGAGCTCGCGCTGCGCGTGATCGCCTTCGTCAAGGCGCCGCGCGCTCACGAGCGCGAGGCGGGCGCGACGCGGCGGCGCTTCTGGGCGGGGCTCGCGCTGGTCGTCGACTTCATCGCGCTGATGACCTTCGTGCCGTGGGCGGCGCTCACGGGGATCGCCGAGGCGCGCTGGCTCCGGCTCCTGCGCCTCCTGCGCATGCTGCTCCTCGTCGGCTACTGGGCGCCGGTCCTCAAGGACACCTGGCAGGTGCTCACGCGCCACGATCGCATGCGCCAGGTGACGCTGCTCGGCATCATCGTCGGGCTGCTCGCGTTCGCGGGGGCGACGGTGCTCTCGCACATCCCGGTCGACGGCACCGACTTCGACGGTGACGCGCACATCGACGCGGACGACCGCCACTTCTGGCCGCGCCTGTGGTGGGCCTTTCGCCAGGTCCAGGACCCGGGCAACATGGTGACCGATCCCGGCGAGATCGCGGTCGTCGTCGTCTCGCTCCTGCTCACGGTCGCCGGCCTCTTCGTCGTCTCCTTCCTGATCGGTCTGGCGACCGACATCGTGCGCGAGCTGGTCGCGCTCGCGCGCAATCGCCCACCCAACTGGAAGGGGCACACCGTGCTCGTGCACGCGACGCCCGGCATGCCGCGCCTGCTCGCGGAGCTGATGGGCTACTACGAGCGGCTCTTCCGGCGGCCGCTCTTCGTGGTCGCCGACCAGGCCGAGGAGCCGCCGGCGGAGCTCCGCAGCGGCGAGCTGGCGCGTGTGCGCTGGCGCCAGATCGACGTGCGCGGGCAGGGGCTCACGCGCGTGAGCGACGTGGCGAGCGCGCGGCGCGTGGTGGTGCTGGCCAAGCCGGACGCGCCGTTTCCGGACGCGCATGCGGCGGCGACGGTGCTCGACGTGCGCGAGGCGAACGCGCGCGCGTGGGTGGTGGTCGAGGTGCTCGAGCCGAACAACGTCGCCGCGGCGCGCGTGGCCGGCGGCGCGCGCACCGTGATCGTGTCGACCGAAAAACTTCTTGGAATATGGGCGCTTGCGGCGATCCGTCGGCCCGAGCAGATCGCGCTCGCGTGGGAGATCCTGGCGACGCGCGGCGGCTCGGAGATCTACACCTGCTTCTTCGACGCGGACGGCCTCGACGGGCCGGGGGTGCCCTGGCGGCCGGCGGCGGGGGCGTTCGCCGGGCTCGTCGACGCGGCGTTGGCGAGCGCGCCGGGTGGGCGTCACGAACGAAAACGCCGGCACGCGGCGGCGGTGATCCCGATCGGCGTCGTCTATGGAGACGAAGCGGCGCAGGGTGGGGCGCACGAGGACGGCGAGGCGGTGATCGCGCCAGCGCGCATCGAGGCGCGGCCGGTGCGCGCGCTGATCGCGATCGGCGATGACTTCAAGCGGGTCGAAGCGCTGGCCCACGCGCTGCACGGTGGGGTGCGCGTGCCGGGGACCGAGGCGCCGCAGGTCGTCGGGGCGCCGCGCCTGGCGGAGGTAGCGCCGATCGTGCGGCCGCGCCGCGTGCTGGTCTGCGGCTTCCGGCCGGGCACGGTGGTCGTGTGCGCGGGGCTCCTGGCCGAGGGCAGCCAGACGGCGATCACGCTGGTGATGCGCCACGAGGAGAGCGTGCGGCAGGCGGCCCAGGCGTTTCGGGAGCACGGGCTCGGCGAGGCGCGCGGCGTGTGCTTCGCGGGGCGCTTCGAGGCCGTCGGCGTGGCGCGCGAAGGCGAGCCGCCGAGCGGTTTTCGCTGGGTGCCTCGCGAGGGCGAGGGCGGCGGCGAGGTGCGCCTCGTGCGCGCGGACTGGTCGAGCGAGCGCACGCTGAGCGGGCTCGAGGCCGGCGTCGCGCACGTCGGCAGCTACGATCTCGTGCTGATGATGGGCGCGCACCTGCCGGAGTACGACGGGCGCAACGCGATCGCCTGCCTGAAGATCGCCGATCTCGCGCGCGTGGCTCGCGAGCGCTTCACGGCGGGCAGCCGGGTCGTCGTCGGGGTGGCCGATCGCGAGCTCGGCCGGCGCCTCGAGGAGAGCTTCGCGCGCGCGACGCGCAGCGGAGGGCCGGCGCTGACGGTGCTGCCGACCGAGGATCTGCGCGCGCTCTTCGTCTTCCAGTCGATCGTGGTGCCGGGCTGGGAGGCGATCTTCCTCGAGCTGCTCGGTCCGGGCGGCATGGGGCTCATGCGCGTGCCGCTCGCCGAGCCGGCGGCCGAGCACGCGTGGCGCTTCGCGGAGCTGGCGGCGAGCCTCGCCGAGCGCGGCGTGCTCTTCGCGTTGGAGCTCACCGACGGGCGCCACCTGGTCGCGCCGTCTCCGCGGGCGGGCCCCTGGCGTGAGGCGGAGATCGCCGCGGTCTGGATGGTGGCGCGCGAGCCGTGAAGGTCGCGTTCAGCCGCGTGAGGAGCGGGGACGGGACGGGGCCTTGGAGGTGGGGCGGCGGGCGCGCGGCCGCTTCGCGGCGGGATCGGCCGTGGGCGCCGCGGGCGGGCGCGGGGCGCCGGGCGGGGCGAGCGGCACGTCGGGGCGGTAGATGACGGCGGTCTTGCCGACGCGCTGCACGAGCTGTCCGCCGGCGGCGGCGGCGAGCTCGACGGCGGCGTCCTCCTTGTCGAGGCGGGCGCGCGGCGTCAGCTTGGCCTTGATGAGGCCGTGGCGGGCGAGCGCCTCGCGGGCGGAGTCGACGAGGCCCTGCGAGAGGCCGTCGCGGCCGACGAGGATCGAGGCCTCGAGGGCGTGGGCGAGGGCGCGCAGCTCCTTGATGCGGGCGCGCGTGGGCTGGGGGCGGCGCGTGCCGCGCAGGACGACGATCGGGTGCTCGCCTTCGGGGCCGGCCTCGCCGTGCACGTGATCGAGATCGAAGAGCGGCCCGAGGTTGCGCGCGAGCAAGGCGGGGTTGCCGGCGGCGTGGTGCACGATGACGACGACGGTGCCGCCGGGGGCGACGCGGGCGATGGGCTCGCGAGCCGCGGCGGGCACGAGCGGCGCGGGCGGGCGCGCGACTTCGACGACGGCGGCGGGCACGGGTGACGGCGCATCGGGCGGCAGGCCGAGCGCGCCGGCGGAGTCGAAGAGGCTCGCGAGCGCGCTCGTGAGCTCGGGCGTGGAGACGGCGAGCAGGACCTCGCGGCCGGGGGCGAGCTCGAGGAGGCGGGCGACGGTTCGGGCGAGGCGCTGCATGGGGCGCAGCTAACGCGAACGATGCGGGTTTGCAACGAGCTTGGCCGCCGGCGGTGTGAGCACGGTGCCGTCGGGGCGCACGCGGAGGATCTCGGCGGCGGCGGCGAAGAGGGGATCGATGGCGGCGCGGGGGCGGGCGTCGTCATGGTCGACGTGCACGAAGACGAGGCGCAGGGGGGCCTCGCGGGATTCGAGGGCGGCCTGGAGGCGGGCGCGGGTGGCGCGGGACAGGCGGGTGATGCCGTCGGAGATCACGACGAGATCGGCGCGGCCCATCACCGGCGAGGCGCGGCGGTCGAGGGCCCAGCCGAGCGGGCCGTCGAGGTCGGTGCCGCCGTGGTAGCTGGTCATGAGGAGGTCGAAGAGGGCGCGGGCGGAGGTGCGACCGGGGCGGAGCGCGAGCGTGGTCATCGATCCCTCTCCGCCGAAGATCGCGACCTCGGCGCGGCGACCCTGGGACAGGATCCGGCTCGCGATGGCGAGGGTTGCGGCCTTGGCGAGCTCTTCCGGCGGGCCGATCATCGAGCCGGAGGTGTCGACGCAGATCAGCGCCGGGCCGCGGCGGGCGGCGTGCGCGGGGTCGCCGGCGTCGCGCGCGTCGAGCTCGAAGGAGAGCAGGCGGCGCTCGGTGAGGCGCAACGCGAAGAGGTCCTCGAGGTCGGGATCGGCGAGCAGCGCGAGCTCGACCGGCAGGGCGTCGGCGAGCTCGCCGCCGGTGACGACGCCGATCAGGGTCTCGCGGCCGCCGCGCTCGGCGCCGCGGCCTCGGCGCTCGCTCGCCTGCATGCGGCCGACGAGGTCGGCGATCGCCGCGATGGCGGGGGCGCGCCCGAGCAGGCGCGTGAGCTCGCGCAGGCGATCGTGCACGACGGCGGCGAGTGCGGTGCCCTCGCGGTGCCAGCCGACGCCGAGCAGCGGCGCCAGGCGGGCGACGTCCTCCTCGAGGGCGAGCACGCGCAGGATCGCGTCGTGTGCGTGGGAAAAGGAGGGTGAGGTGGGGGTGGGGGTGAGTGTTGGAGGGGGGTCGGGCGCGGGCACGGGCACGGGCACGGGCACGGGCACGGGAGGGGGAGGGGAAGGGGGAGGGGGAGGGGGAGCGGGCACGGGCACGGGCACGGGCACGGGAGGGGGAGGGGAAGCGAGGGTGGTGAGGAGGGCTTCGGCGGCGGCCCAGGCGCGGGGCGGGCTGCCGCGGCAGAGGTGGCGGATGAGGGCGAGCTCGGGGTGGGCGGCGAGCCAGGCGAGCGCGGCGGGTAGCGGGCCGTCGCCGGCGAGGTGGGCGGTGAGCGCCTCGATCACCGGGGCTCTGGCAGGTCGACGGGCGGCAAGGGTGGCAGGCGCGGCATGCCGCTGTGGCGCAGGTGCTCGGACAGCGCGCGCAGCGCGGCGAGCGCGGGTGAGCCGGGCGCGATGCCGCGCTCGACCGCGAAGGGTTGGAGCCGTTGCCAGTCGGAGCCGAGCGCGAAGATCGCCGCCTCGTCGAGCTCGAGCGTCAGCACGGTGGTGTGCCACGCGGTCGCGTCGTCGAGCGGGCGCCCCTCGGCCAGCGCGCGATCGAGGAGCTTGCGCTGCACGCGGCCGGCCAGGCGGGGAGCGGCGTCGAAGAGCAGCCAGCCGGTCGTCGAGACCGGGATCCAGCCGTCGGGCTCCTCGCCGGGCGGGCAGAGCCAGAGCGCGACCTCGGCTTCGCCGTCGGCGCGCAGCGGGGCGAGGCTGTCGGTGACCTGCGGGCTCGCCTGCGCGAGCTTGAGGCGCTGCATGAGCGCGCCATGCAGGTCGAGGCCCGAGAGCTCGTCGCGGTGGCGCCGGGCCGCGTCGCGATAGGCGTCGAGGCGGCGCTGGGCATTCATGAAGATCCCGAGCAGACGCGCCGGCACCTCGACGAGCCACGGGGTCGACTCGACCTCGGCGAGGATCGTGCTGCGTTCCTGGGCGAGCGTCGCCTCCGCGTGCGCGAGCTCGGCCTCGAAGCGCTCGAGCGCGGCGTAGCGCCGATCGTAGGCGTGCTTGACCGAGTCGTCCTCGGCGGTGTCGGCGGAGGCGATGGCGCGCCAGGCCTCGGCGAGATCGGCGCCGGCCAGCGGCAGGAGCGCCTGGTCGAGGGCGCGCCTCAGCAGCATGCGCACCGTGCCCTCGTCGCGCTGCGGGTCGCCGAAGCAGTGCCCGAGCAGCATCAGATCGGTCGGACCGATGGCGTCGCGCCCTGCGGTCCAGGCGGCGACCTTGACGAGCTCGACCGCCTGGCGGAAGCGTCGGTCGCTCGCGTCGATGCCGGCGTCGGCGAGCCCGGCGCGCAGGCCGACGAGCGCGTGGCGCATCTCCGGGGGCACGACGACGGCGGCCGAGCGTGCGCGCAGCGCGAGGACCTCGTCGCGGGTGAGGCGCGACGCCTGCGGGATCGCGACCTCGGGCAGCGTGCCCAGGGCGACGGCGAGGAAGCGCTCGGGCTCCCGGATCGGGCCGATCTCGAGGCGCACGACGAAGCGATCCCAGAGCGCGCCGAGCCCGCCCTCGGGATCGGGCGGCTCGTTGGAGGCGCCGATGAGGCCGAGCAGCGGCACGATCTCGCGGTGACGGCCGCAGTGGAAGATGCGCTCGTTGAGGATCCCGAGCAGGCTGTTCAGGATCGCCGAGCTCGCCTTGAAGATCTCGTCGATGAAGGCGATCTCGGCGCGCGGCAGGTAGCCGTCGGTGAGGCGCCGGTAGTCCTCCTCCTTGAGGCCCGGGATCGAGATCGGACCGAAGAGCTCGTCGGGGTGGGAAAAGCGCGTGAGCAGGTACTCGAAGTAGCGCGCGTCGGGCGCGTCGGGCGTGTCGGTGGTGCTGCCGCGGAAGGCGCGGCAGGCCGCGCGCGCGAGCAGCGACTTGCCGGTCCCGGGCGGGCCGAGGAGGAGCACGTGGTGGCCCGTCAGGAGCGCGAGCAGGATGAGCCGCGTGGCGACCTCGCGCTCGGCGAACGCGGGATCGAGCGCGCCGAGGATCGCTCGGAGCTTGTCCCGGATCTGCGACCGGATCTGCGCCGGGTCGACTGGCGGGGGCTGCGACATGGCGCTCACGGTACGCCAGGTGCCGTCGCGGCAGAAGTCGTGTTTTTTCGACGGGCGGTTTACCGTCGGCCGGTCGGGGATCCATCCCCGTGGAGGTCGTGATGTCGCGTCGTCGTCTCATCGTCATGGTCGCGCTCGCAGGGTTGGTCGGCGCCGGTATCGTGTTCGTCGTCACGCGGGGCGGCGACGAGGTCGACGCGACCAGCGCGGCCTCGCTCGGCGGCGGGGACGAGGCTGCGGCGGCGCTGTGGCAGAAGCTCGCGCGGCTGTCCGCCTGGCTGCCTTCGTTCGAGGGCGCGCTCAGCGACCCCGAGCCCGAGGCGAAGACGGTGCTCGCCGCGTTCGCGGCGCTGGTGGACGAGGTCGGAGGGCCGAGCGGGTTCTGGCGCGACACCGTGCCCAACGAGCTCCTGAGCTGCCATCGCGAGCCGGAGCAGCCGGTCTGCAGGAAGCTCGACGAGGGCCTGCCCGAGCTCACCGACGGCGAGGCGCTGGCGCGGCAGATCGGTCGGCTGGACGAGACGCGTGCGGAGGTCTTCCTCGCGCGCAACGCGGACGCGATGTTGCGCTGGGTCGAGACCTTCGCGCCGAGCGACGCGAGCGCGGACGCGATGCGCAAGACCTCGTATTGGCAGGAGAAGCTCGCGCCCGCCGTCGCGGGCCAACAGTAGGGTCCTCAGCGCACGCGGGCCGGGCCGATGCGCAGCGGCCCGTAGGCGAGGCCGTGGCGGCGGGCCTGCAAGAGCGTCGAGAGGTAGACCGTGACCTCGAGGTCGTCGGGGCGCGGGCCGCGCCGCTGCAAGCCGCAGTAGCGGTGGTGCGGATAGACGACGCCGTCGTCGAGCGCGGTGGCGAGCATGTGCGGATAGAGCGGGTCGATCGGCAGGCCGAGCGCGGTGACGAAGCGGCCGATGGCGAGCGCGATGGCGGTGTCGTCGGCGGGCACCGGGCTCGTGTAGTGCAGCGGCTCGAGCGGCACGTTGAGCGCGCTGTGGGTGATGGTGGCGGTGGCGGTGTCGAGGTGGAAGGTCGAGATCGGGCCGAGCTTCTTGACGGCGGGGATCGCGCCGAAGAGCGCCGTGGCGATGAGCGCGGCGTCGCCCTTGCGGTAGTGCGGGCTCGGGGCGTGGGCGGCGTCGATGGCGGCGGGGTCGAAGCCGCGGTGGCGCACGTAGAGCTTGAGGCGCGGGTGCGGCGACGGGGTGAGGTCGAGGCTGACGAACTCGACCTTGCAGGTCGTGGCAGGCAGCGTCGCGGCGAAGGTGTCGGCGAGCGCGCCGAGGCCGAAGCGCGAGAGCGCCGCGTGCCACTGGGCGGGGTGTGAGACGACGAAATAGTTCTTTATGAGGGGCGGCCCGCTCGGGCCGAGCGCGGCGCCGAACCAGAGGGCCGCGGTGGTCGCGGGCAGGTCGGCGGCGAAGAGGTCTTCGATCCGACGGAGGTGGGTGAGGTCGACGAGGCCGGCGGCGGCGAGGCGATCGTCGAGCGCACGGGCGGCGGCGAAGTAGGCCGACGCGGCGCGGGCGGCGTCGGCGGGTTGGGCCTCGAGGACGAAGCGCAGGTCGGAGGGGCGGCCGCGCGCGATGCGCACCGAGGGCTCGAAGGGCGTGCCGTCGCGGGCGAGGTAGGAGACGAAGGGAGGGCCGTCGGGGGCGCGATCGCCCCAGCCGGCGGTCATGTGATCGATGAGCGCGAGGGCGTCGGCGGCGCGGGCCCGGAGCGAGGGCGAGCCAGCGACGACCTCGTGCACGAAGGCGGCGAGCGACTGGGAGAGCGACGGCGGGGGGCTCATCGGCGCGGCGACAGGGCGAGGCCGGGCGCGAGGATCCCGGCGGGATCGAAGCGGGCCTTGGCCGCGACCAGGGCGTCGTAGAGGTGCGGGCCGAGCTGGCGGCGCCAGTCGTCGGGGGAGAGCGGGATGGCGCCGGCGGGGTAGACGCGGCCGCCGACGGCGGCGGTGGCGCGCCAGAGGGCGGCGTTGGAGGCGAGCACGTCGGCGGCGCGGGTCGGCGGGGTGACGTTGTGCAAGAGTCCGAACATAAAGGATTTTTCGTCACCGTCCGCGGGGAGGCGGAAGAGCGGGGTGGCGGCGCGCGCGCGGTCGAGGAGGTAGACGAGCATGCGGCCGTCGGTCGGCGTGCGGAAGGCGGCGCGCACGGCGTCGAGGAAGGCGACGGCGTGCGAGGCGGGCAGCACGAGGAAGGCCCAGGGGTGGGGCAGGTGCCAGACGCCGAGCTCGCGCATGGCGTGCTCGAGGTTGTCGAGGCGGTGCAGGAAGTCGCGATAGGCGAGGGTGAGCGGGGCGGGGCCGGGCAGGCGCCCGTCGAGGGTGTCGAGCGGGGCGAGGGCGTCGAGCGCGGCCGGGGCGTCGGCGGGCAGCGAGGCGTTGAGGGTGAAGACGTGGGCGCCGTTGGGGGCGGGGTCGACGCTGCCCTGGAGGTGCGTGAAGCCGAGCGTGGCGAGGTGGCGGTGGGCGGCGAGGAGCGCGGTCGACGAGGCCAGGCGCAAGGTGAAGACGCGCATGGCCGACGGGGCGGGCACGGTGCGGAGCTCGGCGGCGAGCACGACGGCGCACTGGGCGAGGCCGGCGCGGGTCATGTCGAAGAGCTCGGGGTGCTCGGTCGGGGAGGCGCGCAGGTGCTCGCCCTGGCCGGTGACGAGGTCGAGCGCGACGAGGTGGTCGGTCTGCGGGCCGTGGAGGAAGGAGGACTCGCCGACGCCGCCGAAGGTGAGGGTGCCGCCGACCGACAGGTGCAGGTAGTCGGGGAGCACGGCGAAGGTGCGGCCGCGGGCGAGGGCGGCGGCGACGGCGTCGGCCCAGCGCGCGCCGGCGCCGACGCGGAGCGTGTCGGGCGAGGTCCAGGTGGTGGCACGGAGGTTGGCGAGATCGAGCACGAGGCCGGCGGCGGCCTGGCTCTGGCCGAAGGTGGTGTGGCCGGCGCCGCGCACGGCGAGCGGGAGGCGGTGGGCGGCGCAGAAGCGCACGGCGGCGATGGCCTCGTCGGGCGAGGTGGGGGCGACGACGGCGCGCGGGCGGTGGTGCACGAGGTGGCCGAGGTCGGTGGCGGCGGCGTCGAGGGTGGGGGCGTCGTCGCGGGCGGGGGCGCCGAGGTCGGCGAGGTCAGCCATGGGTGACGCACCAGCGATAGCCGGAGATGCGTTGCCAGCCGGCGGTCTTGGCGGCGTTGCCGAAGGTGGGGTCGGAGGCGAGGTAGACGCGCTCGGCGTCGGGCGGCACGTGCGCGCAGGCGTGGCGTGCGGAGGCCCAGAAGGCCTGCGCGATGAGCTTGCCGCGGGCGCGGTAGTGGGGCGGCACGTAGACGTCGCTGAGCAGCGCGGTGTCGTCGGTGAGGGGGGCGAGCTCGGCGACGAAGAAGGGGCGACCGCTGTCCTTCTCCTTGGCGACGAGGGCGCGTCCGTGGGTGATGAGCTCGGCGACGCGGTGCATGTGGGCGTCGCGGGCGAGCTTGCGCGGGTCGACGCCGAGCTGCTCGATGCGGAGCTCGGCGATGAAGTCGGAGACGACGCGCTCGTCGGTGGGGCGGGCGAGGTCGAAGACGACGCGCGAGGAGGGCGCGGGCAGGTCGGCGCCGGACGGGGAGGGCGCCTGGAGGAGATCGCAGTCCTTGTCGAAGACGAGCTTGCGGCCGGGCAGGTCCCTCATGATCGGCCAGACGATGCCCATGGTCTTGGCCTCGCCGAGGAGCTGGTGGCGGTGGGTCTGGCCGCTGCTCGGGCCGAGGCGGCGCTGCTGGGCGTAGAGCTCGTCGGCGAGGCCGCGGGCGGCTTCGTCGTTGGCGGCGTAGAGGGCGCCCTGGTGGTTGTGCACGGCCATGACCGCCTCGAGGGACTGGCCGCCGCGGAAGACGCCGTACCACCAGCTGGCGTCGGTGTCGCCGCGGGCGAGCGCGGCGCGCACGAAGAGGCTCGCGGGGCGGGGCGCGCGCGCGATGAAGGCGGGGAGATCCTTGAGGTCCTTGGCGCGGAGCTCGCGGCCGATCCAGGTGCTCATGGGGGGAGGCTACCGCAGCGCGGGCGGAGCGGCTACTCGGCGAGGTCGAGCGCGACGCCGAGGGCGTCGTTCTTGGCGTATTTGATCTTGGCTTCGAGGCGCAGGCCGGGCGAGAGCACGAGGTACCAGGAGTTGGGGGAGCTCACGCCGAGGTGGGCGGGGAAGGCGCCGTCGCGATCGACGAGGACCGTCATCGGGAGCTGGTAGGCTTCGCGGATCGCGTCGCAGTAGGCGAGGGTGGGGCGCTGGCCGCTCTGGTCCTCGGTGATGACGAAGAGCCAGCGGGCGTCGGGGGCGGCGGCGAGGAGGGCGGCGTGGTCGGCGGGGGCCTCCTCGGCGTGGGTGCGACACGGGGGGCACCAGCCGGCGAAGGCGTTGATGAAGGTGACGGGGGCGTCGCAGGCCCGGCTGAGCGGGGTGGGCGTGCCGTCGCAGGCGTAGAGGGTGTAGTCGGCGAGGGTGTCGCCGAGCGCGGTGCCGAAGGGCGGGGTGGGGCAGGCGGAGGCGGTGTCGGGCTCGGGCGCGGAGGTGTCGGGCTCGGGCCCGGAGGTGTCGGGCTCGGGCCCGGAGGTGTCGGGCTCGGGCACGGAGGTGTCGGGCTCGGGCACGGAGGTGTCGGGCTCGGGCACGGAGGTGTCGGGCTCGGGCACGGAGGTGTCGGGCACGAGGGTGTCGGGTGCGGTTGAGGGATCGGCGTCGTCGCACGACGCGATCAGCGTGATGAGGCATGCGGCGAGCACGGTGCGCATGAGGCGCGATATGCGCACGGCGCGGCGGCGGCTACCTGCGGTGCGGATCGGGTTCCCGATCTCGTCGACCTCGTCGATTCCGCGCTTGCGTTCGATCTCTCGATAGCTGTACATATGTTCAGTCATGGTCGCGCTGAGGCTCATATCTTCACGTGTCGCGCCGCTCGGGGAAGAGCGCCCTCGCGGTGGTCTGGATCTCGACACCCTGGGGGGGCGCTTCGTCGAGCTCTCGGGCCACGGCACCTCCGCGGTCTCGAGCGTCGCCTTCCGGCTCGTGCTCGAGGGGCAGCGCCTGGCGAAGAACGTCGCCTGGGTGGGGCTCTGCCAGCCGCGTGCTCGCCCCGCGCCCTTCTTCGCGCCCGACGTGGCCGCGAGCGGCGTCGATCTCGCGGCGCTTCCGGTCGTGCTCGCGCCGGGGCCGCTCGAGGCGGGGCGCGCGGCATCGCACCTCTTGCGCTCGGGGGCCTTTGCGCTGGTCGTGCTCGATCTCGAGAACGCCGCCGGTGGCGCGCCGGAGCTACCGCTGCCGCTGATGTCGCGCTTGACAGGGCTTGCGCAGACCCACGGCGCGACGCTCCTCGCCCTCACCGACAAGCCGGTCGAGGCGCCGAGCCTCGGCTCGCTCGTCTCCCTGCACGCACACGTCACGCGCGCGCGTGTGCACGCGCAGCTCGCCGATGGACATGCGCGCTACGAGGTGGTCGTCACCGCTCACAAGGACAAGCGCCACGGGCCCGGCTGGACCCATCGTGAGGTGTACCGTGCGCCCGCGGGGATCTCCTGAGGCGCCCGATCCAGCTTCGCCTTTGGCGGGCCAGGCGCCCTCGGCGGGAGGGCGCGCCGCCGCGCGCGCGTGCACGCTGGCGTGCCTGGAGATCCCGGCCTTCTCGCTGCAGATCCTGCTCGCGCAGCGACCCGAGTGGCGTGCACACGCGACGCTCGTCGTCGACGAGGATCACCCACAGGGGCTGGTGACCCACGTCAGCACTGCCGCGCGCCGCGCCGGGATCCTGCCGGGGCAGCGTTACGCCCACGCGCTCGGGCTCGCGCGCGACGTGCGCGCCGGGGTCGTGCCGCCGAGCGTGGTCGGGGCTGCGACCGCGCAGGTGCTGGCGTCGCTGCGCGCGTTCTCGCCGAACATCGAGCCGAGCGAGGACGAGCCCGGTGTCTTCTGGATCGACGTGAGCGGGCTCGGCGGCCTCTATGACACGATGCTCGCGTGGGCGCGGCGCGTGCTCGGCGAGCTGTCGCGAGCGGGTTTCTCGGCGCTCGTCGCGCTCGGCTTCACGCGCTTCGGCACGTACGCCGGGGTGAAGTCGCTCGCGTACGAGCGCGCCAGATCGACCGGTGGCGTCGAGCGCCACGAGCCGGTCCGCGTCATGCTGCACCGCGACGCCGAGCGTGCGCTGGCGATGCAGGTGCCGCTCGGCTACCTGCGGATCTCGGCCGGCGTGCGCGAGCGCCTCGAGCGCCTCGGCGTGCACACGCTCGGCGAGCTGATGGCGCTGCCGGCCGCGGGCGTGATGAAGCGCTGGGGCCCCGAGGCGCTCGCCCTGCATCGCATGGCGCAGCGCCTCGCCGAACCGGACGCAGCGCTGCCGCTCCTCGACGAGGTCATGGGCGATCGCATCCACCCGGTGGCCGAGGTCCTGCCCGCCCGGGCGCTCGCCATCCTCGACTTCCTCGAGCACGACGCCCATCGCCTGCTCTTTCGGATCAAGAGCCTGCTCGACGAGGTGCTCACGCTGGTGCGCGAGCGTTCTTCGCTCGTCGCCGAGCTCGTCGTCGAGCTCGCCTTCGATCGAGGCGACCCGCCCACGCCACACCGCTTCCGACCCGCGGCGCCGACCCTCGACGGCGCGCTCTTGATCGACCTCGTGCGCCTGCGCCTCGAGAGCGTCGACCTCACCGCCGGCGTCACCGAGGTGCGCCTCGAGGCGCGCGAGACCCCGGCCACCCCCGAGCAGATGCGTCTCTTCAAGCTCGGGCCCCACCAGGACGGCGCCGCCGCGGCGCGCGCGCTGGCGCGTGTGCAGGCCGAGCTCGGCGAGGGCGCCGTCGGCACGATGTGCTTGCGCGACGCACACCTGCCGCGCGCGCGCCAGGCCTTCGTGCCGCTCGTCTTCTCCCAGGGGCACGCCAACGCCCTGCCCGCGCCGCGCGTCGCGCCCGCCGAAGCGCCCGATCCGTCCGCGTCGCCGCCGCCGCTGGTGCGCCGCCTGCACCCGCGCCCCGAGCCGCTACCGCCGCGCCCGCGCGATCTGCGTAACGACGGCTGGCAGCCGCGCGATCCGGCGCATGGCACCATCGTCGCCGTGCACGGCCCGTTCGTGATCACCGGCGGGTGGTGGCTCGGCGACGGCGCCTCGGAGGTGCATCGCGAGTACGCCTTCGTCGAGACGAAGCGCGGCGATCTCCTGTGGATCTATCACGATCGCCGGCGCCGTCGCTGGTTCGAGGAGGGGCGCGTCGACTGAACGGCCCCTCAACGATCGGGCACGATGCGCCTATCGATCCAGGTCGCCAGGAAGCCCGCTCGCACCGCGATCTCGTAGGTGGCCGCGATCGCCAGCGCCGCCGGGATCTGGCGCTCGGCGAGCCCGACCCGCGTCGCCTGGGTCCGGATCCGCTGACCGAGATCGGTCACGCTGCGCTGCATGCCTCGCGCCGCCCTCACCGGATTCGCGGGCGCGCGCTGTCCGCGTGCGCGCCGATCGAAGTAGCGATCGCGCCCCTCGCGCAGGGCACGATCGATCGCCGCGCGCCAGGTCAAGGGCGGCGGGTGGCGCACGCGCGCCTCGGGGTTGCCCCAGAGCGTATAGCCTGCGCGCTGGAGGGCGTTGGCCTGCATCGCGCACTGGCGTCGATAGGTCGGCGCGTCCGGGAACGGGAAGCGCAGGAAGAGCTCGCGCCGGAACGCCACGCTGTTGGCGGCGTACTCGCGGATCGGCACCAGCGCGCCGCCCTCGGTGCGCAGCGGGAAGAGCCAGAACAAGGCGAAGGCCTTCTCGAAGAGGGTCTCGCACGGGTCGACGTAGGGGCTCGCCGCGACGATCTCGACCGCCGGATCGGCGAAGGCGGCGAGCGTGGCCTCGAGGAAGCCGTCCTCCGGCTCGAGGTCACAGTCGAGGAAGAGCACGATCTCGCCGGTCGCGAGGTGCGCACCGGTGTTCTTCAGCTCGTAGTAGCGCTGGCCGGGCGCGGCGTGGATCACGACGCCCGGGCCGAGCCCCGAGCCGGCGAGCCGGTCGCGCACCTCGGCCGCGCTCACGTCCTCGGGATCGTGGAGCACGATGAGCTCGAAGACGACGCGTTGGCGCGCGAGCCAGTCGAAGAGGCGTGCGGCGCGGCGCGGATCCGACTTGTGGAGGTTCTCCATCTCCACGACGACCGAGAGCGAAGGGGCCATCACGGGTGTCCTGTGAGCGTGGGGACGAGGCGGCGATCGAGCGCGGTCATGACGAAGCCCAGGCGCACCGCGAGCTCATAGGATGTGGCGATCGCCATGATCGGCAGGCGCGCCGGCAGGCGCCGCGCGCTCTCGGGGCGGCTCTGGTGCACGCGCCGTCCGGCGTCACCGAGGCTCCGCTGCAGGCCGCGCACGGCGCCGAGCGGGCCGCCGGTCGCGCGCCGTCGCGCCGCGAGCTTGTCCTGGAAGCGGTCGTGACCTTCTTGCAGGGCGCGCACCAGCGCCGCGCGCAGGCTCATCGGCGCCGGGTGACGCGCGCGCGCCATCGGCACGCGCCAGATCGGTACGTTCGCCTGGCGCAGCGTGCGCGACAGGATCTCGCCGCCGCGCCGATAGGTGGGCGTGGCGGGGAAGGGGAAGCGCGCGAACGTGTCGCGCCGGAAGGCGACGCAGTTCGGGTAGAAGTCGGCGGCGCGCTCGGGCGGTCCGTCGGGGGTGCGCGCCGGGTAGAGCCAGAAGGCGGCGAACGCCTCCTCGAAGAGGTTGTCGCGCGTGTCGACGTAGGCCGTGCCGCCGGCGATCTCGACCTCGGGATCGGCAAACGGCGCGAGCAGCGCCTCGAGGAAGCCCGGCTCGGGGATGACATCGCTGTCGATGAAGACGAGGATCTCACCGCGCGCGGCGTGCGCCCCGGCGTTCTTGAGGTCGTAGTAGCGCGCGTCGCGGACCTCGAGCCGCTCGATCGGCGGGTAGGGGTCGGCGTCGGCGGCGATCAGCGCGTCGAGGGCATGCGCCGGGACCTCGAGCGGATCGTGCACGAGCCGGATCTCGAGCGGGTATCGGTCTGCGAGCGCGCGCGCCTGCCGGCGCAGCTCGTCCAGGAGCGCGGTCGTACGGGTGGCCTCGGCGGAGCGGAGGTTGTCCATCTCGACGATGATCGACGCGGTAGTCATGCGGGCCCGCCTATCACGAACCCGAGGTCGTTCGCCACGGTGGCGCGACGCTCACGTCGCTCGCTCGCGCCGCGGCGCCGGCGGTGAGCCAGTGATCGGCCAGGTCGGGTCTGCGCCTGAGCGTGACGAGCTCCCAGGGTGGGAAGAGCGGACCGGGCGCCGCCGCGGCGGCCGTCGGTGGTGGCGAATCCTTGGGCGCGCGCGCATTCGCCAGCGCCTCGACCAGCCGCCAGAAGCGCCGCGGCGCGTCGTGCAGCCAGCTCAGCGCCTCGTCGCCCGGCATGCGCCAGAGTGGCTCCGCCGCCACGCCGACCAACGCGTTGACCGTGACCTCGCAGCCGCTCAGGCGCGCCTCGACCGGCATGCGCCCGGCGGGCTCGAGGCCGATCGGCAGATGCACGAAGCGCTCGCTGACGCCCAGCGCCGCGAGCGTCTCGGGGTAGGTGCGCGAACGGATCTCGCGCACCGCCCAGCCCATGCGCCGGCAATGCTCGTGGGCCACGCGGTGCCCTTTGATGGGGTTTTCCGACCAGGCATACGCCGCGTGGGACCGGGTCGCGCCGCGTCGCGCCAGCGCGTGGCAGCGCTCGAGCACCTCCTCCGAGAAGAGCGAGCCCCCGAGCACCTCCTCGCGCGTGGCGAGTCGCCGGTAGTGGGGGTTGTCGTGATAGGTGGCGCGCTGCCGCTCGGTCAGGAAGATCAGCCCGCGGGCGCTCTCGACGAGCTCGCGCCATGGCGTGGCCGGACACCGGCAGCGCATCGCGAAGCGGTGCAGCGGCTCGCGCGCCCGGCAGAAGTCGCCGCGCCATCGGCACAGCCGGAGGTCGTGCTCGAAGAGCACGTGGCGCCCGGTCTGTGCGACCGCGCCGAGCTGCTCGCGCGTGGCGGTCGCCGCGTTCGACACGATGATCAGATCGTAGCGCGCGAGTTCCGTCGGTGTGATCTCGCGCCAGCGCCGGAGTGCTACGGGGTGATGAGGACACGCCGCCACCGCCGCGTGGTCGGTGAGCTCCGCCCCGCCAGGCTGCCGCTCACGGGCCGAGCGCGAGTCGGACACAAACCGATCCGAGACGAAGAGGATCCCGCTCGCGTGGGTCATCGTGGCCCCTATACCGCGCCCGCGGAGCGCGCGCCATGTCGCGCGGCCCAAAGCGGCGCGGGCTTGACTCGGGGTCCGGAGGCAAACTACTAGTGCTTCGCCGCAGCAATTTTGCTCCCCCTCCTGATGAGCCCAAACGACTTCCGAGCGTCGGCCCAGGTGTACTTCCACTTGATGGGGACGCGGTCTCGATCTCGAACGTCGTTCCATGCCTC
>WYBB01000178.1 GCA_011526585.1 Deltaproteobacteria bacterium
GCGATCGCCGCCTCCTGGCGCACGCGATCGGCGCGCGCCTCGCCGATCGGCACCGCGCTCATGGCGATCGCGACGAGCAGCACGCGGATCACGGACGCTCCGGCTGCCACAGGCCGTCGCCCGGCGCGCTCGGCGTCGTCTCCGCGCCCTTGTCCTCGGCGGTCGTCCTGGCGGGTACGGCCGGCCGCCGCGCCGCGCCCGGGCCCCGAGAAGGCTCCAGGGTCTCCGCGATCACCTGGTCGTGATCGTGGGTGAGCTCGACGGTCTTGCCGTCGTGACCCTCGGCCTCGATCGTATAGCGCACGCGTTCGGCGCTCGCGTCGACCCGATGCACGAACGGCGTGAGCCCGACGAGCGCGCCATCGCGCATGACCCGCGCACCCCTGGGCTCGATCGAAAACGCGATCGTCACCTGGGACGGCGGGACCACCTCCGGCGCCGCCGCCTCGCCTGCCCGGAGCCAGGCCCCGGGCGCGGTCTCGGCCCTCATCGCGGGCACCGCGCGCGCGCTCGCGGTCGTCGTCGGCGCCTCCGTCGGCCCGGGCCACATGAGCGCGCTCAGCGCCAGCACGAGTGCCGCGATCCCCACGGCGGCCCAGATCCACCGCCACCGCGCTCCCGCTCCCGCTCCCGCTCCCGCTCCCGCACCCGCTCCCGTTTCCGCCCCCGCGCCCGACCCCGCCTCCAACGCCGCGAGCACCTCGTGCGCGCTCTGGAAGCGCGCCTCGGGCTTCTTCGCGAGGAGCTTCATCACGATCCGATCGAACCACGGCGGCAGGCTCGGGTTCAGGGTCGACGGCGCCGGCGGCATGACCGAGATCTGTTGCAGCATGATCGCCATCGGCGTATCGCCCTCGAACGCGGGCTGCGCCGTCGCCAGCTCCCACAGCACCGCGCCCAGCGCATACAGGTCCGAGCGCCCGTCGAGCGGGTTGCCCATCGCCTGCTCGGGCGACATGTAGAGCGCGGTCCCCAGCGTCTCGCCCGCGCGCGTGAGCCGCGCCCGGCTCGCACGCTCCCGTCTGCCGATCCGCTCATCGTGCGCACTCTCGACGAGGCCGGCGATCCCGAGGTCGAGCACCTTGACCTCGAGCTCGGCGCCGCCTTCACCTTCGATCACCCAGAGGTTCTCCGGCTTGAGATCGCGATGCACGTACCCCGCGGCGTGCAGCGTCGCGAGCACCTCCAGCACCCCGCGCGCGATCGCCGTGCACTGCTCCGCGCTCGCCGGCCCGCGCCGCTGCGACCACGCCAGCAGGTCCTCGCCCGCGAGCTGCTCCATCACCAGGTAGTGCAGCCCCTCGGCGCTGACCCCGAGGTCGCTCACGTGCACGAGCCCCGGGTGCGCCACCGCATGCGCCAGCTGCCCCTCCCGCAGGAAGCGCGCGCGCATCTCCGGCACCGCCGCGAGCATCGGGTGCAGCACCTTGACCGCCACCGGCGTCTGAAGGAACGCGTGCCGCGCGCCGAGCACCACCGCCATCGCGCCTTGACCGAGCACGCGCTCGACGCGATAGCGCCCGTCGAGCACCTTGCCGACGACCTCGCTCGCCTCGGCGGAGAAGCTCGTCAGCGGCGCGTCGCCGCACGCCGCCTCGCCGACCTGCGCGACCTTCTCGGGGACCACCTTCGGAATCGCGGCGCTCACTTCGTCATTCTACGAGCGCTGGCGCTCGCTTCAAAGACGAACCCCGCGCATAGTCACCGGCATGTCCGATCCGCGCCGCCGCTCCCCCGACGGTCCGCCGACCACCACGACGCTCGCCGCGCTCGGCAAGGCCGCAGGCGAGGTCGCCCACGACATCGCCAACGCGCTCTCGGCGATCGTCATGCACGCGAGCCTCATCCGCAGCGAGGCCGCCTCGCCGTCGGCCGCCTCCCACGCCGAGGCGATCCTGCGCGCCGCCCGTGCCGCCAACGAGATCGTCGAGCGCGTGCGCTCGCGCCTGCGGCAGGGCGAGCGCCGCCCGCGCGCGCTCATCGATCTCGCCCACCTCGTCGAAGACGCGCTCGTCGCCGCGCGCGTTCGCGCCACCGCGCGCGGTGTGACGATCGCCGTTGTCGGCCAGGCCCCGGCGCCGGTCGCCGGGCAGCGCGCCGAGCTCCTCCAGCTCGTGATGAACCTCCTCAACAACGCCGTCGACGCCAGCGCGCCCGGGCATGAGGTCGTGCTCGAGCTCGGCGGTGACGACGACGAGGTCACCCTCGCGATCACCGATCGCGGCGCCGGGATCCCGCCCGCCCTCATCGAGCGGGTCTTCGAGCCGTTCTTCACGACCAAGGGCGAACGCGGCACCGGCCTGGGCCTCTCGCTCGCGCGCTCGATCGCCGAGAGCCACGGCGGCGCGCTCGAGCTCGGCTCACGCCTGCACGGCCCCGAGCGCGGCACCACCGCCAGGGTCGTCCTGCCTTCTGCTGACCCCGACGATCCGGAGCTCGCACCGCCGCGCCCGCCGACCGCGCTCGAGATCCAAGGCGTCGCCACCGGCGCCCGCGTCTTGATCATCGACGATGATCCCAACGTGCGCGAGGCGATGCTCGAGCTGATGACGGCGACCGGCTTTCAGCCGACCGTGGCGGCCGACCTGCCCTCGGCGCTCGCGGCGCTCGGCGAAGGCGAGCCCGAGGTGATCATCACCGACCTGCACCTCGGCGCCACCTCGGGGGTCGACCTGGTGCGCGCCGTCGGTCGCACCCACCCCGATCTGCCGATCATCGTCGTCAGCGGCTCGACCGTCGAGCTCGACGACGACACGCTCGCGTACGTCGCCGCGCGCTTCGACAAGCCCGTCTCACCCCAGCGCCTCATCGCGCGCACGCGTGAGCTCGTCGCCGAGGCCCGGGGCAGGAGGTTCCAGCGACAATGAGCGACGATTCAGCCCCGGCGAAGACCCCGTCCGACAAGCGCTTCCACGATCTCTTCGGCGTGCTCAACGCCCTCGGCCTCCAGCTCGAGGTGCTCGGCCTGGCCCATGATCGCGCCGACGCCGCGATGCACGCGCGCGCGCTCGAGCGGTCGCGCGAGGCGGTCGCCGCGCTCACCCGCGCGCTCGAAGAGCTGCGCCGGAGCGAGCCCCGTTGAGCGTCGAGGCCGCCGCCCGCGCGCCCGCTCGCGAGCGCTGGCGCGCCCTCCTCGTCGAGGACGACGCCGCGAGCCGCGAGGCGGTCGAGCTGCTGCTCGACGGCGCGGGCTTCGAGGTGCGGAGCCTCGGCTCCAGCGCCGCGGCGAGCGCGTTCGTCGCCGCCGATCCGCCGCCCGAGCTCGACGTGGCGATCATCGATCTCGGCCTGCCCGACGGTGACGGCATCGACCTGATCAAGCCGCTCGGCGCGCTGCCTCGCGGCTGCCTCGTCGTCGTGCTCTCCGGCGAGCGCAAGCTCGAGCGCGCCGTCGAGGCGATGCGCCGCGGCGCGGTCGACTACCTGCCCAAGCCCCTCGACCCCGCGAGCCTGCGCGTCCTGCTCTCGCGCCTCGAGCGCCAGCTCGACGAGCGTGACGAGCGCCGTCGCCTCGAGCGCGAGCTCGTGCGCTATGGCAGCTACCAGGGGCTCATCGGGCGCGCGCCGGCGATGCTGGAGATCTACGATCGCATCGAGCGCGCCGGGCCGACCGATCTCCCGGTCTTCGTGCGCGGCGAGAGCGGCACCGGCAAGGAGCTCGTCGCGCGCGCGATCCACCAGGTCTCGCGCCGCCGCCGCGGCCCGTTCGTCGCGGTCAACTGCGGCGCCATCCCCGCTCAGCTCGCCGAGAGCGAGCTCTTCGGCCACGAGCGCGGCGCCTTCACCGGCGCCATGCGCCCGCAGAGCGGCGCCTTCGAACGCGCCGACGGCGGCACCCTCTTCCTCGACGAGCTCACCGAGATGCCGCTCGAGGTCCAGGTCGTGCTCCTGCGCGCGCTCGAGAGCGGCGTCATTCAGCGGGTCGGCGGCGGCAAGGAGGTGAAGGTCGACGTGCGCGTCGTCGCCGCGACCAACCGCGATCCAGCCGAGGCCGTCGCCCAGGCTCGCCTGCGCCACGATCTCCTCTATCGCCTCGACGTGATCCCGATCGCGCTTCCCCCCTTGCGCGAGCGTGGCGACGACGTGCTGCTCATCGCGCGCCACCTGGTCGGCGACGTGGCGCTGGACGACTCCGCCCAGCGCGCGCTCCGCGCCCACGGCTTCCCCGGCAACGTGCGCGAGCTCAAGAATCTCCTCCAACGTGCCGCGGTCATGCGCCGTGGCCCGGCCATCGGCGCGGCGGATCTCGGGCTACCCGATCGCGAGGGCGCGCGCCGTCCTTCGGCGAGCCAGCCCGGCGCGCCCTCGGCGCTGACGATCCCCGCCGAGGCCACCCTCGCCGAGGCCGAGCGCCTCGTCGTCATCGCGGCCCTCGAGCGCCATGGCGGCCACCGCGCGGCGACCGCCCAGGCGCTCGGCATCGCGCCCAAGACCCTCTACAACAAGCTCAAGGCCTGGGAGCGTGAAGGCCTCACGCTCCCCGATTGACCCGCTCCCGGCCCCCTGCTACGCCGCGGCTGCGAGCGCGCCGCAACCGAAGGGCGTACCCGCGCCCTGATGCTCCAGCGTCCCCTCACGTTTTCGACCGCTCGCGGCGCCCTGCTCGGCGCGGCGCCGGCGCCGCTGGCGCTCATCGGGTGGTGGCGCCACGCGACGATCGCCGAGGCGGGTCTCGAGGCGCTGGTGCCCGCGATCCTCGCGACGCTCTCCCTCGCGGCCGCGGCCTGGCAGCTCCCCCTGCGCCCGCGCACCGCGACCGCGCTGGCCGCCGTCGCGCTCCTCAGCATGCTCGGCGTCGCGCTGCCGGCGCTGGTCGAGTCGCCGGCGCTCGCCTTCATGCTGGCCCTGGTCGTGATCGCCGCGCTCTACGCGCTCGCGCGCGTGGTGCGCCCGGTGGTCGGCACCCGCCGCGGTCCGGTTCCCAACGCCCAGCGCGTGAGCGCGCACGCGGCTCGCGGCGCGGCGGCCAGCGCGCTCGTGCTCTGGCTCCTCTGTACCCTGGCCGGCGCGCTCTCCGACGACGATCCCTACGGCCTCCTCGCGCTCGGGACCTCGCTCGCGATCGCGATGGCGTTGGCCCTCGGCTGGACGCGCCGCGCCCCGGTCCAGCGGCGGCGCGCCGCCTTGACGCTCGCGGCGGTCGCCCTGGCGACCCTCGTCCTGGGCCTCACCGTCGCGCTCGCCTTTGGCGATCCGCCCCGCGTCCTGACGCTCGGCGCCGTCTTCGCCATCGTCATCCTCGCGCTGGTGCCGCGCTCGAACTCGGACGACGACACCGCGAGCTGGTGGGAGCCGATCCTCGGCCACCCCGAGCGCCTCTTCGTCACCACGTTCGCGGTGCTCTGCACGCTCGGCACGCTGCTCCTCGCGATGCCGGAGGCGAGCACCAGCGGTGAGCCGCTCGCGATCGACGACGCCGCCTTCACGGCCGTGTCCGCGGTCTGCGTGACCGGGCTCACCGTCGTCGACACCGGCACCGAGTTCTCCGCGACCGGCCAGGTCTTCATCCTCCTCCTCATCCAGGCCGGCGGCCTCGGCATCATGACGTTTTCCACCGCGGCCATGCGGCTCCTCGGCCGCCGCATGTCGCTGCGTCACGAGGGGGTCGTCGCGCGCCTCGTGAGCCGCGAGGACCGCTCGCAGGTCTTCTCCACCACCGCGCGCATCGTGAAGTTCACCCTCGTCGTCGAGGCGCTCGGCACGCTCGCGCTCTGGATCGCGTTCACCGCCGAGGGCGGGGACGCGAGCACCGCGCTGTGGCGCGCGCTCTTCACCGCGATCTCGGCCTTCTGCAATGCCGGCTTCGCGCTAGACAGCACCAGCCTCGTCGGCATGCAGGCCGATCCCTTCGTCCTGCACGTCGTCGCGTTGCTCATCATCCTGGGTGGTCTCGCGCCGGCGGTCGTCATCGGACTGCCACGTTTCTTCCGCTCGCCGCGCGGAGCCTCGAGCCAGCTCTTCCTGGTGCTGACGGTGACCGCCACGCTGTTGCTCATCGGCTTCTTCGCCTTCCTCGCGCTCGAGTGGTCGCGCAGCCTGGATGGGCTCTCGCTCGCCGACAAGCTCCACAACGCCTGGTTCCAGTCGGTGACGCTGCGCACCGCCGGCTTCAACTCCATCGACCTCACCCTCGTGCAGCCGGCCACGCTCCTCATCATGATGCTCATGATGTTCATCGGCGGCAGCCCCGGCGGTACCGCTGGCGGCATCAAGACGACGACCGTCGGTCTCCTGGCGCTGAGCTTCATGGCGATCCTGCGCGGCAAGAGCGAGCTGGTCGTCAATGGCCGCCAGGTGAGCCATCGCTCGCTCCAGCGAGCGATCGCCGTCACGGTCGCCGCCTTCGTCACCGCCTTTGGCTCGCTCGTCGTGATCTCGCTCACCCAGGACATGCCGACCCAGACCGCGGCCTTCGAGGTCGTCTCGGCGGTGGGCACGGTGGGCCTGTCGATCGGCGGCACCGCCGCGCTGGACGAGATCGGCAAGGGCGTCATCATGGTAACGATGTTCCTCGGGCGCGTCGGTCCGCTGACGCTGCTCATGTTCCTATCCCAGCGCGGCGGCGGGGCACCCGAGTGGAAGCGCCCCGAGGTCGACGTCGAGAGCGCGTGAGGCCGTGGTGAAGAAGCAAGCGATCGTCATCGGGCTCGGACAGTTCGGCATGGCCTTGGCACGGTCGCTCACCGAGCGCGGCGTCGAGGTCCTCGCCGTCGACACCAGCGAAGAGCGCGTGCGCCTCGCCGCCGCCTTCGTGACGGAGGCGGCCTGCTTCGACGGAACCGACGAGCAGGCGCTGATCCGTACCGGCCCCGAGCGGCGCGAGGTCTGCGTGTGCGGGATCGGCGACGACGCGCGCGACGCGTCGATCATCTGCACCGCGCTCTTGCGGCAGATGGGCGCCAAGAAGATCGTCGCCCGCGCCAACACCGACGTGCACGCGCGCATCCTCAAGCTCGTCGGCGCGCACCACGTCGTCAACCCCGAGCGCGAGTTCGGCGAGCGCTTCGCCAGCCAGATCCTGCACGAGTCGATCATCGGCGAGCTGCCGCTCGGCGAAGACCTCTTGATCACCGAGCTGAAGACCCCGGCGAGCTTCGTCGGTCGCACCGTCGACAGCCTCCCGCTGACGCGCCGCTACGGCGTCACCATCGTCGCGATCCGCAGGAAGGCCCAGGCGCGCGTGCTCATGCCGGAGCCACGCGAGAAGCTGCTGGCGGACGACGTGCTGATCGTCGTGTCCAAGCAGGGCGCGGTCTCGCAGCTGGTCGAGCGGAGCTGAGCCATGGAGATCCGGCGCGACATCACCATCGGGATCGGGGCCCTCATCGTCGCGGGCGTGATGGTGGCGGCGCTGTCGATCGGGCTCTTCTGGCGGATGAAGCCCGCGCTCGAGCACATCCTCGAGGACAACATCGTGACCCTCGACGCGGTGCGCGAGATCCTGCTCGTCTTCACCGCGCGCGGTGGCCAGGCGCTCGAGTCCGCGGACCGCGCGCGCATCGAGGCGGCGATCGGCAGCATGCGCGACAACCTCACCGTGACCGACGAGGCGGACATGGTGGCGCGTATCACCGACGCGGTCGGCGTCGCGCTCTCCGGCGATCACGAGGGTCTGACGAGCCTCGCCGTCGCGCTCGATCGCATCGCGCGCGCCAACAACGAGGCGATGGCCGAGGCCGATCACGAGGCCCAGCGCCTCGGCGAGGCGGGCGCGTGGACCGCCGCCTTCGGTGGACTGGTCCTGGTCCTGCTCGGGATCTACACGCGCCGGCGTCTGGAGCGCCGCATCGTCAGGCCGCTGCACGAGCTCTCGCGCGTGCTCGAGGCGTCGCGGGCCGGCGACGAGCGTGCGCGCTGCAAGGGCTTGCGCGGCGCGGTCGAGCTCGAGCGCGCGCTCAAGCAGACCAACCGCCTGATCGACCGGGTCGCCGCCGCGGGCGAGACGCGCCACGATCCGCGCCTCGTCGATCAGGCGAGCGCGCTCACCTGGCTCCTGGCCGAGCGCGACGGCGCCTGGGCGGTGATCTCGGCGGACCACGGGCTGGTCGCCGCCAACGACGCGGCGCACGAGCGCCTCTCGCACGAGGACGGCCCGAGCCTGCTCTCGGCGATGATCAAGGCCGTGAGCCGAGGACAGGGCGACGGGCTCACGGTGATCGAGCAGGGCCACCTCGGCCTCTACCGCCTGCCGGATCAGGGCGGCGTGGCGTCGTCCTGAGCGCGACCACCCTCGTGCGGGTCGCCGCCCTCGGGCGTCGGCGGCAGGGTGAGCGCACGCAGCGCCTCGAGCGTGTAGGTCCCGGCCGCCACGCGTACCCCGACGACCTTGTCGGGCACGTCGATCGACCCGAGCGTCACCCGCCCGTCGTCCCCGATCTCCAGGTCGCGTCGCCACACCGCTGCGTGCGACTCGAGCGTCGGCCCCTCGCGCACGCCGCGATCGACGTTGACGCAGCGCGGCTCGCCCTCGCGCGCGCCGCACACGATCGACCAGGCGATCTCGCGCACGATCTCGCTGTCGCCGGGGCCGAAGTCGTCGGCCGCCTCGACGAGGTCGAGCCGCACCAGCGCGCGCCCGGCATCGTGACGCGTCAGCGCGAGGTGCGAGCGGTGATAGAAGCCGATCTTGTCCTCGTGGTAGCTCGCCGCGGACGCGGCCACGACCCAGCGCTCGCCCGTGGCGATGACGAGGGCCCACTCCTCGACGGTCGGATCCGAGTAGCCCCTGGGTCGCTGGCTCACCCCGATCAGCGCGGCGCCGACGAGCGGCGGTTCCCCCGCCGCGACCCCGAGCGGCGAGACCCAGCACGTGCACGCGTCGCCTTCGCAGAGCTCGCGCTCGTACATGAGCCCCATGCACAGCGCGCGCCGAGGATCGTCGCTGGCCATCGCCGTCGCCTTCGCGCGCCACGGCGCATCGGGGACCTTGTCCCAGACCCCGAGCACCGCCACGGGGGGCGGGTCGGCGGCGGGCTCGGCGTCGTGCTCCGCGGGCGCACCGGTCGCCTCGCCGGGTGCTGCGCGCGCGTCGTGCGCCGGTGCCGCGCGCACGTCGTCCTCGCGCGATCCGGCCACGTCATCGCCAGGCTCCGGCGACGCGGCGGGCGCCAGCGCGCGCGCGTCGTCGCCGCGCTGCGGAGGGGCCGCCTTGCCGCACGCGATCACGAGCGCGCACCCGACGATCCACCATGCGCGACGATCCATCTTCATCACGTCGCCTGCTTCGCGGGGGGGCGGGGGCCGAAGAGCGCGGTGCCGATGCGCACGTGTGTCGCGCCGTGCGCGATGGCGAGCTCGAAGTCGTCGCTCATGCCGAGCGAGAGCACCGGAGCGCCCGCCGCCACGCCGCCGACCGATCGATCGACGCGATCGGCGACGCGATCGAGCAGCGCGCGCATCGCCGAAAACGATCGATGCACGCCGTCGTCGCCGACCTCGTCGCGCGGCCGCGGGATGGCCATGAGCCCGCGCAGGACGAGCGAGCGCGAGGCGCGCACGACGTCGACCAGCGCGTCGAGCCCGGCGGGCAGGACGCCCGCCTTCTGGGGTTCGTCGTCGACGTCGACCTGGATGAGGCAGGGCAGGGGCGTCGCGGGATCGAGGCGCTTGTCGAGCGCGGCGACGATCTCGGCGCGATCGATCGTGTGCAGGAGCGCCGGCGCGCGCCCGCCGGAGGCGGCCATCATGCGCGCGATCTCCTTGGCCTTGTTCGTCTGCAGCGGGCCGATCGCGTGCCAGCGCATCCCCTCGAGCGGACCGCTCGCGGCGAGCCGCTCGATGCGGGCGCCGAGCGCCTGGACCTTGTTCTCGCCGAAGTCGCGAAGCCCCAGCGCGTGGAAGGCGACGACCGAGGCGTCAGGCTGCTCCTTGCTCACGGCGACCAGCGTGACCTCGTCGCGCGCGCGCCCGGCGCGGGTGCACGCGGCGGCGATCCGCGCCTCGATCGCGGCGAGCCGCTCGCCGAGGGTCGGTGCCACGCCGCCTCAGTACGGCAGGATGTCGTGCGCGCCCATCTCCTCCATCATCTCGACGGTCTGGCAGAGGGGCAGGCCCACGACGTTGGTGTAGGAGCCGGAGAGCGAGTCGACCAGGTAGGCGCCGACGCCCTGCACGGCGTAGGCGCCGGCCTTGTCCATCGACTCGCCGACGGCGATGTACTTCTCGATCTCGGTCGCGGTCAGGCGCTTGAAGCGCACCTCGGTCGCGACCGCCTGCACGCCCTCCTTGTTCTTGCGCAGATCGTGGATGCAGAAGCCGGTGATGACGCGGTGCGAGTGCCCCGAGAGGCGGTGCAGCATCTCGGCCGCCTCGGCGGTGTCCTTGGGCTTGCCGAGGATCGTCTCGCCGAGCACGACGACGGTGTCGGCGCCGATGACCCAGCGCGTGTCCTGGGTGCGACCGCCCGGCGCGGTGCGGCGCTGGCCGGTCTCGACGTCGGTGTAGAGGGTCTGCGAGAGCCGCTCGACCACCGCGAGCACCTTGGCGCGCGCCATGCGCTTGACGAAGTTCTCCGGGGTCTCGGCCTCGAGCTTGAGCTCGTCGACCGCCGGCGGGATGACCTTCACCGTGAAGCCGAGCCGCTCGAGCAGCTCCTTCCGGCGAGGCGACGAAGATGCGAGGATGATCGGAACGCCCACGCCGCTTCTGTAGCGCAGCCCCGCCGCGGATGAAAGCGCCACGCGGCCCGGCGCCTCGGGGCACCGCCCGCGCGGCGGTGACAAACGCGTGGCAAGCGGGGGGCGCCTCTGCTATAGACCCGCGCTCGCCCGCCGGGTGACAGCATCCGACGGACTCGTGGTCGAAGGAGATTTCCCATGGGACTGTTCGGGTTCGGCAAGAGCGACAGCGGCAAGATCGACAAGCTCAAGAAGAAGGCGACCAACAAGTGGGGCCAGGCGATCGAGCGCACGATGGCGATGAAGAGCCTGCGCCAGATCGGCACGCCCGATGCGTGGGAGGCCTTGCTCGAGCGCTACGGCATCAACCTCGACGTCACGATCACCGACCAGGACGAAAAGCGCGAGCTCTACGAGTGGCTGGTCGCCGCGGGCGAGCAGGTCGTCGGCCCGATCGAACGCTACGTCGCGTCGCACGACGGCGTCTACTGGCCGCTCAAGGCGCTCAAGGAGATCGCCGGCATCGACCGCGCCGTCGAGAGCCTCCTGACCGCGCTCGACCGCGCCGAGACGCTCGAGCAGCGCGTCAACGAGCAGAAGGTGCAGCTCGTGTCGAACCTGCGGGACTTCCCGCACCCCAAGGTGCTCGAGCGCCTCAAGCGCCTCGTCAAGGATCGCAGCGACGAGGTGCGCATGATGGCGCTCGACGGGCTGATGACCTATGGTGAGAGCGAGGCCGTGCCGCTCGTCGCCGAGCGCATCCTCGACCCCGAAGAGACGACGCGCATTCGCCACGTCCTCTACGAACAACTGCTCGACCTCGGCTGGTCGCTCGCCCCCTGGAAGGAGGCGATCGAGGCCGCCGGGGTGATGCCCGCCCACTACAAGCTCGACGCAGCCGGCCGCGTCATCCGCGGCACGCGCTGACGCGTCGAGCGACCAGGACATGACATGACCCAGGACGCCTACATCACGACGCCCGAAGGACTCGACAAGCTCAAGGCCCGCTTGAAGCAGATCCGCGAGTTCGACCGCCCGAAGAACGTGCTCGACATCGAAGAGGCGCGCGCGCACGGCGACCTGCGCGAGAACGCCGAGTACCACGCCGCCAAGGAGCGGCAGGGCCTGCTCGACGCCGAGATGCGCACGATCGAGGACAAGATCGCGCGCGCGCGCGTCATCGACCCGACGACCCTCGGCGGCGACAAGATCGTGTTCGGCGCGCGCGTGACGCTGATCAACAGCGAGACCGACGAGGAGGTCGTCTACACGATCACCGGCGAGGACGAGGCGGACACCAAGGCCGGCCTCATCAGCTACAAGGCGCCGATCGCCAAGGCCCTCCTCGGCAAGACCCTCGGCGACGAGGTGATCGTGCGCGCGCCTGGCGGCAACCGCACCTACGAGGTCACCGGCGTCGAGTTCGACGGCCCCGCCGATTGAGCGTGCTCGCGGTCTCGTCGGCCTCGGAGGATGAGACGCGCGCGATCGCGGCACGCCTGGCCGACACGCTCGTCGCCGGCGACGTCGTCGCGCTGAGCGGGCCGCTCGGGGCGGGCAAGACCGCGTTCGTGCGCGGGCTGGCCGAGCGCCTCGGCCTGGCCGCGGGTGAGCGCGTCTCGAGCCCGAGCTATGCCCTGGTCAACGACTACGCGCTCGGCGCCGAGGTGCGCGGCGCGCTGCGCCTGGTGCACCTCGATCTCTATCGCCTCGAGGGCGACGAGGCGCTCGAGGCGCTCGGCTTCTCGGAGCTGTCCGAGGGTGCGATCGTCGTCGTCGAGTGGCCCGAGCACGCGCCCGCCGCCCTGGCGGAGGCGACCGTGCACGTCGTCATCGCCGATCGCGGCGGCGAGCGGCGCGAGCTCACGATCACTCGTGCGGAGCCGCGGCTGGAGGCGGGGCAGGCGGCGGGGTCTCGTCCGCCGGGCCGGTGACGAAGGTGCCGCGCACGACGCCGACCAGCACTGCGCCGGCGAGCCAGATCGCGAGCACCCACCAGGTCGCGCGGATCGCCCTGTAGAGCGGGTGACGACGGCCGGGGTGATCGCGCTTGCCCATCGCGATCTCGATAGCCCTACACCCGGCCTTGGTCAATCGCGTGTATGCTCGTGAAGGTGTGGCGGCTCGTCCGGATGTCCTCGATCCTCGTCGCGGTGCTGATCGCCGGGCCCGCGCGCGGGCAGAGCTCGCCCCTGCCGCCCGACGCCCGCCTCGATCTCGTGCGCGGACCGCTCGTGACCAGCTCGCGCATCATGGGCCTGGGCGGGGCCTTCGTCGGGGTCGGCGAGGGCATCGACGGGATCTATCGGAACCCGGCGGCGCTGGCCAATCGCGGCGACGGCGCGACGAGCTGGCTCGACGCCGACGTCACCTTCGACTGGCTCTTCGTGTCGAGCCACGAGATCGACTGGGATGGAGATGGGCGCCCGCTCTCGGAGGCGCTCGAGCTGCAGGCGGTCAACTTCGGCCTGGTGCTGCAGCTCGGGCCGCTCGGGCTCGGCGTCCTGACGACGCTCTACGGGTGGAGCGGCGATGGCCTCTCGGTCGCGCACGTCGACGTGCTCGTCGGCGCAGGCTGGGCGTTGTCCGAGGGTGAGCTGATCATCGGGGCCGGGGCCGCGGTCGCCGCCCTGGAGGTCGCCGCCACGCCCGAAACATCGACGAGCTTCGCCGGGGTCGGCGGTGACTTCGGCGTGCTCTGGCGCCCGCGCGACCATGACTGGCGGCTCGGCATGCGTCTGCGCACGGGCACCTCGCTCGCCGACGAGGCGCGGGTCGTGCAGGCGGCGCACGTGCCGTGGCAGCTGGCGATCGGCGGGTCGACCTTTCACGCGGCCGATCCGGCGCGACGCTACAACCCGCGCCTGCGCGCGCCGAGCACGGCGCCCGCCGATCGACGTTATCTGCTGGTGTCGAGCGAGCTCGTGCTGACCGGCGCGACCGACGGCCAGAGCCTCGAGGCGCTGGTGGGCGACGGGCTCGGCGCCGATGACGACGGCCGGCCGCGCGCCTCGGGGCGACGCGTGTCGCTCGCGCTGCACCTCGGGGCCGAGGGCGAGGTGCTGCACGATCGGGTCAAGGCGCGCGTCGGCACCTACCTCGAGCCGGTGCGCGTCGCCGGTCGCCACGACATCCGCCCGCACCTGACCGGGGGGCTCGAGCTGCACCTCTTCGAGCTGGTCTTCGACTGGAAGGCGACGTTCGCGTTCGACATCGCGCCGGGCTGGGACAACGTCACCGTCGGCGTCGGCTTCTGGAAATAGCAGAAGAACGAGACCCGGTGCTTGCGTAGGTCGTGGGGCTCGTGCAAAAGGCGCCGCCATGGTGGAGGTCACCCCAGGGTGTGCGCCGCGCGGCGCGCAAGAATACGATGCGGCCTGGAGCGCGCTCGAAAAGCGCCTCGGGCATCGCTTCGCGACGCCGTCTCTGCTCGCCGAGGCGCTCACCCATGCGTCCTATGCGAACATGCAGGCGCAGCGCGGGATCGCGACCTGCGACAACCAGCGGCTCGAGTTCCTCGGCGACGCGGTGGTCGACCTGTGCGTGAGCGAGCGCCTCTTCGAGGCCGATCGCGGGGCGCGTGAGGGGCTCCTGACCGAGCGGCGCGCGGGCCTCGTCAACGAGGAGCGCCTGGCGCGCGCGGCGCACGAGCTCGGGCTCGGCGAGCACCTCCTGCTCGGGCCGGGCGAGGATCGCGCCGGCTTTCGCGAGCGCGCGAGCGTGCTGGCGGACGCCTTCGAGGCGGTGGCGGCGGCGGTCTTCCAGGACGCCGGGATCGAGGCGGCGCGGCGCTTCGTGTGGAGCGCGCTGCCCGAGCTGGCGCACGGCCGGCCGCAGCGCTTGAAGCCCGCCAAGGCGCGGCTGCAGGAGCTCACCCAGGAGCGCTGGAAGCTGACGCCGACCTACATCACCTCGCCGCCCGACGTGACCGGCGTCGTGCTCTCCGAGGTGCGCGTCGGCGAACGGCTGAGCGCGACCGGCGAGGGCGGCTCGCGTCGCGAGGCGGAGAACGCGGCGGCGGTGATCGCTCTGGCGGAGCTCGACCAGCGGAGCGTCGGATGAACCTCGAGCCGCTGTGGGTGAGCGAGCGCCTGGTGATCCCGACCGAGTTCCTCTCGGTCTCGTACACCCGCAACCTCGTGACGATCGAAGACGGCGAGGTCGTGCGCCTCGACGGGGTCGAGGCCGCGCGCCGGCGGGCGTCCGCGGTCGAGCTGCGCCTCGACGTCAAGAACTGCGCCGAGCTCGGCGAGGCCGCCAAGGCGCGCATCATCGCGTTCTCGCCGCTGCGCGCCGACCGGCGTGGCGTCGTGCGCGTGAGCTGCGACGAGTTCGAGTCGCGACCGAAGAACCTGGCGGCCGCGCGCGAGCGGCTGGCCAACGCCATCCTCGACGCGCTCGAGACCCCCGTCGAGCCCCCTCCGGCCGAGCGCAAGAAGCGCGGGCGCGGCGGCTTGTTCAAGAAGTGACATCCGCTGGCCACCGAGCTGTGGCTCGCATTGCGCGCCGGGCGGGCTGGTGCTAAAGCCCGAAGACGCATGAATGGCGAACAAGCGCTCCTCGACGACATCGCTCAGGCGCGTGGGCTGCGTGGCCTCGCGACCCACTTCGGCCCGGAGGCGTCGCTGCCGCCCGACGTGGTCGAGCATGCGCTCGACGCCTTGCCCGACGAGGGCGATCGGCTGGTGGCGGCGCTGGCGAGCGTGCGGCGCCGCGACGGGGCGGCGCCACAGCTGCCGTTCTGCGGGCGCCGCGAGCAGCTCGAGCTGATCTACAACGCGGTGCGCGACGCGGTCGCGCAGCGGCGCCTGCACGTGATCGAGATCGTCGGCGAGCGTGGGCTCGGCAAGACGCGGGTGCTCGCCGAGGGGCTCGCGATCATCGATCCCGAGTCGCGCGGCATCGACGTGTTGCCGCTGGCGGCGCGCTCGGGCGACGGACCGCAGGCCCTGGTCGCGCAGCTCGTGCGGCGGCGCTTCGGGATCCTGCCGCGGCACAGCGACCAGGTCGCCTATGACCGGATCCTCGAAGCGCTCGAGCCGCGCTGCGACGAGCGCACGCTGGTCGGCAACGCACGCCTGCTCGGGCACCTGGCGGGGCTGCGCGCGATGGGGCCGGGGGCCGACGCGCTGCCGGCCGATCTCGAGGCGTTCAGGCGGCACGCGTTTCGCGCGCTGACGACGGTCTTCCGTCAGGATCTCGCGCAGGCGCCGCGCATCATCGTGCTGCAGCGCCCGGGAGAGCTCGACCACCGCGCGCTCGACGTGTTGATCCGTCTGGTGGGCGAGCTGGCGGCCGAGCCGCTCGTGCTGGCCGTGCTCAACGAGTCCAGGAAGGACATGCCCGAGCTGCGCGACGCGTTGCCCGAGGCGCAGGCGACCTACGTGCGGGTCCAGGTCGAGCCGCTGCCCGAGCGCGACGTCGAGCGTCTGGTCGTCTCGCTCTTCGCCGAGACGGCGGCCGAGCCCGAGCTCGTGCGCACGATGGTCGACAAGGCGCGCGGCAACCCGCGGCTCGTGCTCGAGAACGCGCGCCTGCTGGTGCAGCGCGGTGAGCTGGTCACGAGCGAAGGTGGGCTCGTGCGCGGGCCGATCGCGAGCTCGCTGGCGACCGGCCTGGCGGCCGACCTCGACGAGGCGTCACGGCTGCGCATGGCGGCGCTCTCGGGGGTCGAGCGGGCGCTCCTGTCCGCGGCGGCGATCTTCGGGCGCGCGTTCCAGGCCGAGGGCGCGCTGGCGGTCGGCGCGGCGCTCGAGCCGGATCTGATGGCGTGGGAGACGGACGCCGGGTCGGCGCTCGAGCGGCTGGCCGCGGCGGGGGTCTTGCGGCGCACCGAGCGCGACGACGAGAGCGCGCCCGATGCGGCGGCGGCCGAGCACGCGGCGGGTGAGCCGGCGGGGTGGCGCTTCGCGCATCACGCCGACCGCGCGCGCCTGCTCGCCGATCTCGGCGGCGAGGCGCGTGAGCTGATGCATGCGCTGGCCGCGCAGTGGCTCGAGGCGCGCCCCCTGGCCGGTCACGATGCGGGGATCTTCTACGAGGCGGTGGCCGCGCACTGGCTCAGAGCGCAGCGCAAGACGGAGGCGGCGCGCGCGCTGGGCCGGGCCGGCGAGGCGGCGCGCGACGGGCTGGCGATGCCGCGGGCCAAGGCGCTCTTCCGCACGGCCCTCGAGGCGCTGGGACTGCACACGGCGGCGCGAGGGCTCGATCGGGCCCCGCTCTTGCTGAGCACGCTGCTCACGCACGCGGATCTCGCGCTCAAGACCGGCGACTTCAACGAGGCGCGCCTCCTGTGTGGCGCGGCGATCGAGGCGGCGCGTGCGCTCGAGCCGCGCCCGGCCACCGAGCTCGCGCCGGTGGCGCGCGCCTACTTCCTGTTGGGGCGGGCGCAGCGCGGGCTCGGCGCCTATGCGCTGGCCGCCGCGGCGCTCGGGCGGGCCTCCGAGCTCTCGCGCCGCGCCGCCGATCCGCGGGGCTCGGGCGACACGTTGACCGAGCTGGCGCGCGTGCACTGGCTGGCGGGCGGGGAGGGCGGCTACGCCGAGGCGCTGCGGCTCCTCGAGGAGGCGCTCGAGGTGCGGCGCGGGCTCGGCTCGGCGCGCGCCATCGCCGAGACCCTCGGCCTCATCGCCAATATCCGGATCCAACGCGGTGACTTCGAGGGGGCGCGCGGTCCGCTCGAGGAGGCGAGCGCGCTCTCGCGCGAGGCCTACGACCTCGCCGGTCAAGCGCGCGCGCTGATGGCGCTCGGCGCGATCGCCTACTTCGGGGGCGACTACGAGCGCGCCCTCGACGTGTGGAAGGAAGGGCTCCGGGCCGCGGAGGTCGCGGGCGAGCGCGAGCTCATCGGCGCCTTCCTCAACAACATCGGCGAGACGCGCCTGGCGCGCGGCGAGCTCGATCACGCCGCGGCGGCCCTGGTCGAGGCGCGCGAGATCACGACCGAGACCGGTGACCTCAGGACGCTGACCGACGTCTTGAAGAACCTCTCGGCGCTGTATGCGCGCAAGGGGGACCTGGTGCGCGCGCAGGCGACGGCCGACGAGGCCTTCGCGCTGGCGATCGCGATGAACGCGCGCCCGAGCCTCGGCCCGGCGTTGCGAGCGCGCGCCGAGGTGCGGAGCCTGCGCGCGCTCGCCGAGGGCTCGGCGGCGCTGGCGCGCGAGGCCGAGGACGATTTCCGTAAGGCGATCGAGATCTTCAGGGATCTCGGCGACAAGGCCGAGCTCGAGCGCACCGAGGCCGGCCTGGCCAGTCACCAGCGGCTCGTTCCACCGGGCTGAACGCTCTCAGATCAGAGATCGACGCTGTTGCTCAGCGTGCCGAGGCCGTCGATGTGCACCTCGACGCGGTCGCCGGCGACGAGCGGGCCGACGCCGGCCGGGGTGCCGGTGGCGATGAGGTCGCCGCGCTCGAGGGTCATGATGCGCGACAGGTAGGCGACGAGGAACGGCACCTTGAAGATCATCTGGGACAGGTGCGCGTCCTGGCGCGTCTCGCCGTTGACGGTGAGCCAGATGCGCTGGTCGCCGGGCGCGAACGCGGTGTCGATCCAGGGGCCGACCGGGCAGAAGGTGTCGAAGCCCTTGGCGCGGGTGAACTGCACGTCCTTTCTCTGCAGGTCGCGCGCGGTGACGTCGTTGACGAGGGTGTAGCCGAGGATGGCGCTCGCGGCGTCCGCCTCGTCGATGTTGCGGGTCGTGCGCGCGATGACGACGCCGAGCTCGGCCTCGTGATGCACGAGCTCGCTCTGTCCGAGCGGGCAGCGGATCACGCCCTCGTGGGGCAGGAGCGAGCTCGGGGGCTTCAGGAAGATCAGCGGCTCGGGCGGCACGTCGTTGCCGAGCTCCTTGGCGTGATCGGCATAGTTGCGCCCGATCCCGATGATCTTGCTCGGCGTCGTGGGCACCTCGAAAGTGAGCGCGTCGAAGGGCAGGACCTCGCCGCTCGGTTCGACCGGGCCGCCGTCAAAGGGGCTTCGCGCCAGCGGCTGAACGCCCTCGGCGGTGTGGATCCCCCAGCGATGTCTCCCGAGCACGGTGAAGCGGCACAGACGCATGGGCGGGACATGCCCCAGAAGGCGAGCCGGGGCAAGCTCGCATGGATGCCGTGAGCGCCGCCGCGGACGCCCGGCCGCGCCGCCATGGGGCGCCGCCCGCTCGCGGGGTTCGAGATCCCTCTTCCCTTCCGGCGCGTGGTGTGCACCCTCTCCAGCCTCATGGCCACCACCCCCTCGAGCCTCCGTCCCCTCGTCGCCGTCCTGCCCGACCACGCCCGCGCGACGGTCACCGGCCGCCACCGCGCGCGCTTCCTGCACGCGATGACGACCGCCGACATCGCCAAGGCCGCGCCGGGCCAGGCCGGCTTTGCGCTGATGGCCACCGCCAACGGTCGCCACGTCGGCCAGGTGCGCTACGAGGTCGGCGCCGACGCCATCGAGCTCATCGGGCGCAGCACCTCGCTCGCGGCGGTGCTCGAGGCGCTGGGCAGGCACCGGGTCGCCGACGACGTGCGCTGGACCGCGCCCGCGCCCGAGGGGATCCTGGCGATCTACGGCCAGGACGCCGAGGCGCTGGTCACGCAGGTGCTCGGGGCGCGGCTCCCCGATGAGGGCGGCGGCGACTTCGCCGATATCACCTGGAGCGACGCGGCCGTGCGGGTCACGCGCATCGCCGAGGTCGAGTCCGAGCTCATGCGCAAGGCGGTTCACCTGCGCGTCTCGCCGGCGCTCCTGCCGAGCCTGCGGGTGCGCCTGCTCTCGGCCGGGGCCGAGCCGCTCGATGAGCGCGATTGGGAGCGCCTGCGCATCGAGGCGGGCTGGCCGCTCGATGGCGTCGACCTCGGCGGCGAGGACCTCGCGCTCGCGTCCGAGCGTCTCGCGGCGACGGTGAGCTGGACCAAGGGCTGCTTCCTCGGCCAGGAGGTCTACGTGATGGCGCGCGATCGCGGCGAGCTGCCCAAGCGCCTGCGCGGCGTGGTCGTCCCCGGTGGGGCCGCGCCGCCCGCGCACGCCGAGCTCTACGTCGCGACCGCTGAAGCGACGAAGCCGCAGGGGATCGTGGGGAGCGCCGCGCCGGTGCCCGCCGGGGGCTACCTCGCGCTGGCGATGCTCAAGCGCAAGGTGGCCGAGCCGGGGACCGAGCTCGCGCTCGCCGACGGGCGCCGCGTGAAGGTCGTCGCGCTGCCGCGCTGGTAACCGCGGCGCGCCTTCGGCATAGTCGCGCGTGAATAGCGTGCCCTCACACACCGTCGGGCGCGCCTTGGACCTGCTCAGGAGGATCGGATGGCTCGTCGTCTCTTCGCCCAGCTCGCCGCGGGAGCCTCTGCGCTCTTCATCGCCGCCGTCGCCGTGCCGTCCGGTGCGGTCGGGCCGCGCTCGGACGAGGCGCCGCCACCGGCGCCGGCGACCGACGGGCCGACGGTCTACACCGAGTCCTGCGCGAAGTGTCACGGCGCCGACGGCAAGGGCGACACCGGCATGGGCAAGAAGGCGCGCGACAAGGGCAAGAACTGGCCGGACCTGACGAAGTCGACGGTCAGCGCGGACAAGGCCAAGGAGATCATCGAGAACGGGGTCGCGGGCTCGCTGATGAAGGCCTACAAGGAGAAGCTCTCCGCCGAGGCGATCGCCAACGTGCGCGACTACGTGATCGGCCTGCGCGCCGGCGCCACGCCCTGATCATCGCCCGAGGGCGCCTCGCGTCCTCCGTGGTGGGCAACGTCCGTCGGGCCATGCTATGGGGCGCCTCGACACTCGAGGAGGCTAGCACGTGGTCGACTTTCGCCTGACGGACGAACAGAAGCAGATTCAGCAGCTCGCGCGGGACTTCTCCAAGAAGGAGATCATCCCGGTCGCGGCGCACCACGACGAGACCGGCGAGTTCCCGGTCGAGGTCGTCAAGAAGGCCTGGGAGGCGGGGCTGGTCAACACCAAGAT
Source organism: Deltaproteobacteria bacterium (assembly GCA_011526585.1). Taxonomy (GTDB): domain Bacteria; phylum Myxococcota_A; class UBA9042; order PHBI01; family PHBI01; genus WYBB01. The sequence goes on from WYBB01000178.1 coordinate 20,554, forward strand.
CCCCGTCGAGTACGGCGGCGTCGGGCTCGGTGTCTTCGAGAGCTGCATCATCGCCGAGGAGCTCGGCTTCGGCTGCACCGGGATCACGACGGCGATCGAGGCGAACAACCTCGCCGAGGCGCCGGTGATCGTCGCCGGCAGCGACGCGCTCAAGAAGCGCTTCCTCCAGCCGATGACCGAGGCGCCGCAGATGGCGGCCTACTGCGTGACCGAGCCGGGCGCCGGCTCCGACGTCGCCGGGATCCGCACGACCGCGGTCAAGCGCGGCGACCACTACGTGCTCAACGGCACCAAGCAGTGGATCACCAACGCGGCCAAGGCCGACTGGTACTTCGTGCTCGCCTACACCGATCCGGCGCAGGGCCACCGCGGCATGACCGGCTTCGTCGTGCCGCGCGACACGCCGGGGATCACCGTCGGGCGCAAGGAGAAGAACATGGGGCAGCGCGCCTCGGACACGCGCCAGGTCGTGTTCGAGGACGTGGCGGTGCCGGCCGACAACATCGTCGGCGCCGAGGGACAGGGCTTCAAGGCGGCGATGGCGGCCTTCGACATCACCCGCCCGATGGTCGCGGCGTGCGCGGTCGGCCTCGCCAACCGCTGCCTGCACGAGTCGATCGCGTACGCGCGCGAGCGCAAGACCTTCGGCAAGCCGATCAGCGACTACCAGGCGGTCTCGTTCATGATCGCCGACATGGCCAAGTCGGTCGACGCCGCGCGATTCCTCGTGTGGCGCTCGGCCTGGCAGTTCGACCAGGGCGAGCGCAACAGCCTCGCCGCCGCGATGGCCAAGTGCTTCGCCGCCGACGAGGCGATGAAGATCGCCACCGACGCGGTGCAAGTCTTCGGCGGCTACGGCTTCAACACCGAGTACCCGGTCGAGAAGCTGATGCGCGACGCGAAGATCTTCCAGATCTACGAAGGCACGAGCCAGATCCAGCGGCTCATCATCGCACGCCACCTCTTCGGTTGAAGCCGTGAGCAGGAGCGACCGGCGTCCGACCAGACCCTGGGACTCGCTCGAGGCACTGAACGCGCCGCAGCCGAGGTCGGTTGCACCGGAGGTGGAGCGTGCGGTGAGCGCCGAGCGCGACGATGTCGCGGCGCGGTACTTCCCGGATCTCGATCTGTCCGGGTGGAGCATCCGCTTCGGATATCCGTCGTCGGTGGGGCGGCTGCGTGCGGCGTGCGATCCGGTCGCCAAGGTGCTGTGGGTGTCGCCGGAGGTGGCGCGGTCGAAGCGGACCGAGCTGCGCGCGACCCTCATCCACGAGCTGGGCCACATCGAGGTCGGGTTGGAGCACGCCGAGGCGTTCCGCGACGGGATGAACCGCTGGATCCGTCGTGCCCGCGAGCTGAAGGAGACCGGCGTCGTGCGCCGTCTGACAAAGCAGCTCGAGGAGCTCGGTCAACGTGAGATCACCGAGTGGGAGTCGTACGGGTGGGTGAACGCCTACCTCCTCGAGCACCCGGGCGAGCCCTCCTTCGAGGAGATGGTGTACTGGATGTGTGTGGAGCGCGCCCACAGCCCCGCCGAGCTGCTCGAGCGGTATCCGCGGATGCGCGCGGTCTACGATGAGGAGCTGGCGCGGCTCGCGGTCGTTCGCGACGCGCTCGAGCGGGCGCGGGTGTTCCACGCGTGGGTGCGGACGGAGCTCGAAGCCGACGTCGAGCGCGGGGACCGGCGTTACGATTGTTGTCGCGCGCCGGAGACGCATCACGCGCGGACCCTGGTCCGGCGCGCCAAGCGCAGCCTGGACCTGTGCCGTTGCCAATGCGGCGCGTGGTGGATCGTCGAGGACGACGAGATCTGGATGGGGGGGCTCGACGACGACGACGTCCGGTTTCTCACCTGGGCGAGGCTCAGCGAGGAGGAAGCGGAGCAGCTTCTGTGCGCGGACGATCCCACCCGGGTCACCCTCCCGAGCCGTGCGGCACGCCATCGGAAGGGGGACCACGCGGGGACCGATGCCGCTTGGGTCCCCCATGACCTGCGAGCCGCTTCGACGGGTGCACACAAGTAGAGGTGGCAATCCCGCGGGCGCGAGCGGCCTTTCAGCGCTCACCCTCGAGCCGTTCCAGCAGCTCGGCGACGCGCGCCTCCGCGGCCCTGGCGCGCGCCGCTTCCGCCTCGGCCCGCGCCGCTTCCGCCTCGGCTCGCGCCGCTTCCGCCTCGGCTCGCGCCGTTTCCGCCTCGGCCCGCACGGTCACGGCTTCGGCGTGGGCGGCCGCGGCCTCGTGGTAGGTCGGGATGAGCTGTCCCTGCGCGTCGAAGAGGCGGAGCCAGGTGGTCTCGCGCTTGAGTTGGAAACCGTGCCATCGCCCGAGCCAGACACCGAGCTCCTCACAGTAGAGGCGGCCGTGCGCGTCGGGCTCGAGGGCGCGGTACGTCCCGCCTGCGAGGCGCCAGCCCTCCAAGCGGAAGTCGATCGGATCATAGATGAAGTAGTCGGGCACGCGCAGCACACGCTCGTAGACCCGGAACTTGGGCCCGCGATCGTTCTTCTCGGTCGTCTCCGAGAGGAGCTCGACCACGATGTTGGGCGTGCGCCCGTCCTCCTCCCAGACGACCCAGGACTTGCGGCTCGGGTCGGGGTCGGTGTCGAGCACGACGAAGACGTCCGGGGCCTTGAAGTCGTTGTTCCTGGCCTGCAGCGCGCTGTAGTAGAGCGCCATGTTGCCGGCGACGAAGGCGTCTTCCCGGCCCAGGCGCTCGAGCGCCATCGTGAAGAGCTCCGCGAGGAGGTTCATCTGCTTGCGGTGGTCGCCGGTCTCCATCGGCTCTCCATCGTCGTAGGGCAGATCACACCCTCGCGGTGGAGGCTTCACACCGGGCGGCCAACCCTCTTCGTAGGGATCGATGCGAGCGCTGGTCATGGCTGATGAACTTACCACGCGCCCCCCCCGGCTCCAAAGGTCGGGTGAGCCGGCCGGGCGCGCTTCGCGGTATCTCGGAGCGTTCGCATCGCACTCCGCCGGAGCACTCCGCGTGCCAGGCCATGGTGTGGCCTGGCTGGCCGTCGCGAGTCGCGGGCGCTCGTCCCGTGTGTGCCGCGATCCGGCGCACGGCGGGACACTCGGGACGCGGGGACCTCGCCGTCGGTGCGACCGATCTTCACGAGGCAGGTAACGGATCGGTGGGACCGGCATAGAGAGTCCCGATACCGCGGCCTGACCGTGACGGCGGCCGCACACACACGCGCTGCCGGAGGTGATCGCATGTCGCTGTCGACGTCGTCCGTCGTCGTCCTCTCTCTTGTCGTCGTGGGCGCGACCGCGAGCGCGAACCACACGCGCGCCGCCGAGTTCGAGATCCCTGCCGGCGGGCTTCAGCTCGTCGAGTTCGAGTCCGAGGCGCCGGTCGAGAACATCCGCGGGATCTCCACCGAGGCGCGCGGCGCGCTGAGCTTCGACCCCGTCAAGCCCGCCGCCGCCAACGGCCGGGTGGCCGTGCCCGTCGCCAGCCTCAGGACCGGCAACAGCAAGCGCGACGCCGACCTGCAAGGTCAGGGCTTCCTCGACGCCGCGGCGCACCCCGACCTGAGCTTCACGATCGACGAGGTCGCGCTCGACCTGACCGGGCCGCTGAAGCCGGGCGTCTCCACCAGCGGGCGGGTCAAGGGCAAGCTCACGATCAAGGGCAAGACCCGACCGATCGAGGTCGCGGTCAAGCTCGCCTACGTCGAGGCGTCCGACAAGCTCAAGAAGGTCTACATCCCCGGCAACGCGCTGCGCATCAAGGGCGACTTCGAGGTGGTGCTCGCGGACTTCGGCGTCGAGCCCCCGTCGCACCTGCTCGGGGTGAAGATCGCCGAGAAGGTCTCGATCCGCTTCGCGCTCACCGCGCTGGAGAAGTGAGATGCCGCCGCTCCTCGACGTCTTGGTCGTGCTCGGCGGGTTCGTCGGCCTGGCGGTCTTCGTCTGGCTCTGGCGACGCTACCCCAAGCGCCGCCTGCACCTCGTCATCGGGGCGACGCTGATGGCCGGGCTCGCCGTCTTCATCACCTGGTGGACCCTCTTTCGCGTCGACGACCCGACCTTCACCGCCGACCGCGAGCGCGCGCTCCAGACCCAGGAGGCGCTCGACCAGGCCTTCGACGACGATCGTTGAGCCTGTCCGCGCTGCGATCGCGACGACTCCCCGACACGCGCCCGAGGTGGGCGCGTTCGCCATTTCCGAAAGGAGAGAACCGATGAGAACCCTGAGCGCGCTGGCTTTCCTCTGGTACTACGAGATACGCGACACCGCCGGCGCGGTCATGGCCGACCCGGCCCCCGGCGCGAACCCGATGTGCGTCGGCTGCCACGTCGCCTCGCGTGGCAAGGACTTCCTGGCCGGCACCGAGCTGCGCTGAAGGCCGTCGAGCTCAAGAGCGCGCCCCGCGCCGCAAGGCGCGGGGGCTCTGTCCGAAGGCCTGACGAAAAGCGCGCGAGAAGTGAGCGGGGTTGTTGAACCCCCAGGCCAACGCGATCTCGGTCACGCTCCGCTGCACCTGCGCGGGGTCGATCAGCGCGGCGCGGCACCGCTCGAGCCGACGCCGGAGGACAAAAGCGCCGATGCTCTCGTCCTGACCTTCGAAGATCCGGTAGAGCGTGCGCCGCGAGATGCCGTGCGCGGCCGCGATGCCGTCTGACGTGAGCGCGGGATCGGCGAGGTTGCTCTCGATGTAGGCCCGCACGCGCGTGGCGAGCTGTCGGTCGTGGCTCGAGTGGGGGGCGAGCCCGCCGAAGGTCAGGGTCACGAGGTCGAGCGCGCGATCGACGACGCCGACCTCGCCGTCGCCGAGGTCGTTCGCCTGCGCGCCGAGCGCTTGGAGCAGCGCGCCCGTCACGGCGGCGAGCCCGCGCGAGCCGTCGACGCGGGTGGCGGTCAGGCGCTCGGCGGTCGGCAGGCGCGCCGCGAGCAGCGCGGCGTCGACGTCGACGATCAGCTGGGCGAACGGGCGGTCGAACGACATCCGGAACGGGCGGCGGCTGTCGCAGAGCACGATGTCGCGCGGGCCGAGCCGCGCCTCACGTCCGTCCTGGGCCAGGGTGGCGCCGCCGTCCAGCACGAGGCCGAGCGAGAAGACGCCGCGATCGAGCCGCGAGACGTCGCGCCGTGTGCGCGCGAGGTGCATCGGATCCGAGCGCACCTCGACGAAGGACATCCCGGGCAGCGAGGTGGCGGTGATGGCGGCGCGAAAGCCGTCCTCGGCAGGGGAGCTGACCTCGCCGATGCCGAAGTGCGTCGCCAGCGCATCGCGAAAGGCGCAGAGCGGGCGGCTCGCAGGTTGCTCCCTCATCGCAGTCGCCATCGTCGCACCCATGAAGTGTCACCTCTGTCGTTGGTGGGCGACCCCCGCGGCGATGTCAAGCGTGCGCACCGCGGGCGACGCGGTCGCTCACGGGTGGCATGACGCCGTTGGTGCCTCGCCGCGCGCCGACGCGCCGACCTTGCGATCGGACCACTCGCGGGAGATCGCGAACCAGTCCGGGGCGCCGTGGTGCAGGTTGATGCTGTGGGCGGCGCGCGCGACGGTGCGCACCTCGAGCTCGGCCTCGGCCGGGAAGAAGGGGGCCTCGAAGGCGAGGTTGCGCGTCACCGAGCAGCCCGGCGGGTCGCAGAGCAGCATGTCGTCCTCACCGTTGACGATGAGGGTCGGCACCGCGAGGTCTCTGGTCGCGCCGGTGAGCGGGTCGAGGGTCGGGGCGATGTCGGCGAGCTCCGCCGCGGGGAAGGTCTGGCGCAGCTGCACGTCGAGATCGAAGACGTCCTGGTCGACGTGGGCCGGCGCGAAGAAGAGCGCCATGCGCGTGGCGGTGCCGACCGGGAAATCGAGCACCGGGAAGGGGAGCGTCGGGAAGTTGGCCAGGTAGCCGATGGGGGCGCCGGTGGCGGGATCGAGGTCGCACGGCAGGGCGGCGAACTTCGGATCGAGACAGGCCGGGCCCGCCAGGCCGAAGGAGGCGAAGCCGGCGGGTCCTGGGAAGTGCGAGAAGCCGGTGAGGATCACGCCGTCGACGTCGGCGTAGGTTGCGCCCTCGATGGCGGCGATGAAGGCGCCGAGCGAGAAGCCGACGAGCATGACGCGCTCGCCGTGGTGGCCGAGGTGACCGAAGCCCGGGACCACGAGGTCGCCCGAGCGCAGCTCCTGCACGATCTGATGCACGGCGTAGGCCCCGACGTGCAGGTCCAGCCCGTAGAGGTCGGAGCCGCTCGGGCGTGTGCTCTGGCCGTAGCCGACGCGGTCGAGCGCGAGGGTGACGTAGCCTGCCGCGGTGGCGTGGCGCATGTAGGAATGGGTCTCGGAACGTAGCGGGAAATCCCAGTAGTTGTGATCGTAGCCGGCGCCGTGCAGCAGGACCTGGATCGTCTTGAACTGGGCGCCGCCGCGGGTACAGAGGCGACCGTAGACCACGTTGTCCGCGGGGGCGTCGGGCGCGAGCGCGACGGTGAAGGAGACGTCCGCGCAGCGCGGCGGGGAGGCGGATGCGCGGACATCCGCCGGGTCGAGGGTCACGAGCGCGGGCAGGGCGAAGGACGCGAGGAGGGCGAGGGCACGCATGGGCACGCTCCGGGTGCGGGTTGATGTCCACGAGGAGCGTAGCGGGTCACGCCCGGCGCGACTTGACCGAGCATGCCGCGAGATCGGTCAAGCTGTGCCAGCGGCAATATGTCGGAACCAATAGACTATTGCGGCAGGAGCACGCCGTCGATGATGTGCAGGGCGCCGTTGCTGGCGCGCACCGAGGCGACGACGTTGGCGTCGTTGACGCTGAGCTTGCCGTCCTTGACGTGCACGGTGACCTTCTTGCCGTTGGCCATGCCGAGGACCTGGCCGTCCTTCAGATCCTCGGGCATGAGCGCCGAGGTCGTCACGTGGTACTTGAGCACGTCGCGGAGCTTGTCGACGTTCTCGGGTTTGAGCAGGGTGTCGACCGTGCCCGCGGGCAGCTTGTCGAAGGCGGCGTTGACCGGCGCGAAGACCGTGAGCGGGCCGGAGTTGGAGATGCTGGCGACGTAGTCGGCGCCCTGCACCGCGGCGACGAGCGTCGTGTGATCCTTGGAGGCGACCGCCAGGCTGGCGATGTTGTTGGGGTCGCGCGGGACCTCGAACTTCTTGGCGGGTGGCGCGGCGGGCTCGGCGACGGGGGCTGGGGCGGGCTCGGACTTGCCGCCGCAGGCGAGGCAGGGGGTGATCACGGAGGCGACGAGGGCGATGATCGAGAGCTGGGTGCGCATGATGGACTCCTCTACGAGACGGCGGGGGACGATTCGGTGCGGGCGAGCAGGTCGGCCCTGGCGGCGTCCTTGCGGCCTTTGATCAGGTGCCAGGCGGTGAGGGCGACGACGCCGAGCGCGAAGACCGCGATGAGGTAGCTGCCGGTCTGCGGGAAGCTCGACGTGGTGAAGTTGGCGATCTGTTTGCTTCCGAAGATCGCGGGCGTGAACGGCTCGACCTTGATCGGCGCGGTCGGATCGAGGTTGTGGCCATAGCTGTAGAGCTTGTAGACGAACCGGAAGAGCGAGAAGGCGCCGATGAAGCCGGTGACCACGGCGAGATCGACGAGCGAGCGCACGTTGCCGATGGCGGCGCAGCGCAGCGTCAGGAGCACCAGCGCGACCAGCGCGAAGGGGATCCAGTCGAGGTCAGAGAGCTCGGCGCGATCGATCGTCTTCATCCCGATGTAGTGGTTGAGGATGTTGATCTCCTTGAGGTCGCGGTTGTCGTTGCCGCTCTCGACGGTGTGCGCGTAGATGTCGAGATAGAGCCCCTTGGGGTACTGCGGCGCCTGCATCGAGATGCGCCACAGCGGCTGGCCGAGCGCGAGGATGATCGGGATCACCAGGAGGGCGAGCACGATGCGGCTCCATCCGAAGAGCGGGCGATCGAGGAACTGGTAGAAGCGGTCGAGTGCGTTCTTCATGACCGTGGTCTCCTCGAATCAGATGACGTCGTTCTTGCGGAAGCCGATGAGCGCCGCGATCCAGGTGAGCGTGCCGAGGCCGAGCGGCCACAGGATCCCGAGCGCGAAGAGCGCGTCCTGCCCAAGCCGCGTCGAGAGGTAGACGCCGACCGGGCCGAGCGTGCCGAGGTCGGCCTCGAGCCCGGACAAGAGGGCCAGGCGCGCGTCCTGCACCGGGTTGAGCGCCGCGAGCAGGAAGACCGCCTCGGCGTCGAGGCGCCAGCGCAACATCAGCGCGATGAGGCCGAAGTCGAGCAGCGCCACCGCCAGCGCCCAGACGAGCACGACCCAGGCGATGGCGCGCGCCTGGTTCCTCACGTAGACCGAGAGCGCCATGCCGATCCCGACGAAGGTCCAGGTGAGCGCCGCCGAGATCCCGAGCACGCGCCACACGAAGGGCCACGGTACCGCCTGGCCGCCGAGCTCGGCGATGGCGCCGAGGGCGACGACGAGCACGGCGAGCGGCACGAAGAGCACGGCGAAGCGCGTGAGGGTGACGCCGGTGAGCCAGGCGCTGCGGCGGATCGGCTGGGCGAGCAGGAGCTCGAGCGTGCCTTCGTCGCGCGCGCGCCCGACGACCTGGCCGGTCGCCGTCAGCGCGAGCAGCGGGATCACCAACGTGAGGGCTTGCGAAAACGCCATCAGCACGCGACCGGTGCCGGTGAAGCCGAAGAGCGTGGACTCGCGCAGCCCGACCAAGACGAGGATCCCGGCCAGCGCGGCGTAGACGAGCGCGCAGAAGACGATCCAGCGCGAGCGCAGGACCTCGGCGAGATCGAGGGACAACGACGCCCGCACCTCGGCGAGGAAGCTCGAACGACGGGTGGGAAGTGTCCGGGCCTGCGGCGCCATGTCCTCGTCGATCTCCAGGGGGGCTGTCGTCATGGGGGCGCTCCGGGTGCCGAAGGCGCTTGGAAGGTGTCGAGGACCTGCTCGAAGGTGCGGGCGTCGGTCGTGCGCCGATCGACGGCGAGCAGCCCCGAGCCCATCGGCGTGATCTCGGTCGGGACGAAGCCTACGACGTCGGTGCCGAGCCAGGTCTCGCCCTCGCCGCGGAACCACAGCCGGTGAACCGCCGGGCGGTGCTGGCGCAGGTATTCGATGGCGCAGCCGACGTCGTCGAAGGAGGCGACGGTGCCGTCGCGCGTGACGAGCTGTACGGCGTGGCGCGGCTCGCCGATCTGCATGTGGCAGTGCGCGCATGGCTCGCGGTCCCAGGCGATCGGGACCGGCGCGTCGGGCAGCGTCGTGCCGCGCGAGACGATCAGCACGACGCCGAGCGTGAGCGCGCCGAGGATCGCGAGGCCGACGACGGTGCCCTTCACGGTGCACCTCCCGGGGCGCCGGTGTCGGCGGGCCGGACACCGATGCGCTCGAGGTCGCGCACGACGAGGTCGCGCAGGCGCGCGCCGAGGGTCGTGACCAGCTCGGGCAGGAGGCGGAGCTTGTCGTCGTGATCGAGGCCGCGGCTCCACCAGCCGCCGCTGGTCGGGGTGAAGCCCTGCGCGGCGAGCCACGGGCCGGCGCCGGGCTCGGCCAGGACCTCGATCACGGTCTGGGTGCGGCTCCTGACGTAGGCGGCGGCGGCGCCGTCGTGCGCGACGCGCCCCTCGCTCAGCGCGACCACGCGGTCGACCATGGTGCGCAGCTCGTCGAGGCGGTGCGAGCAGAGGATCACCGTCGCGTCGGCGAGGTGCTCGCGCTCGAGCGCCGCGAAACGCGCGCGCGCCGCCGCGTCGAGGCTGGCGGTCGGCTCGTCGAGGATCACCAGGCGCGGGCGCACGCCGAGCGCCAGCGCGATGAGCAGCTTCTGCTTCATGCCGCCCGAGAGCCCGCGGAACGGCTGCTTCATGATCGGGCCGAGCGCGAGCCCGAGCTCGCCGGCGATCTGCTCGATCGGCCGCGGGTCGAGGCCGCGCACGCGCGCGACGGTGCGGATCAGGTCGCCGACCGTCACCGCCATCGCCGGCGCGACCTGCGGCAGATACGCGATCCCCGGGGCCAGCGCGGTGCGCGCCGCGGCGCCGCTCGCGCCGTCGAGCAGCACCTCGCCCTCGTGCGCGACGAGGCCCATGAGCACGCGGATGAGCGTGGTCTTGCCCGAGCCGTTCGGCCCGATGAGCGCGACGCGCGATCCGGAGGGCAGGTCGAGAGAGACCTCGGCGAGCGCGCGCACCTTGCCGAAGCTCTTGCCGATCCGGCGGAGCTCAATCCTCATGGGTCACCTCGGGGGCGCGATGGCCGGTGCTCCTGGCGAGGGTCGTCAGGGCCGGCAGCGGGCGCGGGCTCATGCGCGGGCGCGGGTCGGTGAGGAGCTCGCGCGCCTGCCACAGCGGCAGGAGCCGGCTGCCGACGTCGACCAGGGCCAGCGCGGGGGCGCCGCGCAGGAACGCGAGCTCGGGGCGCTGCGCGACGAGGTCCTCGGAGGCGGACTCGGCGCGATAGGGCAGGTCGCCGACGCCGTCGCCGTCGAGGTCGTAGCCGGCGTAGTCGTCGTAGTAGTTGTCGGTCCAGCTCGCGCCGGTCGGGGTCGTGCCGGCGGCGGCGGCGATCTGGCGGGCGTTGTCGGCGAGGTCGTTGTTCGTGAAGGTGGTGCGACGCGGGCTCGTGTGGAAGCGCACGGCGATCGTGCACTGGCGGATGGTGTTGCCCTCGATGCGCAGCGTCTCGCCGAGCGTGCCCGGCGTCTCGTCGATGTAGAGCCCGATGGTGTCGTGCACGAGCACGTTGTCGCGGGCGAGCACGTCGCCGGAGTCCTTGAGCCCGATCGCCATGCCCGAGGCGCCGGCGGCGTTGAGCACGAGGTTCCTCTCGAGCGTGACGCGCTTGCTGTACATGACGAAGACGCCGACCACGCCGTCGACGTAGGCGTTGTCGTGCACGTGGTTGTCGTGGCTGTACATGAAGTGGGTCCCGTACCGTCCGCGCAGGACGCGGTTGTGGGCGACGACGTTGCGGCTCGAGTACCAGACGACCATGTCGCGGCCGTCCTCGACGAGGTTGTGGGTGACGCGCGCGTCGTAGCTCTCCCAGAGGCGGATGGTGTCGCCGCGCATGCCCATGGCGGTGGCGGCGTCGCCGCGCACGTGGTTGTCGACGATGACCGCGCGCCGGGTCTTCTCGACGAGGATCCCGTAGACCGCGTGCACGACGGCGACCCCTTGCACGCGCACGTCGTCGGCGATGACGTGCACGGCGGCGTCGAGCTTGTCGAAGCGGCCGCCGCTGCCGTCGATCGTCAGCCCGTCGACCGCGCTGCCGGCGGCGGCGACTGTCAGCACGCTACCGGGTGCGCCGGCGGCGATGATGGCGTCGCGCGGTCCCCAGAGCGCGAGCGTGCGCTCGATACGCGCCGGGCCGAGCCAGCGCCCGGGGCCGAGGCAAAGCGTCTCGGCGTCGCGCGCGGCGTCGAGCACCGGCTGGAGAGGGCCGCCGCCTGTCACCTCACGACAGGCGGCGGGGCGAGGAGGTGGCGTCGGCGCTCCTTCCGTCGGCTCCATCGGGGCGGCGGAACAGCCACCCGCGATGGCCACGGAGACGACGAAGGAATGGAGGGAACGCACGGTGCACCTCGACGTTGGGGCCAGCTCACGGGTTCGGCGCGGGCTCGGGCGTCGGCGCGGGCTCGGGCGTCGGCGCGGGCTCGGGCGCCGGCGCGGGCTCGGGCGCCGGCGCGGCCGACTTCGGCTCGACCAGGAAGTAGCCGGCCATTTCGAGGTGCAGCGCCGAGCAGAACTCGGTGCAGTACATCGGGAAGACGCCGGCACGGTCGGCGACGAAGGTCACGTCCGAGTGCTCGCCGGGCTCGAGGCTGAGGTTGATGTTGTACGAGTCGAGCGCGAAGCCATGGGTGGCGTCGTCGGCCTGCTCCTGGTTGGTGATGTGCAGGTGCACGGTGTCGCCCTCCTTGACGCGCACGATGTCGGGCGTGAAGTGGCTGCGGATCGCCGACATGTAGACGTGCACGCCGTCGCCGCGCGTCTCGATGCGCTCCTTGCCGCCCTCGACCGCGTGCTCGGCCTTCTCGCCGGTGATGGGGTCGGTGCCGGCCGGCTTGTAGATCGCGTGCGGCTTGAGCTTGTCCGCCTTGATCATCTGCGCGTAGTGCGGCTCGCCCAGCGGGATCGGCATGTCGTAGAGGAGCTGCATCGGGCTCGTCGAGAGGTCGACGAGCTGGAAGTTCTGCGGCAGGAGCGGGCCGACCGGCGCGAAGCGGTCGAGCGCCCACTTGTTCATCATCACCAGGTACTTGCCGTCGGGGCTCACCGTGTCGCCCTCGGCCGTCGAGAGGTGGCCGATGTTGTAGGAGGAGGCGATCTTCTCGACGACCTTGAGCTCCTTGACCGACCACTTCGCCGTCGCGCTCTCGATGAAGAGCGAGGTGTAGGCGAAGCCCTTGTCGTCGAACTGCGTGTGCAGCGGCCCGAGGCCGAGGTCGACCTGGCCGTGGATCGCGTCCTTGAACGCGAGGATCGGCACGCCGTAGGCGTCCTTGCCCTCGAACTTCTGGGCGTCGATGAGCGCCTTCATCTTGTTGAAGCTGTAGACGGTCGCGTGGGTGTCGAGCTTGCCGCCGATGACGATCGACTCGCCGTCGGGCGTGATGTCGACGCCGTGCGGGCTCTTGGGCTCGGGCACGAAGAAGAGCACGCCCTCGGCCGCCGCGACCTCGAGCGGCAGGACCTTCATGCCGGCGATCGTCTTCGACTTGCCGGCGGCGACGAGCTCGGCGGCCTTCTTCCAGTTCATCACGTGCAGGAAGTCCATGTCGTTCTGCGACCAGCCCGACTCCATCGGCGGGTTGCCCTCGAGGTTGCCGCCGTAGACGAGCTCGGTGTTGAGCGAGTTGCAGAAGGCCCAGCCGTCCGAGACCAGCTTGCCAGCGTCGGAGAGGTCCTGCACGTAGGGTGGCAGCTCGATCGCGAAGGACTTGTCCTCGTCGATGCGCCCCTTGTCGCGGTCGAACTTCCAGAAGATCGCCGCGCCGCGGTACTTCTCCTTGTACTCCTTGACGTCGGCGTAGACGCCGCCCAGCGGCGCGGCGTACTGCGTCGGCTCGATGATGTACTCGGTGTTGGGCGTGACGAAGGCGGCGCCGTGGTCGGACTCGATGAGGTGGCTCGTCACGATCTGCTTGGTCGTGAAGTCCGCCAGGTCGATGACCGCCATGCGCGCGTTGGCCTTGTCACCGATGAAGAGGAACTGGCCGTCGTAGTCACCCGCGGTCTCCGACAGCGCCGGGTGGTGGGTGTCGGCCCAGGTGAGGTCCTTGCCATGGCGTTTGCCACCGGCGAGGACCTCCTTGGTCTGGTTGTCGAAGCCGTAGCCCTGCCAGGGCTCGGGCACGAAGACGCCGATGTACTTCAAGATGCGCATCGACGGCACGCCGATCACGATGATCTGGCCGCCGTGTCCGCCGGACGCAAACATGTAGTATTCGTCGTGCTTGCCGGTCGGCGTGTAGGTCTTGAGCGCGGCTTGCACGTCGCCCTCGCTCAGGTTCCTGGCCTTCATCAGCTCCTGCAGGCCGGCACCGCCGCCGGCCGACATCTGCGGTGTGGTGCCGCTCGAGCATGCGCCGAGCGCGAGCGCCCCGGCGACGAACCACGTCATCCCATTCGTCAGCATCATGAGCTCCCTCCTCGCGCCGCGACGCGCGGCGCACGCGCGGGGAGTGAGCCCGCGCCGTTTGCGTTGCGCGCTCGCCTCACTTGCGAGCGAAGCTGCGGACCTTCTCCTTCAAGGCGGCGACGACCTGATGGCGGTTCATCAGGTCGGGGTTCGACGGCATGGCGGCGCTCTTGCCGACCGCCTGGCCGCCCATCTTGATGATCTTCTCGATGTGCTCGTCGGTGATCGACTTCTGCCATGCGGCGTCGTTGAAATCGCGCGGCTTGGGGTTGAGCGTGCTCGAGGCCGCGCCGTCGCCACGCCCGGTCTCGCCGTGGCAGGGGGTGCAGCGCTGCACGTAGATCTCGTTGGCCTGGGCGACGACCTGGGGATCGAGCTGCGGGCCGGCGGCGATCGGCTCGCCGCCACCGCCGGGCTCATCCTCCTTGCCGCCGCACGCGACGGTGAGAGGAAGGACCAGCGCCAGCGCGGCGGACAGTGCGAAACGAATCATGGGATCTCCCTCGGCAACCAGAGCGGAACGCGGCGAGCGCGAGCGCGCCTCGCCAGTCGCGGCGGTGCGTTTGCATCCACCGTTCCAGGGGTGCGCGTGTTCGCTCGGGAGGCGCCTGGGCGCTGTGGCTCAGGGCACCCGCAGGGCTCGGAGGTCGCGGAGATCGTGGCGCGACTCGCGCCTCACACGTTCAACTCTGGAACGCCGAAACGAGACGTCGCGCCGTGGTATGCGACACGGGCGATAACGTCCGGGGAGGATCGAAGCACTGGCCGCTGCGCCGGGTGGCACAGTCGACCGTGCCATCGCGCGCAGCGGCTTCCGATCTTCCCGCAGGCTGCCCGTGGGGACGTCAGCGGATCGCGGGCAGCTTGCGCTTGTAGGTCTTGAACGCCTCGGCGTCGTAGCGCTCGAGCGTCTGCCCGAGGAGCAGCGCGAGCTCGTCGGTGCCGCCCGAGGCCGCGCGCCTGAGCCACCACCAGCAGGCGGAGCGACGCGGCCAGGTCTCGTCGGGGTCCCTGGCCTGCTTGCCGATCGCCACACACATCGCCGCGTAGCGCCCCTTCTGGGTGTCGAAGTTCTTGGAGAGCTCGGCGAGCTTGACGCCGCGCGTGGCGCCGCGCGCCTTGAGCTGCGCATAGACGTCGACCATCAGACGTGTCGGGCGCGAGAACGCCGCCATGTAGAAGTCGCGCGCGGTCTGACCGCACATGGGCCGATCGGCCGGAGGCAGGACCTCGCGCATGACCCAGCGCACGAGCAGCGGGTTGAGCTGCACGAGGAGGTCGTCGGGCTTCGCGTCGACGGTGAGCCCGGAGGCGATCGCGACCGCCAACCGCAGATCGCCGCTGATCTCGTCGGCCGCCGCAAGCTTGCCCTCGACCAGCGCCGGCTCGAACGCGCTCTGTGAGGCGGCCCACTGGAACATCGTCAGCTCCATCCACGCCGCGAGCTGCGGCTTGAAGCGCGTGCCGTTGCTGCGCGTGAACTTGCAGACGTCGCCCTGGCAGGTGTCGCCTTCGGCTTCGGCCTGGGGGATGTCGCACGCCTTGTCCCAGAGCAGATCCCTGACCAGCGTGGGCAGGGGCCGCCCCTCGTACGGCGCGAGCGGCTCGTCGGCGATCGCCGCGTAGGGGAGCGCCAGCGCGGCGCCGAGCACGGTCAGGGACAGGGGCCAGGCGAATCGGGACATGCGGGGGCTCCGGGACTGAGGCGCGGTGGAGACGGATTGCGTGCCCGGCGATTCAAACGGGCGATCAGGATGGGATGGGGAGCGGGAGGGGGAAATGGGAACGGCGCTGTCGGGGCGGCCCTTGTGGCCGCCCGGGTTCGGGCACGGGCACGGGCACGGGCACGGGCACGGGCGCGGGATGGGGAGAAGGGGAACTACGCGGTAGGGGCGGCCCTTGTGGCCGCCCGGGTTCGGGCACGGGCACGGGCGCGGGCACGGGCACGGGCGCGGGATGGGGAGGGGGTCAGTAGCCGCAGGTGAGGCCCTTCGTCTGTTCGTCGAGGTGCGCGGAGAGCGGGGCGAAGTAGTCGAGGATCGCGCTGGCGTCCATGGCGGTCTCGCCGGTGAGCTCGGCGAGCGCCTCCTGCCACGGCCGCGATGCGCCGAGCTCGAGCAGCTTCCACAGGCGCGCGCCGACCTCCTTGTCGCCGTAGATCGAGCAGGCGTGGAGCGGTCCCTCGTGGCCGGCGGCCTTGCACAGCGCGCGGTGGAACTGGAACTGCAGGATCGCCGCGAGGAAGTAGCGCATGTACGGGACGGAGGCCGGGATGTGGTACTTGGCGGCGGGATCGAAGTCGCTCTCGCTGCGCGGAGCGGGCGGGGCGACGCCCTGGATCTTCGCCTTGAGCTCCCACCAGCCGGCGTTCCAACGCGACTCCTCGAGGGCCCCCGAGAAGGCCTGCCAGCGCCACTCGTCGATGAGGCGCCCGAACGGGAGGAAGGCGACCTTGTCGAGCGCACGCTTCATCAGCTCGTTGAGCGTCGCCTCTTCGATGCGCGCGAGATCGGCCTCGCTCGGCTTGTCCATGAGGCCCATCTCGACGAGGTAGCTCGGGGTGACCGAGAGCGCGATCGCGTCGCCGATCGCCTCGTGGAAGCCGTCGTTGGCGCCGTTCTGAAAGAGCACCGGCAGCTTGTGATACGCGAGGAAGTAGTAGATGTGGCCGAGCTCGTGGTGCACGGTGACGAAGTCGTCCTCGCTGCCCTCGATGCACATCTTGAGGCGCACCTCGCCGTTCCAGGTGACGTCCCAGGCGCTGGCGTGGCAGACGACCTCGCGGTCGCGCGGCTTGACGAACTGCGAGTGCGCCCAGAACGACTCGGGCAGGGGCGGCATGCCGAGCGAGGTGAAGAAGCCCTCGCCGATCTTGACGATCGCCTTGGCGTCGAGGCCCTTGTCAGCGATGGCCTTGGTCAGATCCGAGGCGGGCGCGTCGGGGTGCGGCGCGACGAGCGGGTAGAGCGCGCCCCAGTCCTGCGCCCACATGTTGCCGAGGACCTGCGTCGGGATGAGGCCGGTCGGCGGGACCTTGTCGGCGCCCCACTTCTTCGAGAGGCGATCGCGCACGAGGCAATGGAGCTTCTCGTAGAAGGGGCGCACCTGCGTCCAGAGGCGATCGATCTCGGCGGCGAAGGCCTCCGCCGGCATGTCATAGGGCGAGCGCCAGAGCGCGCCGAGGTCGGCGAAGCCGAGCTCCTTGGCGCCCTGGTTGCCGAGCTCGACCAGGCGGGCGTAGCGCGGGCGCTGCTCGGCGGCGGTGGCGTGCCAGTCGAGCCAGGCCCCGGTGCGCTCTTCGAAGGTGGAGGTGTCGGCGTAGAGCACGTTGGACAGCTGGCCGAGATCGCGGCAGATCTCCGCGCCACCGTCGGGGCCGGGCCGGCAGCTCTTGGCCGAGCCATAGTGGCCCTCGAGCTTGGCCGAGAGCGCGGCGAGCTCCTCGCGCAGCGCCTTGTCGGCCGGCGCCGGCAGGGTCGGCGAGGTGCGCAAGAGCTCGAGCGTGCGGCGCTGGTCCTTCGGCAGCTCGAGGTCGCGGAAGGTCGCCGCCCTGGGGATCGCCTCGCTCATGAAGGCCATCACGTCGGCCTGCGCCGCCGCGGCGTTGCGCTCGGTCTCGGGCGTGATGTAGGTCGACTTGATGTACTCGGCGGTCTCGGCGCGGGCCTTGAGCGCGAGGAGGCGCGTGTTGATCTCGGCGACGAAGGCCTCGGCCTCGGCGGCGGTTGGCACGGCCGGCGTCGTGGGCGCGGTATCGGCGCCGACGCTGGCCGCGGTGTCGGCAACCGGCGCGGGCGCCGTGGGCTTGGAGTCGCAGGCGAACACGAAGGCGACGAGAGTGGGCGCGAACGCCAGGCGGAGCTGTATCATGCCGTGGCCTTAGCGCCGAGGGCTGCAGGTTGCAAGCGCAACGGGATGGCGTGCATCGTCGTACCGCGGCATGACACGGGGCCTGCCCATGCGGCACCATCACGAGCGATGGACCTCTACGCCGAGTCGACGGCGCTCCTCCAGGAGCTCTGCTGGCGCTTGCAGGCGGCCGAGCTCCTCGTGCGCTGACGGCGACGGAGCACGCGAATCGATCACCCGTCGTATGGCCAGCCAGGGGGCTCTGGGGTGATCGTGACGATCCAGGCGTCGCCGTCGTCGGCGAGCGGCAGCGGCTCGAGCCCGCGCCCGCGCGCCGGGCCCCAGATGCAGCGGCCGTGGTCGGGCTCGAAGCGCGCGCCGTGGTTGGCGCAGACGATCGTCACGCCGTCGTGGTCGAGCACCTCGCCGTCGCCGAAGTCGAGCGGGTAGGGCACGTGCGGACAGCGGTTGACCCAGGCGCGCGGACGGCCGTCGCGGCCAATGACGATGAAGCCCGAGAACGGCTCGCCGTCGCGCCGGAACCTGAAGGTCGCGACCTTGCCGGTCGTGAGCGGCACCTTGGCGACGCGGATCTCGGTGTCGCTCGTGCGATCGGGCTCGTCACCCCAGTCGTCGTCGTCGTCGCTCACCCGTCGCCGATCAGTGCGCGCCCTGCGCCTCGAGCCACTTCTCCGCGTCCATCGCCGCCTGGCAGCCGTGGCCGGCCGCGGTGATCGCCTGGCGGTAGCGCGTGTCGGCGACGTCGCCGCAGGCGAAGACGCCCTCGACCGAGGTGCCGGTCGGCCCGTTCAAGAGCACGTAGCCGCCGGGGTCGAGCGCGATCTGGCCGTCGAGGAAGGCGGTGTTGGGCGTGTGGCCGATCGCGAGGAAGATCCCGTCGATGCGGGAGTCCATCTCCTCGCCGGTGCGCGTGTCGCGAAGGCGCGCGCCGGTCACCGTCTTGCCGTTGTCGGAGAGGTAGCGCACGATCTCCTTTTCGTAGAGGACCTCGATCTTCGGGTTGGCCAGCGCGCGATCGACCATGATCTTCGAGGCGCGGAAGCTGTCGCGCCGGTGCACGAGCCGCACCTTGGAGGCGAAGCGCGTGAGGAAGTTCGCCTCCTCCATGGCGGAGTCGCCGCCGCCGACGACGAAGATCTCCTTGTCGCGGAAGAAGAAGCCGTCGCAGGTCGCGCAGGTCGACAGCCCCCGGCCCTGGAACTTCGCCTCGTCCTCGAGGTCGAGCCACTTGGCCGAGGCGCCGGTGGCGATGATGAGCGCGTGCGAGCGATGCACGGTGTCGCCGACGAAGACCTCGAACGGGCGCTTGGAGAGGTCGACCTTGTCGACGTACTCGAAGTGGTGCTTCGAGCCGAAGCGCTCGGCCTGCTTGCGCATGATCTCCATGAGCTCGGGCCCCTGGATCCCCTCGGGGAAGCCGGGGAAGTTCTCGACCTCGGTGGTGATGGTGAGCTGACCGCCCGGCTGGAGGCCCTCGAAGACCAGCGGCGCGAGGTTGGCGCGCGCGGCGTAGATGGCAGCGGTGAGTCCGGCCGGGCCGGAGCCGATGATGATGACCTGGGCGATGTCGCTCACGGAGCGCCTCCTGATTGGTCGCCGAGACATAGGCGCGGAGGGACGTCAGGGCAAGCGCGCAGGCGGCGAGCGTTACGATTCGCGCTCGCTCCGGGTCTTGCGGATGCCCTGGAGCTGAACGGCGGGGATCTCGACGGTGTCGCGCGCGAGGTCGCGGCGCGGCATCGTGAAGACGAAGGTCGTGCCCTGGCCGGTGGCGCTCTCGGCCCAGAGGCCGCCGTCGTGCGCGCGCACGAGGCCGAGGCAGATCGACAGGCCCAGACCCAGGCCGCGACCTTGCGGCACCTCGGCGCGATAATAGCGATCGAAGATGCGGCGCAGGTCCTCGTCGGCGATCCCCGGACCCTGGTCGGCGACCTCGAAGCGCGCCTCGCCGCGCGTGTCCTGCAAGCGCACGATGATGTGCTTGCCGCTCGGCGTGAAACGGATGGCGTTGCTGATGAGGTTCTCCAGGATCTGCGCGATGCGGTCCTTGTCGCAGTCGATGATCACGATCTGACGAGGCAGCTCGGCGAGGATCTCGACGTCCTTCTCGGCGGCCTTGGGGCGCATCTCCAGGAGGACCTCCTCGACGATGGCGTTGGCGTTGGCGGGGCCGCGCACGAGACGCAGCTGACCCTTGTCGAGGGCCTCGAGGTCGAGGAGATCGGTGATGAGGCGCTCCATGCGCCGCACGGCGATGACGAGCGTGTCGGCGATCTGCTGGACCTTGGCAGGGTCGATCGGCTGCCCCGGCGGCTTGTTGGCCATGCGCGTGAGCAGCGATCCTCCGACCTTGACGAGGTTGAGCGGGTTGCGGAGGTCGTGTGCGACGACCTGCAGGATCCCCTCGCGCGCGGCGACCATCTGCAGCGCCTTGTCGCGCTCGGCGCGCACGTCGTCGTCGCCTTCATTCGGTCGCGGCGCGGGGCTCGGCGGGCGCGGGGTCGCGGTCGGGGTCAGCCGCGCCGAGGTGGGGCGCGCGAGCGAGCCCGGAGCGGGCGTCGGGTTGCGCTGGCCGTCGGCGGCCCGGGGGCGCGGCAGCGGGCCGGCGGTCGCGGGGGCCCGCGGGTCGGTGCTCGGGCGTTCGAGCGGTCTCGAGCCGGGTGCGCGCGCGATCGGCGAGCGCACGTCGACGAGCGTATCCTTGAGATTGGTGAGGCCGCGGAGCTTTTCGGGCAGGTCGTCGAGGGCGGGATCGGGCGGAGGCTTGTCGCTCACGATGGCAGTGTACGACAGGTGCCGCAGGCGGCGCCATGGTGGTGAGGGTACCGCTTCAGTGCAGGAGCTCGGGGCGGGTCGGCGGGAGGCGCGGCACGAACGGGCGCCAGAGCGGGGCGGAGAGCGCGCGCGCGGCGGCGGGATCGCCGACGATCGAGCCGAGCCAGTGCACGGCGAGGAAACGCCCATCGAAGGTGAGGCCGCGGAAGATGGCGGCGTGATCGCGCGCGGCGGCGACGAGCGCGTCGATGAGCGCGCGGTCGAGCCAGCGCTCGAGTCGCGCCGGCTCGTTGCCTTCGACGAAGAGCGCGTCGACGACCAGGAGCTGGAGGCCGGGCAGCGGCGAGAGCGGTGGGCCGCCGACGGCGGGCTCGAGGCCGTCGAAGCCGGGGCGGGGCAGGTGGCGAGAGGCGATGCGGAAGGCCGCGGTCGTCTCCGGCAGCGGCGTGAGGATCGACAGCGCCGGGCCGTGACGGCCGAGCGCGAGGCGCGCGATGAGCGGCTGGCCGTCTTCGCTGAAGTGGAGGTCGTCGCGGTTTTCGACGACGTCGGGCTCGGCGAGCCAGCGCTGGCGCAGGCGGGCGAGCGCGGCGCTCTTGCCGCGGGTCTCGTCCCACCAGGCCCAGGCGAAGAACGCGGCGGCGGCGGCGACGGCGAACATGAGCCAGGGGCGCGCCGCCGGTCCGAGCAGGGCGAAGCCGAGCGCGGCGGCGACCAGCACGCCGAGGAAGATGCGGCGTGGCCACTTGAGCTCGGCGCGCTCGAAGAGCGGGCCGCTCCGGCGATCGTCGGCGGGGGAGGTCATGGTCGCTTGCTCACGTGCGGCACCACGAGATCGATGAAGCCCTCGGCGTTGGTCGAGCCGACGGCGAGCAGGCGCGGCGTGCCCGTCTCGTCGGCGATCCAGAGCTCGATCTGGGCGGCGGCGATCCACTCGCCGGTGGGTGCGGCGAGCGTGAGGTGCAGGAGCCCGGGCAGCGGCAGGCCGAGGTCGAAGCGCAGGCCGTCCTCGCCGACGACGAGCGCGCTCTCGAAGGCGTGCGGGGCGCCTGTGCCCGGACCGGGTGTGACACGTACGTCATAGATGCCGGGATCGACGCGGGTCGAGAAGTAGCCGTCGGGGCCGAGCGCGGCTTCGAAGGGGGCCGGCGCGATGACGAGCGCCTGATCCGCCGGGGCGTCGACGCGGCGCTCGAGCGTGAGCGTGCCCGCCTCGACCGGGTCGCCGAAGGCGTCGGTGACGCGGCCGACGAACGGCACGCGCGGCACGAGCAGGACGTCGACGACCTCCGGGCCGCCGCCGTCGGACCAGTCGGCGAGGTTGACGTAGCCGTGCCAGGTCTGGGCGCGTGCTTGCGGCGGGGAGGCGACGAGGCACTCGTAGGCCCCGGGCAGGGCGAAGAAGCGCGCCTCGCCGTTTTCGTCGGTGGTGGCGGTGCGCCGGAGCGTGCCGCCGGCGAGCACGCCGTGGATCGTGACGGTGCGGCCGACGGCGGGGATGGTCGCCGCGGCGAGCGAGGCTTCGTCGATGCGCTCTTCGGTGACGCGGATCACCGCCTCGACCGGCTCGGTGCCCGGCGCGAGCTCGGGCACGATCAGATCGAAGCTGTGCTCGGCCTGCCAGGTCAGGATCTCGGTGGTGAAGGTCGGAAAGACGGTGCTGCCGCTCTCGGGCGGATCGACGCGCACGCGGAAGCTCGTGAGCCCGGGCGGTACCAGCACCTCGAAGCGCCCGCGCAGCGGCTCGGTGGTGGTGGTGGCGGCGACCTCGCGCGCGGCCGAGAGCACGACCACGCGCGCGGCGCCGATCGGGGAGTAGTCGCTGCGCATGACGCGCCCCTCGATCGTGAGGTAGTCGACGCGTGCCGGCAGCTTCAGATCGAAGCGGCCGCTGGCGATCTCGCTCGGCTCGAGGCGGAAGACGTGGCGCGGCAGGGTCTGGTCGGTGGGGCGGAAGCTGCCGGTGTAGCTGCGGCCAGGGAGCACCGCCAGGGTGAAGCCGTAGCCCGCGACGTCGAGGCCCTCGAGCGAGCGCGCGGTGAAGACGTAGTCGAGGCCGGTGATCTCGCCGGCGGTGCGCAGCTCGAGCTCGCCCTCGAGGTTCGCGATGAGGGGGTTGTCGGCCGGGCGCACGGTGCCGCGCAGGATGGTGGGCGCGAGCAGGCGCACGAGGTGATCGGGGCCGTCCTCGAGGGGAAGCGTCGGGAGCTGCTGGGGCAGGAGCCCGCTGGTTGGCGGCGGGATGATGCGCGCGCCGAGCTCGATGCGGTTCGGGGTGGGCAGCACGCAGTGGTTGAAGGCGCAGGAGAGGCCGGTGCGGCAGTCGGCCTTCTCGGCGCAGACGAGGTCGGTGTCCGGCGCGGCGCCGTCCTCGGCGCAGGCGGCGAGCGCCGCGATCGCGGCGAGGACGAGCGGCACGGCGGCGCGGGTGGCGCTCATTCGCAGCAGCTCCCGTAGCTGTCGAAGCCGACGAACCAGACCACGCTGGCCTGGGTCACGCCGTCCCCGTCGAAGGCCTTGAGCTGGTCGATGTCGGCGAGGATCTCGAGGGGCACGACGCGGTCGAGCACCAGCGCCTCGATGGTGGTGATCTTGAAGAGCTCGGCCTTGGGGTTGGTGCACTTGTCGAAGGTGAAGCGCAGGCGGTTGATCGCGTCGGGCTCGACGCTGAGGCCCGGGGCGTAGTCGACGATCCAGGCGATGGTGATCGGATCGTCGGGATCGGCGTCGACGATGGCGTTGCTGAGATCGAAGACGCGCGGCTCGCAGTCGAAGGTCATGTCGTGGAACTGGTCGGGCGAGCGGGTGAGCAGGGCCTTTTCGATCGCGATCGGGTGGTTTTCCTGCGGCACGATCTCGAAATCGGGCGGCAGGCAGCTCGACAGGGGTAGGACCGACAAGGTGGCGAACATCGCGGCCGAGGTGTGCAGCAATGCGCGTGCCAGCCGGGGGATGCCCCGGTGCCGGCCCGTGAGCCCCGTGGCGACGCGGCTCCGCGGGGGTGCGCCGATCCCTCGCGGGGCAGGGGCGCGGGGCAGCGGCGTCATGGTCAAACCTCTCCGCCTCGCTCGCGCTCGAGGTGGCGGAAGATGGTGCGCGGGTCGACGTCGAGATCGCGCGCGGTCTGGGTGCGGTTGCCGTCGTTCAAGGCGAGGATCTTGTTGATGTATTCGCGCTGCCACTGCTCGCGGGCGTCGGCCAGTGGCAGGATGTGCTCGGTCGCCTCGTCGGCGAGATCGAGGTTCTCCGGCGTTATGACACCGTTGTCAGAGAAGACGATCGCCTTCTTGATGCGGTTCTCGAGCTCGCGGATGTTACCCGGCCAGCGCCAGCGGCGGATGGCGCGCGCGGCTTCGCGCGAGAGCACGACCTCGCGCTTGGCGATCGACTCGCCCCAGCGCGAGAGCAGGAAGCGCGCGATGAGCAGCACGTCGTCGTCGCGCTCGCGCAGGGGCGGCAGCGAGAGCGTGACCACGTTGAGGCGGTAGTAGAGGTCCTCGCGGAAGGTGCCGGCCTTGACCTCGTCGATGAGGTGCTTGTTGGTCGCGGCGACGAAGCGGATGTCGACCTGCTCGCTCCGGGTGTCGCCGACCTTCTGCACGACCTTCTCCTGGATGGCGCGCAGGATCTTCACCTGCAGCGCGATCGGCATCTCGCCGACCTCGTCGAGGAAGAGGGTGCCGCCGTCGGCCGCCTGGAACTTGCCCTGCACGGTGGCGACCGCGCCGGTGAAGGCGCCGCGCACGTGGCCGAAGAGCTCGGACTCGAGGAGGTTTTCCGGGATGGCGCCGCAGTTGATGACGACGAAGGGCCCCTTGGCGCGGTTGGAGCGCTGGTGGATGGCGCGGGCGACCAGCTCCTTGCCGGTGCCGGTCTCGCCCTCGATGAGGACCGAGATGTCGGTCGTCGCGATGCGGGCGATCTTCTTGTAGATGTCGCGCATCGAGTCGCAGGCGCCGATGATCTCGCCGAAGCGGCGATCCTCCAGCTCGTGCGCCAGGGTGTCGACCTTGACCTCGAGGGCGCGCCGGGCGATGGCGCTCTCGAGGATGAGCGCGCCCTCGGCGGCGAAGACCATGACGGTGTCGAGGAGGTCCTGGCCGAAGTGGTTGATGGCGTTGTCGTTGCCGAGATAGATGAGGCCGAGCGTGGTGCCGCGCGCCTTGAGCGGCACGCACATCACCGACGAGAGCTTGAGGCGCATCACGCTCTTGCTCGAGCGGAAGACCTCGTGCGAGAGGGCGTCGGCGACGATGAGCGGCTCGCCGCCTTCGAGCACCTGCTGCACGATCGAGTCGGAGATCGCCTCGTCGCCGCGCACGAGCGGCTCGCTGTCGATGTTGCGCGCGACGTGTACCTGGGCCTTGCCGTCGAGCGCCAGGAGGAGGAAGGCCTTGTCGGCGCGCGTCAGCGCGATGAGCTCGTCGAGCAGCGCCTCGAAGAGGGCCTGCAGCGAGGACTGGTCCATCAGCTTCTGCGCGAAGCGGTGCAGCGCGACGAAGCGCTGCAGGTCCTGGCCGCCGCCCTGAGCGCGCTCGGTGGCGCGCGGCGCGAGGTCGTGGTCGAAGCTGACGAAGCGCAGCAGGTGATCGCCGATGGAGACGATCTCGCGGTCGGCGAGCTTGTGGGACTTCTTGGTCTTGCCGGCGATGACGAAGGTGCCGTCGGCGTCGCTCGACGAGAGCGTGAAGGACTGCTTGTCGTAGACGACGTGGCAGTGGTGGGGCAGGGCGCCGCCGCCGGTGAGCACGAGGTCGTTGTCCGGTGCGGTGCCGATCCGCACGATGCGCCGATCGAGGGGCATCACGACCGGCGGGCCGAGGTCGGCCGGGTACAGGACGAAGCTGGCCAAGCGAGTTGCTCCGAGGTCTTTACGGGCGGCGCCCACGAGAGCGCGCACGGCCGAGATTCATACCGCAGCCGGCGTGCGCCGTATACCCCGTGACGCGGCTGGCGTGGCCTGCTCAGAAGTCGAGGTTCAGGGAGAGGCCGCCGGCGTGCGGGGAGAGGCGCCAGGTCACGGGGGGAGGGGTCGGTTCGGGCTCGATCAGCTCGAAGCGCTCCTCGACGAGCGGCTCGGTGCGGCGGTTGGCGAAGCCGTCGACGATCGAGACGATCCAGCTGGCGGAGAGCACGATCATGCCGCCGTACCAGAGCTTCTCGAGGAGGCGCGCCTGGTCGCCGTTGTCCTCTTCGATGATGCGGTTGGTGTCGCCGACCTTGAGGGTCTCGATGCCGATGGTCGAGGCGATCATCGTCGCGGCGCCGAGCCCCTGGATGATCGCCATCGCGGTGCCCATGCCGTCGTCGCCGTTGACGAACTGGCCGACGCCGAAGGGGGCGAGGAAGACCACGGCCGGGGTGTCGTCCTCGCGGATCTCGCGGATGAGCACGCGGCGCGGCTCCTCGCTGATGGTCGGGCTCGCCGGGATGATGCCGGCGGTGACCAGCTCGCGGCGCCGCGTCTCGAAGAACTCGAGCAGCTCCGGCGGGTAGATGAACTCGTCGAGGTGGTGGAAGGGCGACTCGCGCAGGAGCTGCCCGAAGACCAGGCGCGCGGAGTCACGGGTGTTCATGAACCAGTGACTCGCGCCGAGCATCTCCAGTACGCGCAGGTGCTCGGGGCGCCCTTCGAGCTGTGGGTGTCCCGCGAGGCGGTCGAGGATCTCGAGGACGCGCTCGTAGTTCTGGATGCGGAAGGCGGCCTCGCCCTGGTCGACGCGCCCGGCGAGCTCCTCGGGCAGGGGCGACGACAGCGGCGTCGTCGGGCGCGGCTCGGCGGCGCGGGCGATCCCCAGCGGATGAGCCGCGACGAAACCACAGAGCAAGGCACAGAGGCCGATGTCGAGCCAGGTCCTGGCCGCGCGGGGGCCGGAGGGGCGCGCCGCGCGTGCGCGCCGTCGCCGTGCCCGCTCCTCGCTGCGGAGCACCGCACGTACGCCTCGCTCGGCGGGGATACGACTCCCTGCATCGATCGCGGCTCGTTCATTGTCCCGGACGCTGCTGGCGCTCAAAGCGTCCAGACGATAGGCCGCTTCGGGGACAAAGTGAAACGCTGCTGTCTCAGGCGCGCGCCATCGGCGCTGTGGGCGGTCAGGACGATGAGCTCGGGCTCGTGGGTGCGCACCTGCAGGGCGTGCACGACGTTGCACTCGTAGCGGCGCCCGTCGGCGTCGGTGACGTAGGCGCCGTCCTCGCACTTGACGAGCAGCGTCGCCGGCTCGAGCGAGGTGGTCGCGATGCGGCGTTCGAAGACGTAGTGCTGGTCGACCCGGGCGGGCGCGCCTTCGCCGCCCGGCTCGGGCACGACGAGGGTGCGCGTGTCCGGCGCGCACTCGGGGCAGCCGGCGTGGGTCAGCGTCACCTGATGGCGCCCGGGCGGCAGCGCGGTCTGGCTGCCGGCGGCGATCGTCTTGTCGTCGACCCGGATGCGCACCGCCGGCGGAAAGACGGTCAGGCGCACCGGCACCAGCGTCTCCTTGGGAGGTCTCCGGTCCGGGTGGCCTGGCCGTTCGTCGCGCTGAGGCCGGCGCGTGGCTTCGCCGTCGCGGTCGCGCTCGCCCCGCTCGGCGAGGCTCTTGTCGGCGCGCTCGAGCTCGACGCCGAGCACGGTGCCGAAGGTGAGCCCGGCCTCGAGCGGCCGCGGCGCCGGGGCGATGGCGGGGCGGGTCGCGGGCACCGTCGCGCGAGCCAGCGCGCGCGCGGACGAGGCCACCATCACCGGTTCGGGTGCGCCGGGGCCCGCGGTCCAGAGCTCGCCGACGGCGACGGCCCCCGCGGCGACGAGCCCGCCCATGGCGAGCGCGAGCAACGTCCAGCGGGCGCCCTTGCGCGCGCGCAGCTGGCGCTCCAGCTTGCGCACGCGCTCGAGCGCCTCGTCGCGATCGGGGTCGAGCACCAGCACGCGCCCGAAGTGCTCGAGCGCGGCCGAGCGATCGCCCTCGGCCACGGCCTCGTCGCCGAGCGTCATCATCACGTCGGTCAGGCGCGTCGCCAGGATCGCCGTCATGCCTTCGGGATCCGCCATGAAGCGCTTGAGCTCGGCCTCGTACTCGGTGAAGCCGCGGCGCGCCAGCCACGCCTCGAGGTCCCGGGCGACGAGCGACGCCGAGGCGTAGCGCCGGTCGCGATCGACGACCAGGCAGCCGGCGATGATCCCGGCCAGGCGCGCGTCGACGTGTGGCGAGAGGCGGCGCGGATCGGTGTAGTGTCCCTCGACGATCTTCTTGAGCAGGCGGTGGGGGTTGTCCGCCTCGAACGGCAGCTTGCCCCCGGTCACCGCCATGTAGAGCACCGTGCCGAGGCCCCACACGTCGGCGCGCTGATCGACGTCCTTGGCGATCTCGATCTGCTCGGGGGCCATGTGCGCCGGCGAGCCGATGAGCGTGCCGGTCATGGTCATCGACTCGAGCCCGCGGATCTGCGCGATGCCGAAGTCGGTCAGCTTGACGACGCCGTCCTTGCCGACGAGCACGTTCTCCGGCTTGACGTCGCGGTGCACGACGTTCTGCCCGTGCGCGTGCATCAGCGCGCGCGCCACCCCGAGCGTCAGCATCGCGCCGACCTCGGGCAGGAGGGCCGGGCCCTCGCGCAGGAGCTTCGAGAGCGGCGCCCCGTCGACGTACTCGCTGACGATGAAGCTCGGGCTTTGGGCGCCGCCGGAGCTGCCCGCGGTCTCGTCGGAGAAGTCGTATATCTCCGGGATGTTGCGATGAGTGAGCCGCGCCACCGCGCGCGCCTCGCGCGAGAAGCGGGCGCGCGCCTCGGGGTCGCGCGCGAGGTGACGGTGGAGGATCTTGATCGCGACCTGTCGGTCGAGCACCTCGTCGCGCGCCAGGTACACGACGCTCATGCCGCCTTCGCCGATCGGGTACACGAGCCGGTACTTCCCGATGCGCCGTCCGCTGTCGAGAGGGGTCTGGTCGGTGCCCATCGGGGCCATGGCACCGAACGGACCGGTCGTGGGGAGCTGCAGTACCACCGGCCGGAATCGTTCCACACACCGTGCGAACCTGTCCAGGGGTAGGCTCGGCGCGCTCCCACGCGATCACGCCCGCGCCGGCCGCGCCGCCCTGTACGGTGGCCGGAGTCGGGGTCGGTGCGACGAGGTCCGGATCGTCGAACGAAACGGCGGCGAAGAGGGAGGCGATCGCCACGCACGTGAGCACGATCGCCCGCAGAGCTCGTCGTCAACCCGTGCGTGCGCCCTCGCGCATCACCGCGGCAGGCGCCGCGCCGGGATCGCCGGTCCGAGGCGTACGCCGCGGAAGGAGAGCGACGGACCTTCGCGCTGCGGCGTCCGCGCACGCGTCGGAGCGGGTCGGCCGAAGCGGTAGTGGGCCTCGGCGCGGCCGCCCCACCAGCCCGCCTCCGATGACGCCATGACGAGGAGGTCGTCGCCCGGCACCTCCTCGATGGCGATCGCATATGATCGGTGCACCAGGCGCTCGGGCGTCGTGATCACCTCGCGCTGCTTCCCGCTGACCAGCCGCGCGCCCTGCGGCAACGCCAACGTCAGCTCGAGCGGCGCGGTGACCCCCGGCGCGCGCTCGACGCGCGCGACCAGCGCCAACGTCGTGTACGGCTTGAGCGCGCTCGGGCCGGTGACCTCGAGGACGAAGGGCGCGCTCGGGTGGTGCTCGCCCGGCGGACCCGAGGGCGATGATGGCGCCGCCGGCGCGCTCGACGTCGGGGGCCCGACACAGATCGGCGCGTCGCTCGGGTAGGGGTAGTGCGTGTCGGGCTCGGTCACCGCGTCCACCCGTGCCGCGATGTCCTCCGGCGTCGCGTTGCACACCAGCGCATCGAGGAAATCCGCAAGCATCACCGCAGGCTCGCCCGTATCGATCACCCCGACCGGCTCGCCGCTCTCCTCGTCGAGCGTCCAGCTATGCCTGGTGTAGCCGCGCAGCGCCCGCCGGGCCCGCTCCGAACCGAGCGCGAGGTAGAGCTGGTTCGGCGTGATCTCCTCGTCGATCCCGAGTCGCCACAACATGCTCGCCACCTCGAGCTCGTAGATGCGCCCCAACAAGCCGTCCTCCGGCACCGGCCGCGGCCACCCGCCGCCCCACGAGTGGACGCGCGCCGCGATGTCGACCCAGAACATCGTCCCGTCCTGCTTGTCGATGAAGCGCGACTCGCTGCGCCAGTCCGACGACACCCACGTCGCCCACCCCTCCGACCACCCCTGCCCCGGGAAATAGGGGATCCCGAGGAAGTGGGGGCCGCCTTCACCCGGCGACGCGCCGAACGCCGCCATCACCCAGTGGCCGGCCTCGTGCAAGGTCACCGAATCGGCCCAGTAGCTCTCGTCGATCGCGCTCGCCGGGACGCCGGCGCCGACGACGAACGAGCCGCCGCCGCTGAAGCCGAGCTCGCAGCCGGCGCCGTCGTCGCCTCGGCCCAGGGTGTTGCCCTGCGCGACGATCCCGGGCTCGAGCACGAGCTCGCACGTCGCCACCTGGCACTGTCCGGCGGGGTCGAGCACACGCCCCTCGTCGCACTGTGCGCAGGTCGCGTCGCTCGCGCTGGTGCACGAGGTCCGGGTGCAGCCGCTGATCGCCGCGCAGGGCCGACAGCCCGTCGCGGTGGCGTAGCTCCCGTCGGCGCAGGGCGACGCCGTCTCGAGGGTGATCGCGTAGGTGCCCGCGGTGCTCCCGCCGAATGCGGCGAAGCCGCCGACGATGACCCAGTACCTGCCGGCGTTCAGGTCGGCGCTGAGGCTCTCGCTGTCGGTCGCGAGGAAGTCCGCGCACGCGCCGTCGACGAGCGCGGCGGCGCCGCAGGTGCTTCCGCCGATGAGGTAGAGCGCGGCGTCGAAGCCGGTGACGGTGATGGTGACGCGCGTGCGCGCCGCGAGCTCGAACGACCAGGTCTCGTCTTCGGCCCCCTCGCCGACGACGAAGGTGCTGCCGTCGGAAAACGGCAGGGTGCAGCCGCTGGCGTCGTCGACCTCGCCGTGGGTGTCGCCGTGGCGTGTGCCGACCACGAGCGGCAGGACGTCGCGGCAGGGATCCGGCGTGGGGACGCAGCCACCGTCCCCGTCGGCGTCGTAGCCGTCGATGCACGAGGTGCACTGCGAGTCGCTCGCGCCGGTGCAGGTCCACGCGGCGCAGAACGCGACGCTCGCGCAGCGGGCACAGCGCGCGCCGCTGTCGTAGAAGCCGTCGTCGCATTCGCAGCGGTAGTCGTCCGCCGCGAGCCGGACGCAGGTCCCGTCGCCGCAGGGCGCGCCTTCACAGGGGTCGATCTCGCTGCACCCACCGCGGCCGTCGTGCTCCCAGCCGGCTTCGCAGCGATCGCAGCGCGAGTCGGCCGGGCCGCTGCACGACCACGCCGCGCAGTGCGGGACGCTCGGGCAGGGCGCGCACGTCCGGGCGTCGTCGTAGAAGCCGTCGTCGCAGGTGCAGCGATAGGCGCCGGGCAGATCGGTGCACGCGCCGTGAGCGCCGCACGGGTCGCCGGCGCAGTCGTCGGACGCGCGGCAGGCATCACCATCGGGCTCGAAGCCCTCGGCGCAGCGTGTGCAGACCGAGGTGTTCGCGCCGGCACAGGTGACCTCGGCGCAGCCCGCGATCGGCGCGCACGAGACGCACGCCGTGCCGTCGTGGAACGAGCCGGCGTCACACGCGGCGGGTGTCGCGCAGGTCGGTCCGGTCCACGCGCCCGCGCAGGTGCAGACCGCGACGCCGTCGACCGCGCCGCAGCTCCCGCCGTTGACGCAAGGGCTCGGGGCGCAGGGATCGACGGGCGCGCCGTCACTCGAGCCGTCGCTCGAGCCGCCGCACGCGACGAGGACGGATCCAGCTAAGACCGCGAGCGCTCTCGGCACGGCGACACCTCCTCACGCCCGAGCCTGCGCAGCGTGCTGGAGCACGCCGTCCTCGGCGGCGCGAAGATATCACCGATCGCAAGCGTCGCGATAACCGGATCTTGCGCGCCGCGACGTCAGGGCTCGCTGACCACCGTGCGGATCGAGAGCTCGGCGAGCTGTGCCTGATCCACCACCCCAGGTGAGCCGGCCATCAGGTCGGTCGCGCGCTGGGTCTTGGGGAACGCGATCACCTCGCGGATCGCGTCGGTGCCGGCGAGCACCATCACCAGGCGATCCAGCCCGAGCGCGATCCCGCCGTGCGGCGGCGTGCCGTAGGTCAGCGCTTCGAGCAGGAAGCCGAACTTGGCCTGGGCCTCGGCCTCGGACAGGCCGAGCAGCTCGAAGATGCGGCTCTGCACCGCCTGGTCGTGGATCCGGATCGAGCCGCCGCCGAGCTCCATGCCGTTGAGGATCACGTCGTAGGCGCGCGCGCGCACCCGCGTCGGATCCGTCGCCAGGAGCTCCATGTCGGCCGGGTTCGGCGAGGTGAAGGGGTGGTGCTTCGAGTAGTAGCGCCCGCCCTCGGTGCTCTCGTCGAAGAGCGGGAAGTCCGTCACCCACAGGAAGGCGTAGCGCGACTCGTCGATGAGCCCGAGGCGCTTGCCGAGCTCGAGTCGCACGTGCGCGAGCGCGTCGTTGCAGATGACGAACGAGTCGGCGACGAAGCAGAGCAGGTCACCCGGCTCGGCGCCGAGCGCGGCCTTGAGCTCGGCCTTCACCTCGTCGGAGAAGTGCTTGGCGGCGGGCCCCTGAAACGTCCCGTCGGCCTGCACCTTGACCCAGGCCATGCCCTTGGCGCCGTAGCGCTGCGCCACCTCGCCGAGCTTGTCGATCTCGGCGCGCGACATGGTGTTGCCGGCGTTCTTGCCGTTGAGCGCCTTGACCAGGCCGCCGCGCTCGAGCACCGACCTGAAGACCTGGAACTCGCTCTTGGCGGCGATGGCGCCGACGTCGACCAGCTCCAGGCCGAAGCGCACGTCGGGCTTGTCGATGCCGTAGCGCGCCATCGCCTCGGAGTACGGCATGCGCGGGATCGTCGCGCCGATGTCGACGCCCTTGAGCTCCCGCCAGATCGTGCGCAGGAGCCCGCTGATGACGCCGATCACGTCCTCTTGATCGACGAAGCTCATCTCGAGGTCGATCTGCGTGAACTCGGGCTGCCGCTCGGCGCGCAGGTCCTCGTCGCGGAAGCAGCGGCAGATCTGCATGTACCGATCGTAGCCGGCGATCATCAGGATCTGCTTGAAGGTCTGCGGCGACTGCGGCAGCGCGTAGAACTGCCCCGGGTGCACGCGCGAGGGCACGAGGTAGTCGCGCGCGCCCTCGGGTGTGCTCTTCGACAGGATCGGCGTCTCGATCTCGAGGAAGCGGTGCTCGCGCGCGAGGTAGTTGCGCACGATCTGCGTGACCTCGTGGCGCAACACGAGCTTCTGCTGGATCGTCGGCCGCCGCAGGTCGAGGTAGCGGTACTTCAGGCGCAGGTTCTCGTTGGCGTCGATGCGATCGGTGATCGGGAAGGGCGGGGTCTTCGACGCGTTGAAGATCTCCAGCTCGCTCGCCTCGACCTCGATCTCGCCGGTCGGCATGTTGGCGTTGGTGTTCGTGCCGCGTGAGATCACCTGGCCGCGCACGCCGACGACCCACTCGGGGCGCAGCCGGTCGGCCGCCGCGTGGGCGTCCTTGCTCACCGCCGGGTCGAACTTGACCTGCGTCACTCCGAAGCGGTCGCGCAGGTCGACGAAGATGCAGCCGCCGTGGTCGCGATAGCTCTGGACCCAGCCCATCATCACCACCGTCTTGCCCGCGTCGGCGAGCCTCAGCGCGCCGCAGTCATGGGTGCGTCGCCACTCGGTCAGAAACCTGCTCACACACGCCTCCTCGTCCCGGCCCCCGGCCGCGAGCGCGGGACGCTAGCAGTCTCGCAAGAGCCGTGCAATCGTCTCCGCAGGCCGTTGCCGAGATCCCCCACCGGAGCCTGCCCCCATGAAACCCCTCGCCCTGTGCCTGTCGTTCGCGCTGCTCATGCCGCT
This sequence comes from Deltaproteobacteria bacterium, assembly GCA_011526585.1. GTDB lineage: Bacteria > Myxococcota_A > UBA9042 > PHBI01 > PHBI01 > WYBB01. The sequence goes on from WYBB01000178.1 coordinate 53,683, forward strand.
GTCGGGTTGCGACCTCTTCGACGACGACGAGGACGTCGGCGGGCTCATCGCCAGCCAGTTCGTCACCGTGACCGTCGACCCCTCCGACCTGAGCGGCGGCCTCCTCGTCAGCGACGCCGCCGTCAACTCCGACACCTTCCTCGCGTCGCTCAAGGAGCGCATGGGCGAGATCGAATCGGTCAACGTCACGCGCATCTCGATCGAGCCCTCCCCGAGCGGCGTCGAAGGCGTCACCGCCTGGTCGGACCTCTACCAGGGCGAGCTCCTCGTCCTGCTCCTGCCCGCCGGCGGCGGCCCGGCCCAGCAGATCGGCCGCGTCACGGTGCCCGAGAGCGGCTTTGCCGCCCTGAGCCCGCTCGTCACGACGACGCGCCAGGCGCTCGACGCCGTGCCCGACATCGCCGCCGGCCGCTTCAGCGTGCGCTTGTCCGCCGGCAGCACGCGCACCGCCGCCGACACCTTCAGCGCCCCGATCCGCGTCGAGATCGAGCTCGTCGCCTTCTGAGCGCTGTCTGCCGAGCCGCTCGGCCCGGCGTGTGTGCGGGCACCCCCGAGCGGGCGTCATGCCCGTGGTGTCGCTCGGGCGCGCGCCGGCCGACCGCTCGGTCAATTCCCGGCTCGTCCGCGCAGGGGGCGCTTGTGCGCGCGGCCAACCTGCGCTAAACCAGAGGAGTCGCCGAGGTGAGCCGTCACGTCGGCGCAACGCTTCCCCCCGGCCCGAGGCCACTTTGCGGGAGCCCAGCGCGACGGGCTCCGCCCACCGGGTCGAACCCGCCCAGGCAGCACGCGTCCCACGAGCCCAGCCCGGGCAGCAAGCAGGAGTCGAGCAGTGAAATCACGGATCCCGTCAGCGCTCGCTTTCGCCCTCGCGACCGTCCTCGCGGCGGGGCTCGCCTCCGACGCCCGCGCCCAGGACGGCTCGCTGCCCGTGCAGCAGTTCGCGCCCGCGCCGGGCGGCGACAACAACTTCGTCACGGTGCAGGGCACGGCGGTCCTGCCGTCCTTCAAGCCCGCCGCCGGCATCTACCTGAACTACGCGCACGACCCGCTCATCCTGCGCCGCCTCGGGCGCGACGAGGAGGTCTCGCTCATCGAGCACCACCTCCAGCTCGACCTCATCGCCGCGCTCGGCATCCTCGACATCCTCGAGATCGGCCTGTCGATCCCGCTGACGCTATATCAGACCCAGGGCGACGCATCGGACACGCTGCGCCCGGCCAAGGTGGACGCCTTCACCACCGGCGACATCCGGCTCTACCCCAAGGTCAGCATCCTGCACGACGACGACGGCTTCGGCCTCGCCTTCCTCGCGCTGATCTCGCTGCCGACCGGCTCGCCCGAGAACCTCCAGGGCAACGAGTCGGTCACCATCGAGCCGCGCCTCGTCGCGCAGTACTACATCACCGAGGAGTTCCGCGCCGCGCTGAGCCTCGGCTTCCTCTGGCGCCCCGAGTCCCAGAACCACTTCAACATCGACGTCGGCAACGAGCTCACCTTCGGCGCCGGCCTCGAGTACGAGGTCGTCAAGGACACCGCCTCGATCCTCGTCGAGGGCTACGGCAAGCTCTCGCTCGAGAGCGACACCCAGGCCGAGGAGCGCCCGGTCGAGGTCTCGCTCGCCGGCCGCTGGTGGCCCGCCGACGCGCACGCGCTCACGCTCGGTGTCGCGCGCGGCCTCACCGACGGCTACGGCTCGCCCGACTTCCGCGTCTACCTCGGCTACAACTTCACCACGCCGCGTGACGACGACCAGGACGGCGACGGCCTGCGGGACAGCGTCGACCGCTGCCCCGTCGACCCCGAGGACTTCGACGGGTTCCAGGACGAGGACGGCTGCCCCGACCGCGACAACGACAAGGACGGCGTGCTCGATCGCGACGATCAGTGCCCGCTCGATCCCGAGGACATCGACAACTTCGAGGACCAGAACGGCTGCCCCGACCCCGACAACGACAAGGACCTCATCCTCGATGTCGACGACAAGTGCCCCGACGAGCCCGAGGACAAGGACGGCTTCCAGGACGAGGACGGCTGCCCCGATCCCGACAACGACAACGACAAGGTCCTCGACGTCAACGACGGCCCGCCGGGCGATGACGGCTGGGGCAAGTGCATGAACATCCCCGAGGACCTCGACAACTTCGAGGACGAGGATGGCTGCCCCGACCCCGACAACGACAACGACGGCATCCTCGACGTCGACGACAAGTGCCCCAACGACGCGACCGACAAGTGCCTCGCCGTCATCAAGGGCAAGTGCGAGATCCAGATCCTCGACAAGGTCGAGTTCAAGTACGACAGCGACGAGATCGACGAGAAGAAGTCCAAGCCCGTCCTCGACGCCGTCGCCGAGGTGCTCAAGTCCAACCCGTGGATCCTCAAGATCGAGGTCCAGGGTCACACCGACGCCGACGGCACCGACAAGTACAACCTCGACCTCTCGCAGCGCCGCTCGCAGTCGGTGCTGAACTACCTCGCCGACAAGAACGGCATCGAGCGCGGGCGCATGGTCGCCAAGGGCTACGGCGAGAGCAAGCCGATCGACACCAACAGGACGCCGGCCGGGCGCGCGAAGAACCGCCGCGTGCAGTTCTTCATCCTCGACCCGAGCCAGGAGAACTGCAAGCAGTAACAGGAACGCATTGACCGTGAGACACGAGCGAGGCAAGGAGGCAGCGAGCACCGCGCGCAGCGTATTGGACATACGTGAGCACGGAGCGGAGCTGCCGACGCCGCATCGCGAAGAGCCGCTTCGCGACAGCGAAGCGGCGTTGGATCGCGGTCAACGCGTTTCTGTTTAGCCGGAGCGAGGGTGCGGGAATGAAGACAACGATCGCGGCCGCGCTCGCGCTCTCCCTGGGCGTGGGCGGGGCGACCCGCGCCCAGGACGGCTCGCTGCCGGTGCAGCAGTTTGCGCCCGCGCCGGGCGGTGACAACAACTTCGTCACCGTGCAGGGCTCGGGGTTGCTCGCGCACCTCACCCCGGCCGCGGGGATCTACCTCAACTACGCGCACGAGCCGCTCATCCTCCTGCGCATCGGCACCGACGAGGTGACCCAGCTGGTCGAGCACCAGCTGCAGGTCGATCTGGTGGCCGCGCTCGGGATCCTCGACGTGCTCGAGGTCGGCCTCGCCATCCCGCTGACGATCTACCAGACGCAGGGCGCGTCATCGGGCTCCTTCCGACCGGCCGCGCTCGACGCCTTCGTCACCGGTGATCTCCGGCTCTATCCGAAGGTCAGTATCCTCCATGATCCCGAAGGCTTCGGTCTCGCCTTCCTCGCCGCGCTGTCGTTGCCGACCGGCTCACCGGACAACCTCCAGGGCAACGAGTCGATCACCATCGAGCCGCGCCTCGTCGCGCAATACCAGATCACCGAGGTCTTCCGCGGCGCGCTCAACCTCGGCGTGCTCTGGCGGCCCGAGACCCAGAACCTCTTCAACATCGACGTCGGCAGCGAGCTCACCTTCGGCGCGGCGCTCGAGTACGAGGTCGTCGAGGACACCGC
>WYBB01000179.1 GCA_011526585.1 Deltaproteobacteria bacterium
ACCGAGCCCTTCCGCCGCCGCCTCTACGTGCGCTGGGGCGACCTCGATTCGAACGCGCACATGGCCAACACCGCCTACCTCGACGCGGTGGTCGACGTCCGCTTCTCCTGCTTCGCCGAGCACGGCTACCCGCTGTCGGAGTTCGCGCGGCTCGGGCTCGGGCCGGTGGTCTCGCGCGACGAGGTCGACTACTACCGGGAGCTACGGCTGCTCGACCCCTACGACGTCACCTTCACGATCGGCGGGCTGGCTCCGGACGGCTCGCGCATGCGGCTGGTCAACGAGTTCTTCCGGCCGGACGGCAGGCCCGTGGCGCGCGTCGTCTCTTTCGGCGGCTGGCTCGACCTCGCCCGGCGCCGCCTGGTGGCGCCCCCCGCCGCGCTCGCCGAGCTGCTCGCTGCGCTCCCCCGCTCGCCCGACTTCGTCGAGCTCGACCCGGTCAGCGCCTGACCCGCCCCGTTGTTCGTTCGGGGACATGTTCCCGGCGCAACCGGGTCCGTGTCCCCGTCCCAGCGAGGGCCACCGGAGGGACGGCGAGACGAAGCCGAGCTTCATGTCCCCGATCGGGCGCCTCGACGCCCGTCCAGGGACACCGCATCCGCTCGGGGACAGGACATTCGCCCGGGGACAGGACATCCGCCCGGGGACATGGTCCCAGCGCAGCTGGGTCCGTGTCCCCGTCCCGACGTTCGTCCTCGCGGTTCGCCGGCCCGCAGCTCGTTTCGACGGTGCTCTACCGGATGGGGGGAGAAGCTCTCCTGCGCGCGGACCTGTCGGTCCGTGCTCGGAGACTTCCCCCGGTGACGGATCGATGGACCGGCCTCGATTCCCAGCGTTCTACCGGCGGGCCGGCGCGGCAGGCGCCAAGCTCCCCTCGGGGACCGGCTGCGCTACGTGCTCCTCCTGTGTGTCCTCGGCGTGTGTCTACCGTCGAGACTTCGGAATGCTCGCACTCTCGGCGACAGCAGAGCCCAAACGCCGAACGGACACTGCGCGCCCCCCGCGATGCTCGTGCTAGTTGATGACCGTGCAGGTCTCGATCAGACACGGGGTTGGTGTTCCCTGGCAGTCTAGTGGGCTGTACGAAAACATGGGGTAGCAGTAGAACACTGTCTCGCGAGCGAGGTATCCCATTCCGCCCGGGTCCGGATTCAGATTGAATGGACCGTAACCAGGCCGGCCACCGCGAAGTGCGAGTGGAAGTGCCTCGTCGCACGCGCCGCATTCCACCGAGAATTGAACCTGGCCGTCCCACAGTTCATTGGGCCCCGAGTAGCTGGCGGTAATCGAGAAGACGCCCACGCTGAAGGAGACTGTGCCACCCGTTCCGCATCCGAGGGGCCACGGGCACTTCTGAATGAAGCAGCCGACGGTACCCATGGGACGCGCCCCTGCAGTCAGCGCGTTGTGGACAACGGACGATTGAATCATCTGCGACATTCGCGGGTTGTGGGTCCACAAGCCACCAATGCTGCCCGAGTCCGTACAAGTTGTCTCCACCCAAGCGCCATTGCCATAAGACGTACAGTTCGCCTGGCAGGCACAGGTGTAGTTGAGTTTCCCCGCTCCGCGGTGCTCTCCGCTCGAGTGGCCAAGGTTGTTGTAGTTGACGCTTCGAGGATAGGTGTACTCTTTCGACGACTCGACACACACAGCCTCTACACTCTCTTCTCCGGTCCGGTCCTGTGCCAGCCGTGCCCGCTCGAGCTTTACGGTCGAGCGCCTGAGCAGCTCCCACTGAGACGACAGAGGACAGGCTTCACCCTGTACGACCATGAGGTCGGGCAGCACCATGTCATCGATTCTGAAATCGACGGGAATACTCGCCGCATCACCGATCCAGAACAGGAGCACCGAGTACTCTTGCGCGAACGCGTCGAGACGAATGTGAACCTCTGCCGTGGAAGCGCCAACGAAGTCGCGCCCCTCCAGGCCGAGGTTTTCTCTTGAATGAACCTCGAGCGCCTGTTCGATGGTCCCAGCGAAGGACATCACCTCGGCGGGAACCCCTTCGAGAGTTTCGTCTCGACGCAGGAGATAAGTGCAGTCGAGTTCGCTGCCGCTAGCGTCGCTGTGACTGGAGCGTGAAGCAAAGAGACGCCAGGCCGGCGCCGTAGTGGCCACGTCGCGGAGGCGGATCCGGCCGAATTCCGAAGCGAGGAACGTGTCGCGCACGGTCACCCGGATCTCGAGGTCGTGGCCGCTAGCGGTCATGATGCGCTGGTATTCAGAGTAGAGCGATGCGAGGGTCAGTGTAGACCTTTCACTCAGAAGCGCTCGAGTCCTACTCTCGCTGGCGCCGCTCGCTGGAGCCACGAGCAGCAGAGCGGCTACTGCGACGAAGGTGAGGCGGACCGCCTCGCCTGGGGTGAGGTTGGAGAATCCAATGCGGACGCGCGGCTTCGGCTTTGCTTTCATATCGCTCCCCAGATCGCAAGCTAACTTCGTGCACTGCAGGACAACAGGAGACTGCAGTTGATTCTAGACGGGGGGGGGCCACGTCCGGTCAAGCGGCGTACGAGGGTGGCGGCGCAGCACGTGGCAGGCCTCAGGCTGCGGGTAGGAGCTGAGGCTGCCGATCGTCGGGCGGCAGGGTGTTCAGCTCGGGATTGCGTTGCGCGAGCGACTCGAGGGAGAAGTAGCGGCGACCGAAGGCCCATTCGTGGTGCTGTTCGGCGAGCAGCCGAGTCGGCTGCCTCCGACGAGATGTCGAGCGACTGCCCAGACCTCAGCTATCGCGACACCCAATCTCACGACCGTAAGGAGTCGGGCCGGTCGCCGGGTGAGGATCTCCACACGTGAGTGCTCGCCGAAGGCGCCGAAGCTGAGTCTGGATGCCCGAATCACGATTCCCCCTAGACGGACCGGCCTCGATTGCCGGCGTTTGCCGGCGGGCCGGCTCGGCAGGCGCCGGGCTCTCCCCGGGGGCGGACCCCGCCGAGATAGCCGCGCCTGTGTCCCCCGAAAGTGTCCCCGGTGTGTGTCCCCCGAGGGCGGAGAAAGGTCTTGACATCGGGGCGGTGCTGCATGAATATGCGCATCCTTTGGCGGACGGAGGGTGCGCGATGCCGTCGGATGTCGAGCAGCGGGAGGAGCGGCGGCGCGAGATCGTGGCGCTCCTGAAGCGCGAGCGGGTGGCGAGCCAGGGGGTGCTCGCCAACAAGCTCGCGGCGCGCGGGCACGTCGCGACGCAGTCGTCGATCTCGCGCGACCTGCGCGATCTCGGGGTCGCCAAGGTCGCTGGGCGCTACGTGCTGCCGGGCGAGCTGGGCGCCGAGACGGTCGATGCGCTCGCCGAGCTGGCGCACTTCCTGGTCGACGTGCGCACCGCCGGGCCCAACCTCGTGGTGGTGCTGACCACCATGGGCGCGGCGCAGACGGTCGCCATCGGCGTCGACCGCGCCGGCTGGCCCGAGCTGGTCGGCTCGGTCGCCGGCGACGACACGATCTTCCTCGCGACACCCAACGCTCGCGACCAGCGCCGCGTGGTCGAGCGGCTGCGCCGGCTGCTGCGCTCGGGGCTCGCATGAGCGCGCCGATCGTCCTCGCCTTCTCCGGCGGCCTCGACACGTCCTACCTCGTGCCGAAGCTCGCCGAGGAGAGCGGCCGCGAGGTGGTCGCGGTCACGGTCGACACCGGCGGCCTCGACGCCGCCGCGGCGGGCGACCTCGAGCGGCGCGCGCGGGCGCTCGGCGCGGTCGCCTTCCGCCGCGTCGACGCGCGCGCGGAGCTCTTCGACCGGGTGCTGCGCTTCCTGATCGCGGGCAACGTCCGGCGCGGCGGCACCTACCCGATCTCGGTGGGCGCCGAGCGGGCGCTGCAGGCGGAAGTCGTCGCCCGCGTCGCCCGCGAGCTCGGCGCCACGGCGGTCGCCCATGGCTCGACTGCCGCGGGCAACGATCAGGTCCGCTTCGAGGTGGCGCTGCGCGCCGCCGCGCCCGGCCTCGAGATCCTGGCGCCGATCCGCGACGAGCCCGTGTCGCGCGCCGAGGAGGTCGCCTTCCTCGAGGCGCGCGGCCTGCCGGTGCCCCCCTTCGGCGCCGCCTACTCGGTCAACCGGGGCCTCTGGGGGACGACCATCGGCGGCCGCGAGACGCTGTCGAGCGAGACGCCGCTGCCCGAGGAGGCCTGGGTGGTGACGCGCGGCGCCTTCGCGACGCCGCGCGCGCCCGAGCGCCACGCGCTCGCCTTCGAGCGCGGTCTGCCGGTCGCCTGGGACGGCGAGCGGCTCGCGCCGGTCGCCCTGCTCGAGCGGCTCGAGCGCGACGCCGGACGCTTCGGCATCGGCCGCGGCATCCATCTGGGCGAGACGATCCTCGGCATCAAGGGGCGGGTCGCCTACGAGGCGCCGGCGGCCGAGACGATCCTCGCCGCCCACCGCGAGCTCGAGAAGCTGGTGCTCACCGGCCGCCAGCTGCGCGCCAAGGAGACGGTCGCCGCGCTCTACGGCGACCTGGTGCACGAGGGGCAGCTGCTCGAGCCGGTCGGCCGCGACCTCGAGGCCTTCCTCGCCTCCTCGCAGGCGCGGGTCACCGGCGGCGTCCAGCTCCTCTTCCGGTCGGGGCAGCTCTTCGTCGAGGGGGTCGCCTCCCCCCATTCGCTGATGAAGGCGTCGCGCGGCGCTTACGGCGAGGTGGCCGGCGAGTGGAGCGGCGCCGACGCCAAGGGCTTCTCGCGCATCGTCGCGCTCGCCGGCGAGCTCGCCGCGCGCGCCGCTTCCGGGGAGGGAGCGCCATGAAGAGCGTGACGCTCGACAAGATCGCCTCGGTGACGCGCAACTGCGCGCTCAAGCGCGAGGTGCGCCTGACCCCCGAGATCCCCTGCGAGGAGGGGGTGGTGGTCGCCGTGCGGGTCGGCAACGACAAGTCGACCTACAACCAGCTCGAGCTGCCGAGCGGCCGCATGGCCCAGGTCAAGCGCGGCGACGTGGTCGCCGGCGCGCTCGGCCACCGCCACGCGCTGTTCGGCTACTCCGGCCGGCTGCCCACGGCGCTGGGGCCGGGCGACGAGGTCAACCTGCTCAACCTGGGGGGCGTGATCGGCCACTGCGACTCGGTCAACCCCGACCTCGGCCGGCCGTTCGAGTGCGAGGTGCTCGGCGCCGTGCTCGAGTTCCCCTACCTCGGCGAGCGCATCGGCCGGCCGGCGCGCATCGCGCGCGAGCCGCTGCCCGAGGCGCCGCCGCTCGCGACCGGCGGCGTGCCGGTCGTCGCGCTGGTCGGCACCTGCATGAGCGCGGGCAAGACCGCGGCGGCCTGCGCCATCGTGCGCGAGCTCGCCCACCACGGCACGACGATCGACGCCTTCAAGGCGACCGGCGTCTCGCTGCGCCGCGACGTGCTCGCCATGGAGGACGCCGGCGCGCGGCGCACGGCGATCTTCACCGATCTCGGCGTGGTCTCGACGACGCGCGCCAACGCCGACCGGGTCACCCGCGTGCTGCTCTCGCGCCTGGCCGCCGAGCGGCCCGACGCGATCGTCGTCGAGCTCGGCGACGGCCTGCTCGGCGCCTACGGCGTCGACGCGATCCTCGAGGACCGCGAGCTCGCCGCCTCGTTCACCGCCATCGTGCTCGCCGCCAACGACCCGGTCGCCGCCTGGGGGGGCGTCGGGCTTCTGCGCGACCGCTACGGCCTCGAGCCGGTGGCGGT